>JAWVEZ010000157.1:0-14173 GCA_033856455.1 Solirubrobacterales bacterium | reverse complement strand
GGCTCGTCGAAGCCGTCGGTGCCGTGGGTGGTCAGCTCGCCGGCGAGGTTGGTCGAGTCCTTGAGCGCGATCGGCACCCCCAGCAGCGGTCGCTCGTCGCCCCCTTTCAGCCGCGCCTCAGCCTGCTCGGCTTCCAGCATCGCCCGCTCGGCGAAGACCACCCGGAACGAGTTCAGCTGCGGGTCGAGCCGCTCGATCCGCTCCAGGTACAGCCGCACCAGCTCGGTCGGCGAGATCTCGCCGCCGCGGATCATCTCCGCCTGCCGCGCCGCCCCCGCGAAGGCGACATCCTCTCCCACCGCCGTACTGGCCATGCAGCCAATCCTATGTCCTCCGCGGGTTGTGCGGGCTATAGCGCGTACAACCCACGGAGCGCGCTATGCCTTGGTCGGCTCCGGCTCGCCGCTCTCGAAGCTCAGCTGCGGCAGCGCCCGGTCGAGCCAGGCGGGCATCCACCAGTTCCACTCGCCCATCAGCTTCATCGCCGCCGGGACCAGGATCAGCCGCACCAGGGTGGCGTCGAGGGCGATCGCGACCGCACAGCCGAGCCCGAGCTCCTTGATCGAGGGCACCCCCGTGAGGATGAAGACGGCGAACACCGAGGTCATGATCAGCGCCGCCGAGGAGATCGTGCGGGCGCTCGAGGAGAGGCCCTCGGCGACGGCGCGCTCGTTGTCGCCGTGGAGCATGTAGCGCTCGCGGATCCGCGACATCAGGAAGACCTCGTAGTCCATCGAGAGGCCGAAGACGATCGCGAAGATCAGCGGCACGTTGATCGTGTCCAGCGCCCCCTGGCTTTCGAAGCCGAGCACGCTGTCGAACCAGCCCCACTGGAAGACGGCGACGATCACCCCGTAGGCGGCGCCGATCGAGAGCAGGTTCATCAGCACCGCCTTCAGCGGCAGGACCAGCGAGCGCAGCATCACCATCAGGACGACGAAGCTGAGCGCGAGGACGAAGAGGATGATCTTCCACATCGAGCCGCTGACCTGTTCGCGGACGTCGAACCCGCGGGCGGTTTCGCCGCCGACCCCGACCGCCGCCAGCCGCCCGAGCGCGGTCCCCGGCGCATCGGCCCGCAGCCGCTCGACCAGGGCGATCGCCGCGTCGGTCTCGCTGCCGGCACTAGAGGTGAGCTGGACGAGGGCGCTGTCGCCGGCGTAGATCGGCGTCGCCACCGAGCTGACCCCGGGCGTCGCCGCGACCTCCCTCGCGTAGGCGGCGACCGCGGCTTTGTCGCCGGCGCTCGCCGGCGCGTCGAAGGTGGCGACGACCTGGATCGGGTCGGTGCCGCCGCCGAGCTGCTCGGCGGCGAGTTCGTTGCCGACCCGCACGTCGGAGTCCTTGGGGAACTGGGCGAGCGCCTCGGTCCCGGTCTCCATCGAGAGCAGCGGGCTGGCCAGGAACAGCAGCACCGACGAGGCGCCGAGCACCGCGACCCAGGGCCGCGCCATCACCCGCGCCGTCCACTTCTCCCAGAATTCGCTGCGCCCGGCGGCCGCGACGGCGACCTGCTCGGGGGTGCGGCGACGGTAGAAGCGGCGGCGGAAGAAGGCGCTGACGCGGCCGACGATCCCGCCCGGCATCACCCGGTCGCCGAGCATCGCGATCAGCGCCGGCAGCAGGGTCGTCGCGGTGAGGATCGAGACGGCGACCACGGTCATCGCGCCCAGCGCCATCGAGCGCAGCGCCGCGTTGTCGACCATCCACAGCCCGGCCAGGGAGATGATCACCGCGAGGCCGGAGAAGGACACCGCCAGCCCCGAGGTCGAGAGCGCCCGGGCGCGGGACTCGCGCTTGCCGAGCCCTGTCTGGCGCTCCTCGCGGTAACGGGCGAGGATGAACAGCGAGTAGTCGATCGCCACCCCGATGCCGATCATCGAGGCCATGTTGGTGACGAACACCGAGGTCGTCATCTGCAGCGAGATGAAGTAGATCAGCGCCCCGGTGACCAGCACGCTGACGAAGCCGAGCGTCAGCGGCAGCGCCGCGGCCGCCAGCGAGCCGAAGACGATCAGGAGGATCAGGGCGACGATCGGGAACCCGGTCGCCTCCGCCTTGGCGAGGTCTTCCTTGGAGATCTCCTGCATCCCGGCCCAGATCGTCGGCTGCCCGACCAGGTAGGGAGTGACGCCCCCCTCGGCGGTGCCGGGATCCATGTCGGTGCGCAGTTCGGCGGCCGAGTCGATCAGCTCGTCGGAGGACTGCGGGCTGCGCAGCGGCAGCAGCGCGAAGCCGGTCTCCTGCAGCTGGTGGCGACCGGCCAGCGCCGCGGCCGGGGTCAGGGTCACTTCCTCGACGCCGGCGACCTGCTCGCGGACCCGGGTGACGGCGGCGGCGCGCTCGGCCGCGGTCGAGTCGGGCGCCGCCTGCAGCGCCACCGCGATCCCGTCGGCCTTCTCGCCGAATTCCTCCTGCAGCGACTCGCTGACCGCCTGCGACTGGCTGCCGGGGACGTCGAAGCCGCCGCCGGTCAGGTGCTCGGTCTGTTTGGCGGCGAACGGCAGCGCCGCGACCACGATCACGAGCCAGATCGCGACGACCCACTTCCGGCGTCGGCCGAGCACTCCCGCAAGTCGGTTCATCGCGTCTCTCATGGTCCGAGCGCGAGCCTCCCCCACCGCCGGGCGCCCGGTCTGTGCGCGCCGTCACTTCGTGACCAGCGTCACGCGTACGCGGCGGTTCTTCGAGGGCTACTCGGAGATCAGGAGGTAGCGGGCGCTGGCCGAGCCCGCTTCCATCGCGCCGCTGTTGTCGCGCTGCGGATCGGAGAGCGTCTGCAGCGCGAAGCCGTCGCCGAGCGCGAAGAGGTAGGAGACGACGTCGACGGCCGGGAAGCGCAGCTTGAGGACGCCCTCGGCCTCCTTCGCGTTCAGCACCTCGGCGACGTGCGAGCGGGTCCGCTCGAACAGCTGCCCGACCTCGTGCTGGATGTCGGGGTTGCGGCGCCCGGCGCTGAACAGCTCGTAGAGGAGGAGGAAGAAGCCGGGATCGTTCTCGATCATGTCGGTGAGGCTGGAGACGAGGCCGTCGAGCACCTGGTCGACCGTCTCCGCCTTCTCCAGCATCTCGTCGAGCCGGGCGACCCGCAGCTCGGCGTCGCGCCGCACGACCTCGACCAGGAGCCGCTCCTTGGTCCCGAAGTAATAGTGCAGGAGGCCGCGGCTGACCCCCGCCTCACGGGCGACGTGCTCGAAGGTCGAACCCGCCGCCCCGCGCTCCGCGACCGAGTTGCGCATCGCATGGACGATCCGCTTCGCCTTGTCGCCGCTGAGCTCGCGCTCTTTCGTAGCTGCCTCCATGTCTATAGGCAGTCTAGGTAAGTGGGCGGGCGATACCCGCCCGCCCCGTCTTCGTCAGGAGCCGTTGATGCTCGTGGTGGAGGAGTACTCGAACTCCTCTTCGGCGCCGAACAGCGCGTCGAGCACCGTCTTCCGGGCCCCCTCGCTGAGGATCAGAGCCGCGGCGGCGCCGACCAGGGCCAGCAGGACGACCTTGCCGAGGCGGTTCTTCCGCTTCGGCTTCTGCAGGCGATCGTTGGCTTCCTGCAGCAGCTCGGCGGTCTTCCGCATTTCCTTCTGCAGCTTCTTGTCGGTGGTCACCGCCTTGACCGGGCCCTTGCCGTTGCCGGTCGCGCGGCCGTAGGCGCTCTTCGCCGACTCGAACGCCTCACGCAGGTTGTCGCGCAGGTCTTCGTCCTCGATCAGCCGCTGCACGTAGGGGTTTTCACGGGCAGTCTCATAAATGTCGGTGGCGCGGGCCGCCTTGGTCTTGCTCATTCCCTCTCCTCCTGGATTCCGAAGCGCTTTCAGCAGAATAACTCGCAATTCGCAAAGACACAGTTACCCGGGGCCGACGCCGTCAAGCAGTACGCCATTGGTCCGGAAGTCGAGCGGCGCGGCGCGCAGCTGGCGCAGGCGCAGCGGCGCCAGGCCCGGCTGCGTCTGCCGGTAGCGGCGGATGAAGAGATGGCCGTCCTGTGCCAGGCCGCTTTCGCGGAAGCCGGGACCGAGCATTCGCCGCGGCGGCGGCGGCGCTTTCCCCTCCGAGACGAAGGCGATTTCGCGCACCTGCCAGTCGAGCCGTTCGGCCGGTTTGACCATGAAGGCGTCGTCGTTCAGCTCGTAGCGCAGAGGCGCCAGGCCGAGCGTCCAGGTCACGGTGGCGCGCGGCGCCTCGGCTTCGCCGAGACGGCTGGCGACGGCGCCCCAGTCGGGCCGCTGCAGGTCGGGCGAGAAGCTCGCGTAGACGCAGAAGCCGAGCGAGTAGGCGAGCAGGGCGGCCGCCAGCACGTTGCCGAGCCGCCGGGCCGAGGGCAGGGTCAGGCCGACCGCGACGACGAGCAGCAACGGGACCAGCGCCGCCATCATGTTGCGGGCGAGCACGAAGTCCTTGCCCCCGGGGAAGAGGGCAAGAAGCACGGGCACCCCGATCGCCGCCGCGCCGACCGCCAGCGGCCGCAGGGCTACGCGGCGTTCCGCTCGTCCGCCCCGCCAGATCAGCAGCGCGAAGGCGGCGAAGCAGAGGGCGAGCGGGACGAAGGAGAGCGCCGGTTTCTCCGGCTGGCCGATGATGTCGGCGGTCTCCCCGGTGACGAAGGTCGCGGCGGTTTCCCAGAGCCGGTGCCCCAGCGTGACGTTGCCGATCCATTCGGCGTGGCCGTAGGACATCTGGTGGATCGCCAGCGGCAGCAGCAGGGCGCCGAAGCAGCCGGCGACGCCGAGCCCGACCCAGCTGGCGCGCCGCCGCCGGCGGGCCAGCAGCAGCGCCTCGACCAGCAGCGGGAAGACGGCGAAGTAGTGGGTGGCGAGCGCCAGGCCGGAGGCGACCCCCCAGAGCACGAAGTCGCGCCGCTGCCCGTTGCGCAGCGCCCGCAGGCAGAAGAGCAGCGAGAGCGCGCAGAGCAGGGTCAGCAGCGCGTAGGCCCGCCCCTCCTGCGAGTACCAGAGCAGCATCGGGTTGACCGCGACCAGGGCCGCCGCGAGCAGGCCGGTGCGGCGCCCCCGCAGCTCCGCCCCGAGCAGGAAGGCGACCGGGATCGTCGCCGTCCCGAGCAGCGCCGAGAGCGAGCGCAGCCCGAATTCGGCGGTGCCGGTGAGCTGGGTCCAGAGCCAGGCGAGCGCGTAGTAGAGCGGCGGCGCCGACTCGCTGTAGCCGACCACGTCCATGGTCTGGAAGAAGTCGGGCTGGAGGACGCGGCTGGCGGTGACGACCTCGTCGTGGTGGTAGCTCTGCAGGCCCAGCGTCGCGAAGCGCAGCAGCGCCCCGAGGGCGGTCAGCCCGACGACGATCCAGAAGACCCGCGAGCGCTCTTCGAGCGCGGCGCGCGCCTGCTGCGCCAGCGCCGCCGGACCGCTCCGGCGCAGGGTTGCCGCCTCCATGCCTACGCCACCCCTAGCGGAGGGCTACGTCGAGCGCCTTGGAGACTTCGTCGACGAAGACGAACTCCAGGCCACCGAGCTCGTGCTCGGGAATCTCACCGACGTCTCCCTGGTTGCGCTCCGGCACGATCACTCGCTTGATCCCGGCCCGCTGCGCCGCAAGCGACTTCTCCTTGAGGCCGCCGATCGGCAGCACCTGCCCCGTAAGCGTTACCTCACCGGTCATCGCGACATCGTTGCGAACGGGCCGGCCGCTGATCAACGAACTCAGCGCCACCGTCATCGCGACCCCTGCCGAGGGCCCGTCCTTGGGCACGGCCCCTGCCGGGACGTGCACGTGGATGTCGTGCTCGCCGAACCAGTGTTCGCCGAGCTTGGGGGCGATCTCCACCCAGTGGCCGCGCACGTAGGAGAGCGCCGCCTGCGCCGACTCCTTCATCACGTCGCCGAGCTGGCCGGTGATCGTCAGCTTGCCGCTCCCGGGCATCGCCGTCGCCTCGATGAAGAGGACGTCGCCGCCGGTCGGGGTCCAGGCGAGGCCGGTGGCGACGCCGGGGTCCTTGGTGCGGCGCCGCTGCTCGGCGAAGACGCGGCGGCGGCCGAGCAGCTCGCGCGCCCGTTTGGCCGAGATCTTGACCTTGCGCTTGGTCTTGCCTTCGGCGACCTCGCGCGCGACTTTGCGGCAGATCGTGCCGATCTGGCGCTCGAGGTTGCGGACGCCGGCCTCGCGGGTGTACTCCTCGACGATCGCTTTCAGGGCGGCGTCGGCGAACTCGATCCGGGCCGGCGTCAGCCCGTTGGCCGCGATCTGGCGGCCGACCAGGTACTGGCGGGCGATGTGGATCTTCTCGTCGAGCGTGTAGCCGGCCAGCTCGATCGTCTCCATGCGGTCGAGCAGCGGCCCGGGGATCGGGTCGAGGACGTTCGCGGTGGCGATGAAGACGACGTCGGAGAGGTCGAACTCGAGGTCCAGGTAGTGGTCGCGGAAGGAGTCGTTCTGGGCGGGGTCGAGCACCTCGAGCATCGCCGAGGCGGGGTCGCCGCGGAAGTCGGCACCCATCTTGTCGATCTCGTCGATCATGAAGACGGGGTTGCGCGAGCCGGCGTCGCGCAGGGCACGGACGATCGTCCCCGGGAGGGCGCCGATGTAGGTGCGGCGGTGGCCGCGGATCTCCGCCTCGTCGCGGACGCCGCCAACCGAGATCCGCTCGAACTCGCGCCCCAGCGCCTTCGCGATCGATTTCCCAAGGCTGGTCTTGCCGACCCCCGGGGGGCCGACGAAGCAGAGGATCGGGCCGGGGCTGTCGGGGTTGAGTTTGCGCACCGCCAGGTACTCGAGGATCCGGTCCTTGACGGTTTCGAGGTCGTAGTGATCGGCGTCGAGCACTTTCCGGGCGTGTTTGATGTCGAGGTTGTCCTCGGTCTCCAGCGACCAGGGCAGCTCGGTCAGCCACTCCAGGTAGGTGCGGATCACTCCGTGCTCGGCTGCCGCCGGCGGCAGTTTCTCCAGCCGGGAGAGCTCGCGCTCGGCCGCTTTCCGCGCGTGCTCGGGCAGCCCGGCGGCCTCGATTTTCTCCCGCAGTTCACTCGCTTCGGCCTGCTGCTCGTCCCCCTCCCCCAGCTCGTCCTGGATTGCTTTCAGCTGCTGGCGGAGGAAGAACTCGCGCTGGCCTTTGTCGACTTCGGACTGGACCTGGGTCTGGATCTGGGTCCCGAGCTGGACGACCTCGAGCTCGCGGGCGAGGATCCGCGAGAGGTGACGCAGCCGTTTGGCGACGTTGAGCTCTTCGAGCAGCGCCTGCTTCTCCTCGACCCCGATCCGCAGCGAGCCGGCGATCAGGTGGGCGAGCACCGCCGGGTCGTCGATGTTGGCGACCGCCAGCTGCAGCTCCTCCGGCAGGTAGGGGATCTGCTCGACGATCTCCGAGAAGGTGTTCTGGACGTTGCGGGTCAGCGCCTCCAGCTCCGGGCTCGGCTTGCTGACGTCGGGCAGCTCGCTGATCCTCGCCTGCAGGTAGGGCTGCTCGGCTACGTAGTCGTCGAGGCGGACCCGCTGGGTCGCCTGCACGAGAATCCGCAGCGAGCCGTCGGGGATTTTCACCATCCGCGCGACGATCCCGGCGACGCCGACGTCGTAGAGGTCCTCGGGGCCCGGCTCCTCCTTCTCGGGATCGCGCGAGGCGACCATGACCAGCATGCGGTTGCCGCCGAGCACGTCGTCGACCAACTGGATCGAGCGCTCCTGGCCGACCGCCAGCGGGGTCAGCGAGTCGGGGAAGGTGACCGAGTCGCGCAGCGGCAGCACCGGCAGGACCTCGGGCAGCGGCGCCCCGGCGCGGATCAGGTCCTCCGCCTCGAGCGGCGATTCGACCACCTCGAGGACAGGTGTCCCCTCCATCAGACGCGCCCCATCAGGCGCGGCGATCGATCGGCACCCGGCGGGTGGTCTCTTCGGGGTCGCGCAGCGGCAGCTCGATCCGCAGCACGCCGTCGTCGTAGGTCGCGCTGGCGTTCTCGGCGTCGACCTCGACCTGGAACTCGACCACCCGGCGGAAGGGGCCGGAGGGGATCTCGACCTGCTGGTAGACGCGGCCCTCGGTCTCCTGCACCGCCCGTTCGCCGAACACGGCGAGGTGGCGGCCGGAGACTTCGATCCCGACCTCGCTCAGCGAGATCCCGGCGAGGTCGACCTTGACGACCGCCCGCTGCGGCTCGCCGCAGTAATAGACGTCGACGTTGGGCGAGAAGCCGGTGGTGCGGCGGCTGACGTAGCGGCCGCGGCCCCAGGCGTCGCCCAGCATCTGGTCCATCTCGCGGCGCATGCGGGCGAAGTCGGCGAAGAGATCGCGCTGGGGCATCGCCCGAAAAACTAGCGCGGCCGGCGCGGCGGCCGGCTCTAGACCGCTTTCTGGGTGGCCCAACGCGGCGCCCGCATCAGCAGGACCGGCTGGCGGGGGGGGACCAGGCCCTCGGGGCGATTCGGCCGGAAGGTCGCGCAGGGCTCGTTCAGCTCGAGCGCGCAGAGCATGTTCCTGTGGAAGAAGCAGTCCTCGCAGGTGGGTGGTTTGGGCTTGCGCGGCATCGGCTCGCGCATGGTGCCAGTCGAGCGAGCGATGCGTGTACCCCTACCTCGCAAAACCCGTGCGTCTTTGAAACAGCTTCGTGACATCTTCCCCGCGTCTTGCGGGTGGGCGGCTCTCGTGCCCACTGGGTACGGCCCGGTTCAGGGGGCTGCCGGCCGCCGTCGCTAAGATCCGCCCGGATGGAGGCTTATTCGAAGCGCTCCGAGAAGCTGGCGGCCTCGCCGCCGCTCTTCAAGAGCGAATTCCTCAACTTCTTCTCCCGCGTCCACCCGGCGATCCCGGCCGTGATCTTCATTCCGGTGATCGTCGGCATGGAGTGGCTGGGAGCCGACAGCGGCTACGGCGTCTGGGGACTGATCCTGCTCTCGCTGGCCGGGATCGGCGTCTGGACGCTGACGGAGTACTGGCTGCACCGGCTCGTCTTCCACTGGGAGCCCGACAACGCCTTCGGCCGGCGCATGCACTTCATCATCCACGGCATCCACCACGACCATCCCAACGACAAGCTGCGCCTGGTGATGCCGCCCTCGGTCTCGATCCCGCTCGCGGCCCTCTTCTTCCTCGCCTTCTGGCTGATCCTCGGCGACGCCGCCTTCCCGGTCTTCGGCGGCTTCATCCTCGGCTACCTCGCCTACGACTACACGCATTACTACGTGCACCACGCCGTCCCGAGGACGAAGTTCGGCAAACGCCTGCGCGAGCACCACATGCGCCACCACTTCCAGGACCACCGCTACGGCTACGGCGTCTCGAGCCCCATCTGGGACGTCGCGTTCCGGACCTTGCCGAGGAGTCGTAAGCAGCAGGGTGACGGGGATCAGGCACCCCCCTCCACTTAACTTTTTCGACCGCCGCCTCGAAGCGAGGCGCCGGACACAAACCGCGCATCGGACATTGACCCCGCCCTGCTGTGGTCAATGTCGGCTTCGCCAACGCGGTGCTCGCTTCGAGCTGGAAAGACGCCCGGGAAGTTAAGTGGAGGGACCCACCCGACCTCCCCCTCGCAAAGCCAGCTCCAGCTCGAAGCGGGCGTCGGGGTCATCGAGTTGGTCGCCAAGGAGCTCCCGGAGCCGGGCGATGCGGTAGCGGGCGGTTTGGGGGTGGATGTGGAGCTCCGTCGCCATCGCGACCGCGTTGCCGTGGTGGCGTACGTGGGCCAGGGCCGTCTCCTGCATGCGCTCGCGGGCTTTCGGGGTGAGGTCGTCGAAAGGGGCGAGGCGGCGGGCGGCGATCCTTGTGGTCAGGGGGCGGGCCTCGAAGAGGAGCAGGGCGGCCAGGTGGTTCTCGGCGGCGAGCAGGCCGGGTGCGGCCAGCTGGCCGTCGGCGTCGGCGGCGAGCAGGGAGCGGGCCAGGAGCCAGGATGCCGCGAGGCCGTCGGGCTCGGCGGTGGGGCCGAGCACCAGCCGGGCGTCGCCCGCCGCTCGGGCGATCGCCTCACGGCGGCCGGGTCCGTCGGGGTCGCCGAGCAGGATGCAGCCGGTGCCGTCGAGGACCGTCGCCAGCGGCTCCGGCGGGAGCCGACGGGCGATGCCCGCCAGGTCCGCCTCGCCGCAGGCGGCCGCGACGATCCGCTTCGGCAACGGCCACGTGGCGGCGCGCGCCGCGGCTTTCAGGTCGGCGGGCTCCGCCGCCGGTTCGGAGACCAGCAAGCGCACCAGCTCCCGCCGGCGGCGGCGGCGCACGTCCTCGACCTCGGCCTGCGCCGCCGCGTAGCCGTCGACCGAGTCGGCCGAGAGCTCGTCGATGTAGGCGAAGATCGCCTCGGCCAGCAGAGTCAGCGGCTCGGCCTCGAGGTCGGCGCGGCGGCCTGCGGCGGCGATCCGGCGCCAGGCGACGCGGGCGCCGACCCGGTAGGCGGCCAGCAGCGAGTCGAGGGGCCGCCCCACCCGCTGCTCGCCCCGCCCCAGCTGCAAGTAGACCTCCCGCCCCGGCTCGCGGCCGGACTCGGGGTCGCGGATCAGCTCGACGAACTGCGAGAGCGCCTCGCGGACCCCCGTCTGGATGCCGCGGCCGAAGCGGCCCTCGAGCGGCCGCGCGTAGTCGGGCACCTCGCGGGCGATCGTCACGAGGATCTCCTCGGTGATCCCGGCGAGCTCCGGCTCGATCAGGTCGGCGACGTGCGGCGGCAGGCCGCGCCAGGGCTCCGAATCGATGGTTTTTGGCATCTAGCTGACAAGATTAACGCCTAGAAAGTGGCTTAGCCACTAGTTCATATCGCCTTCCTCGGCATATCTTGCTCGGGATGGGCGAAATGACGAAGCTGGAGAAGGGCGTCAACCTCGGCGCGGTGGTCCTGCCCTTCCTGGCCACGATCCTCGCGATCGTCTTCCTCTGGAACAGCTGGGTGACGGGCGCCGACCTGATCATCGCCGCGGTCATGTACGTCCTCACCGCGATCGGGATCACGGTCGGCTTCCACCGCCTGCTCACCCACCGTGCCTTCCAGACCTCGAAGCCGCTCGAATACCTCTTCGCCGTACTCGGCTCGATGGCGGTGCAGGGACCGGTGATCGCCTGGGTGGCGGATCACCGCAAACACCACGCTCACACCGACGAAGAGGGCGATCCCCACAGCCCCCACGTCAGCCCGGAGGGTGGCGTGCAGAGTGTCTTCGCCGGCCTCTGGCACGCCCACACGGGCTGGCTGATGTCCTCACAGGGACGGGCCGACTGGAAGAAGTACGCCCCTGACCTTTATGAGGACAGGGGAATGCGGTTCATCAACCGCCACTTCGGCTTCCTCGTCTACCTCAGCCTGGCGATTCCGGCGCTGGCGGGCTTCCTCGTCACCGGCACCCTGGTCGGCGCCCTCACCGCCCTCCTCTGGGGTGGGTTCGTGCGCATCTTCTTCGTCCACCACATCACCTGGAGCGTCAACTCGGTGTGTCACTTCCTCGGCACGCGCAGGTTCGATACCGACGATCGCTCCACCAACGTCTTCTGGCTGGCGCTGCCCTCCCTGGGCGAGTCCTGGCACCACAACCACCACGCCTTCCCCCGCTCCGCCGTACATGGCCTGAAACGCTGGGAGCTCGACCCTTCGGCGCTGATCATCCTGGCGATGGAGAAGCTGGGCCTGGCCCGCAACGTGGTGCGCATCTCGCCCCAGCGCCAGGCCGAACGCACCCGCTGACCGGCTGACACAACAGCTGTCGTAACGTGGTTTGGCCATTTGGCCAAACCGAACGGTCGTCGAAATCCAGTTGACTAAATTGGCGGTCACAGTGAGTGTCCGTATGTAACACTCAGCCCAGCCAGGAACTCACACACAGGCGTATTTGCCTGTTGCATGGAAAGGACAAGATGCCCAGCAACAACGTGGTCGATGAGGCCCGACAGCTGATTCACAGTCGGCTGGCCGAGCTCGAGGACGAGCGCAAGCGCCTCGAGGGTGCCCTGAAGGAACTGGGTGGCAAAGTCACCCGGCGTGGTCCCGGTCGCCCGCGTGGCGCCAGCAAAGCCGCTCCCGCCGCCCCCAGCGGTGGCGGCGGTACCCGCAAACGCCGCAAACGCCGCGGCGGCACCCGTGCCGACCAGGCCGTGAAACTGATCGAGTCGCAGCCGGGCATCAGCGCCTCGGACGTCGCCAAGACGATGAAGATCAAGCCTAACTACCTCTACCGGGTGCTCGGCGACCTCGAGAAAGAGGGACGGGTCAAAAAGGACGGCCGCCAGTACTACCCGGCCGGCTAGCCCAGTTCAAAGCCGCATGAGAAAGGCCGGCCCATTGGGCCGGCCTTTTCTTTGCCCAGTCCTGTCAGGGAGCGCTAGATCAGACCGAGCTGGGAGATCGCGTCGCGCTCCTCTTGCAGCTCCATCACCGAGGCGTCGATCCGCTCACGCGAGAAGTCAGGAATCTCGAGGCCCTGGACGACGCTCCACTCGCCGCCGGTGCACTGGCACGGGAGTCCGCAGATGATGCCCTGGCCGATCCCGTAGGAACCGTCGGCGGGAACCGCCATCGAGACCCAGTCGCCCTCCGGGGTGCCCAGCACCCAGTCACGCACGTGGTCGATCGCCGCGTTGGCGGCGGAGGCGGCGCTGGAGGCGCCGCGCGCCTCGATGATCTCGGCGCCGCGCTTGCCGACCCGCGGGATGTACTCGTCCCGGATCCAGGCTTCGTCGTCGACCGCGTCCCAGGCGCTGGCGCCGTCGACCCTGGCGTTGACCAGGTCGGGGTACTGGGTCGGCGAGTGGTTGCCCCAGGCGGTCATGTTGGTGACCGCCGAGACCGGCTTGCCGAGCTTGTTGGCGACCTGGGCGATCGCCCGGTTGTGGTCGAGCCGCATCATCGCGGTGAAGCGCTCGCGCGGCACGTCGGGCGCGTTCGACATCGCGATCAGGGCGTTGGTGTTGGCCGGGTTGCCGACCACCAGCACCTTGACGTCGTCGGCGGCGCCGGCGTTGATCGCTTCGCCCTGCGGCTTGAAGATGCCGCCGTTGGCCTCGAGCAGGTCCGAGCGCTCCAGGCCGGGACCGCGCGGCCGGGCGCCGACCAGGAGGCCGACGTTGGTGCCGTCGAACGCCTGCTTGGCGTCGTCGGTGATCTCGATCCTGCGCAGCAGCGGGAAGGCGCAGTCGTCGAGCTCCATCGCGGTGCCCTCCGCCGCCTTGATCGCGTCGGGGATCTCCAGCAGGCTCAGCTCGACCGGCGTGTCCGGGCCGAGCATCTGGCCGCTGGCAATGCGGAACAGCAGCGCGTAGCCGATCTGACCGGCCGCGCCGGTAACAGTGACCTTGACGGGGGTGCTCACGAAAATCCTCTCCTCAGAGTCGTGGGTTGGCGACCGCTAGGCCATCGCGGACTGCAGGTTCTCGTCGATCGAGGCCAGGAACTCCTGAGTCGTCTGGTACTCCTGGTCCGCGCCGACGAGCAGCGCGAGGTCTTTGGTCATCTTGCCGCTTTCGACCGTCTCGATGCAGACCCGCTCCAGGGTCTCGGCGAAGTTCGTGACCTCGGGGGTCCCGTCCATCCGCCCGCGGGCCGAGAGGCCGCGCGTCCAGGCGAAGATCGAGGCGATCGGGTTGGTGGAAGTCGGTTCGCCCTTCTGATGCTGACGGTAATGACGGGTGACGGTGCCGTGCGCGGCCTCCGCCTCGACCGTCTTGCCGTCGGCGCTCATCAAGACGCTGGTCATCAGCCCGAGCGAGCCGAAGCCCTGGGCGACGGTGTCGGACTGGACGTCGCCGTCGTAGTTCTTGCAGGCCCACACGTAGCCGCCTTCCCACTTCAGCGCGGCGGCGACCATGTCGTCGATCAGGCGGTGTTCATAGGTGATCCCGGCGGCCTCGAAGTCAGCCTTGAACTCGGCCTCGTAGACCTCTTCGAAGATGTCCTTGAAGCGGCCGTCGTAGCGCTTCATGATCGTGTTCTTGGTCGAGAGGTAGACCGGGTAGCCGCGGTTCAGGCCGTAGCGCATCGAGGCCCGGGCGAAGTCGCGGATCGAGTCGTCGAGGTTGTACATCGCCATCGCGATGCCGGGCCCGGGGAAGTCGTAGACGTCGAGCTCGACCGGCGCGGAGCCGTCCTTGGGCGTGTAGGTGAGGGTCAGCGAACCCTCGCCGGGCACGACCAGGTCGGTGGCCCGGTACTGGTCGCCGAAGGCGTGACGGCCGATCACGATCGGCTTCGTCCAGCCGGGCACCAGCCGCGGCACGTTCGCGATCACGATCGGCTCGCGGAAGATGACGCCGCCGAGGATGTTGCGG
>JAWVEZ010000156.1:0-8299 GCA_033856455.1 Solirubrobacterales bacterium | reverse complement strand
CGGCGGCGGCCCGCCCTGAGCCTTCGACCAGCAGGCCGCTGCCGGCGGCGCCTTCGTCGAGCCCGGCGCGCAGCTCGCCGACCGCCCCGGCGGCGCGGCGCAGGCCGGGGCCGAGCTCGCCGAGGTCCGCGGCCCCCTCCCCCACCTCGCCGCTGAGCTTGTCGCCGAGCGAGCGCAGCGGCGCGGCGCGGCGGGCGGCCGGGCCGGGGCCGATCACCGCGCGCACGCCCGGCTCGGCCACGATCCGCCGCTGCCAGCGGGCGAGCAGGCGCAGCTTCCCCGGGGTCGTGATCGGCCCGCGCTCGGTCGCGGCGACGAGGATGAAGGGAGCCTCCCAGCCAGGGCCGACGGCCTCGTCGATCCGCTCAGCCGCCTCGCGGGCGGGGTTCGAGGCGGCGAGCTCGTCGATCCCCGGGGCGCCGGTCGAGAAGGTGAGCAGCGGCAGGGTGAGCAGGACCAGCGGCACCGCGACCAGGACGGCGGCGAAGGCGGGGCGGCGCAGGGCGCGCTTGGCGAGCGCGGCGGCCGACCAGGCGACCCGTGGTTCCTCGGTCGCTCCGGGGCCGACAGAGGAACCGCCCGGCGAGCGGCGGCCGATCCGGCCGGCGTTGATGCGGGGACCGAGGAGGGCCAGCAGAGGCGGCACGGCGAGGGTCGAGACGACGACGCTTATCACGGTGACGACGGCGGTCGCGGTCGCCAGCGAGAGCAGCAGCGAGCCCGGCTGCAGGAAGGCGGAGAAGGCCAGCGCGACGATCAGGGTGACGCCGGCGAACAGGGTGGTGCGGCCGGCGCTGGCGCGGGTCGCGGCGGCTGCTGCCCACGGCTTGCGCCCCCGCTCCAGCTCCTCGCGAAAGCGGGAGACGATCAGCAGCGAGTAGTCGACACCCAGGGCAAGGCCCATCATCGTGCAGACGACGAGGGCCAGCGCGTCGATCGTCATCGCCTCGCTGAGCAGCGCCAGCACGCCGCGACCGGCGAACACGGTGAGCGCGCCGAAGGCGAGCGGGATCGCGGCGGCGACCAGCGAGCGGAAGACGAGCAGCAGGATCGCGATCAGCAGCGGCGCCGCCAGCAGCTCCGCCTTCTCGGTCGCCGCGAGCGATTCCTCCTGCAGGGCGCGCGAGACCGAGGCGTAGCTCGACTGGGTGGCGCTGACCGGGGCGCTGATCCGCGCCTCCAGAGTGCGGTCGAGCGCAGGCACCGTCTGCCGCATTGCTTCATCGAGTGGTACGTGAAAGTCGACTAAAACGAGCACCTTGCCCGCAGCGGGGCGCAGAGCCGCCACCGAGCCGCGGTCCCAGGGCGAGATCACGGTCGCGGTCGGATCGGACCGCAGCTCCCGGACCAATCTCGGCCCCTGCCGATCGAGCGCTCCCGGTGGTCCCTGCAGCAGGACCATGAACGGCGAGGACTCGCCGAAGTGGCTCTCGGCCAACTCTTCCGCTTCTGCGGCCGCGGTGCCGGGAATCTCCAGGGAGAGCGGGTCGAGCTTGCCCTCCACCCCAAGCCCGACGAGCCCAAGCACGGCGCAGCAGGTCAGCACCAGGGCCAAGCCCAGCAACGCACGGCGGTCCCTCACCGCAGTCGACTCCAACCCATTGGTGCGGCAGTTTAGTTCAGAGCTGGGCGTTCAGCGGTACGTTGTTGTCCTGAATCAACCCCCAAGGGCCGGGTTGCCAACTGTGCGCCAACCCCGTGCGGCCCCTACCTCCCTCTTTGCTTGCCCTTCCCGCAGCCGCCGACGGCAACCCGCGGCTCGAGGTCGCGGAACTTGCCGTTCTGCCCGTCGAACTTGACCGAGGCCCGCGGCGTGGTCTTGCAGACGTTGGTGTTGTGGGCGAGCAGGCCCTTCCTGCCGCCCTGCATGTCGAGCACGAACCTGCTCACCGGAGCGTCGGGCACGTTCACGAACCGCGTCCGCAGCCTGGCGTTGACCGAGTCGACGTAGCCGACCAGCTCGATCTCGATTTGGCCCTTCAGGTCGGCGACCAGATCGGGTAGTTCCCGAGCGCCGCCGTTGGCGCGCAGGTAGACGTCGCCCTGCAGCGGCTTGTCGAGCAGCGGCGTCCAGGCTCTGGCCTTGCCGTAGATAGAAGCCTTCGGGCAGCTGTCCGAGGCCCACTGATCGCGGGTGCAGATCGTGCGGATGTGGCCCTGTTCGAGCAGCTCGGTCTTCGGCATCAGGACGACGGCCTTGCCGATGTTCGCCTGGCCCCTCGGCGCGGTCAGGACCGCCTTCAGCTTCGGGAAACCGCCGCGGCGCGGCGGGGCGCCGTAGAAGCGCATCTTCAGCGTCGGCTCGAAGGCGAGCTGTCCGCAACCAGCAACCTGGAAGCGCTCGGCCAGGGGCGCGCTGGCGCCCAAGGCGGAGTAGGCGAGGCCGGTGAAGCCCATCGGGTCGCAGCTGGTCGGGTTGAGGGTGAACTCCGGCTTGCTCAGGTTCACCCGCACGTCCCGTAGGTTCAGCGGGATGCCGTGCAGGATGCTCGGCAGCGGATCGCTGACCGCGGTGATCTGAGCGGTCACGGGGTTGACCCGCAGCGCCGCGCGGACCACGACCGAACCGAGGTCGAAGGGACCGGCGATCGCCGGGGTGATGAACGCCATGCTGAGCGGGGCGCCCTTGTAGGGGCCGGCGAGGTAGGCCTTGCCGGTGTCGACGTAGAACGGATTCGGTCCCGCCCCGGCCCCGACGCTGACCGTGCCAACCTGGCTGGCGGCCGGGCAGCTGGAAGCGGCGAGTTGGGTAGCGCCGGTGCCCAGGGCGCCTGAGACGCCGGCCAGAGCTGCGTCCGAGCAGTAGGGGATGCCCTTGAGCCTGCCGAGCAGGCCGTCGGGCAGAGTTGCGGTTACCGCCCCCAGAGGCTGGGTCCCGTCCTCGCGGGTGAGGCGGAGGACGAACGGGCTGTAGGAGCCCGCGACGGGGTTGACCGTGCCGGCGTCGAAGCCGGGAGCGAACTGATTGCTCGGGCAGGGGGCGCCGTTGGGGCCGGAGGTGATCTGGAAGGAACTCGAGCCGCTGACCGACTGACCCGCCCAGGAGCTGATCTCAAAGGAGGTCGCGTAGGTCCCGCAACTGGTCGGAGTGCTCAGGGGCGCCCGGTTGCCGCCCTTGAAGCGAATCCGCATCGATTCGAACGGCAGTTGCGGGTTGTCGTCGAAAACGGCGCGCAGCTGGCCACTCACCGGATCGGCAGTCACCCGGCCGGGGAGCTTCACCACGACCCCGCTCTCCTCGTCTTCGATCGCGAGGTATAGGGCGAGCAGCGACCCGAACGGGTTGTCGCCCTGCTTCGCCAGATAGATCGTTCCGAGCAGCGGATGGTCGACCAGCGGCGAGGCGACCTCGACCGTGCCGATCTTTGCGGCGTCGGGACAGGAAGCGGGCGCATCGGTGCCAAGGCCAATCTGCGCCGACGCGCAGGCGCCGAGCCCGTTGGCCGAGGACGGATTGACAGCGGTGCCCTGCGGAAGCGTCACCTCGACCCGCTTGACCGGCGGAACCGCGAGCCCGTCGGGATCGTCGCTCAGCGGCACCGTCAGGTCGACATTGAGGCCACTCGGCGACCCCGCCGAGCTGGAGGTCGGCTGCAGCTTCAGCTCGGGCTGGAAGTCGAGCGCCTCGCAGCCCTCGACGCTCATCGGCTCGGGTGGGCTGAAGGAGTCGTCATGGTTGAAGCTGGCGCTGTCGAAGACCCCCTGCGTCTGCCACGAGTCGACCTCGAGCGTGGTCGTGAGCGGGCCGGCCGAACAGTCGGACGGGTTGGTGACGAACGGTTTCGGCACCACGCCCGCCGAGCACGGAGTGCCGACGAAGATGTCGCTACAGCCAAAGCCGATCCGTTCGGAGTCGTGAGCGGTCGAGGCCGGCACCCCCCAGAAGGTGAAGTTGACACCCGTCACGTTGAGCGCCTGGTTCGCGTCCCGGGCGATCACGTCGATGCCGTAGTCGTCCGGGCGCAGCCGCGCTTCGACGAAGACGTCGGGAAAGATCACGTTGAAGCCGAAGCGAGCCGGCACGCCCGGCGGGGGATCGAGGCTGTAGACGGGCAGGTTTTCCAGCACAAGCCCTTCTTTGAGCCCAATGTCCACGATTCCGACCTGGGAGCTGGCCGGACAGAGGTTCTCCGGTTCGATCAGGTTGACCGAGCGCCCCTCTTCGCAGCGCGGCACCGCGAGGGGGTTGCCGATGAAGCCAGGCGGGAGATGGACGACAGCCGTCTTCAGATCCTCTTCGGAGAGTCCGTTTGCGTCCATCGGGAACTTGAAGTGGGTGCTCGCCTCGTAAGGATGCGCGGCCGCCTGGTGCTCCGGCAGACCCGCCTCGTCGAGGACGCTGCCGCCGAACTCTTCGATCTGTATCGCCGCGCTCGCCGAGCCGACGAAAGCGGCGAGGAGCATCGCCAGCGCGACGAGGGCGCCGGCACCGGTCCGGGTGAGGTTTCCGCTCTCTTGCCGCATGCTCACTTCTCCCCCCGCTTGTTGGACGTCTTCGTGTTCCTGGACTTCTTGGAGTGCTTGGGCTCGCAGGTGCCGCGCTTGCCGGCGCGCGCCTTGGCGGCGCCCTTTCCGGCCTTGCCCCGACGCGTGCAGCGCGACTTGGGCCGCTTCGGCTTCGGGTTGCCGGCAGCGCTGAGGGTGCTGCTCGGCGGCGGACCGGCCGCGAGCGGCGGGACCCACGGCGCCTGGCAGTCGTCACCACTGCACGGCACCATCGCCGCCGGCGGATCGGCAAAGCCGCCGCCGGGCCGGGCCACGTAGGCGTCGGTAGAACCGTCGAAGTCCCAAGCCGTGAGCCGCTCCGACGTGGCGAAGGCGATGGTTCCACTCGAACTGGCGCCGAAGAGATAGGAGTCGAGCGGCTTGCGACCCGAGGAAACCAGCTCGAGCACGCCCTCCCGATAGCGGTACACGTCGTAGTTGGCGCCGTTGGTATCGGTCGGAACCAGCGCCGCCCTGGTCTGGAAGACGGCCGTGCCCTCTTCGGTGACGAAGTCACGCGAGCTGGTGCGGAACATCCCGAACCCTTCGTCGTAGTCGAGCATGGCCCAGTGATTGGTCAGCCCAGGCCCGGGCAGGCAGGAGACGCACTTGAAGCTCGGTTTGGTCCGGGTCGACCGTTGCTTCTCGTAGACATAGACCTGACCACCCATGGTCCCCTCTTTCATCGGATCTGGGCCCGGACCCTGATCGGCGAGAAAACTGATCCTGGAGTTGACGACGAGGGTGTCGCCGGAGGCATTGGTGTCGACGCTCGTACCGCGCCTGGAGGGAACGAGAAGCTGGTCCGATAGCTCGTTCTCGAAGCCGACGACATAGCTGAGGCCTTCGTCTTCGTCCCAGAGATAGATCTCCTGGTCGCGTCCGGTGGGAGCCCCGTCGACCAATTGACTGCCGGCCATCAAGAAGTACGCACGGCTGCCGTCCGGGGTCGCGGCGAGCACGTACCCACCGTGACCCGCATCGCCATCGGCGGGCTCCTGGTCGGCGGAGACCAGCAGAGGGTCGCCGGGATCGTCGGTGCCGATCCGGTAGAGGTCGTCGCTGGAATCCCCGTCCTCCCCGACCAGCGGCTCGTCAGTCACGACGAAGACGAAGCGGCCGTCCGGCGTGGCATCGGCGAAGGCGCCGGGCAAGTCGATGGTGGTGTCCGCGGCGAGGTCGCGCATGTGCAAGCCCGCCGAGGTTTCGAAGAACAGCCGGGAGCCGTCGTCGCTGAGCGCGTTCTCGTTGTTGTGCCCAGTGCTCAACAGTGCGCCACCGAGTTCCGATCCCACCCCGCCGACGATGCTGGCGAGGTCGGGTTTGCCGGTGCTGGTCGGGATCACGTATGCCTTGGGTCCCGGGATCCCCACCGCGTCCGCGGTCAGCTCAGCCGTCGAGACGAAGACGATGTGGCTCAGGGCCGGCGTCCAGTCGAAAACTTGCTGAGTGACAGTCGAGATTGAGTACTCCGGGGTGGCGCCCACCGCGTCCGGCGTCAACAGCCGGTACTCATCGGTGTCGAAGTCACGGAAGTAGAGGTTCTGCCGGCCCGTCCGCTGATGGGTGAGCGGGTCGACGTTGGTCTGAACGACGCCCTTCGTCAGATCCTCGGAGAGGGGCCGGACCGGAGCCTGCTGGGGCGGGCTGGTGGTTTCCGAGGACGCCAGCCGTGGGGTCACGTTCCGGGTGTCCCAGGACTCGCTCCCCCGCGCGGCCACGTACGTGCTCGCCATCGGAGCCCCACTGTCGCCGACCAGGGTCGAACGGGACGTGTAGGCGACTCTCGAACCATCGGGCGAGAGCGCCCCGCCACCACCCAGGAAGCCGGGCTCGTAGAGGACCTGGCCACCATGCTTCTCCGCCGGTGAGACCAACTCCCAGCCGTAGGGAGCATCCCCGGGCGCCAGCGTCGAGAAGGCCTGTTCGGCGCTCGCCTTGGTGCCGTTCGCATTTTCGGCGACGAGGCGAAAGTGGTACGTGGTGCCGGCCTGCAGTCCGCGCACGCGGACGGCGACCCGTTTGGTGGCCATGCCGGTGCCGGCGCTGTCCGGCGAGCCGGCGGGGACCGCGGTGCACTGAGTTGCATCGCAGGGCTGCGTCCCGTACTCGAAGCGGTACGTGGTCGCCTGGGCGAACGGGTTGACGCCGCCGTTCAACCAGGCTTCGTCCTGGGCGACGCCGGAGGCGAAGGTGACGCTGGCGGCGGGCGGTCCCTCGACGGTGCTGAAGGAGACCGCGGGAGAGTTCGAGGTGCCGTCGGAGTTGCTGGCGACGATCTGCGCTTCGTATCCCGTTTTCGGCAGCAGGCCGGTCAACTGCACGCTGATCGGAGTCGGAGCGGTGCCGCTGCCAGCCTGTTCGACGGGAAGGTTGACCCACCCGGCCGCGCCGGGCACGCGATAGCGGAGACGCCACTCTGCCGGTAGGCCGTTGGGGTTCACCGATCCCTCGATCAGGGCCTCGTTCCCGGTGATGCCCGCCGGATCGACCGGATCGATCGTGACGCGCGGCGGGAAGATCTCGCCGAAGACCTGGATCTCGGGGCTGCCATAGCGCGTGCCGAAGTAGACGCCGGAGTCGAGCACGACGTAGAGGCGACCGCCCGTCCCTGCATCGATCGCCAGACCGGATACGGAGTCGTACAGAGCCGTCTCGAGGATGCTCGGCGAAGGCAGGGCCTGGTTGGCCGAGTCGAAGACGCCAAGCGCGGCGAGGAACGGGGGCGGCCCCGCTTCGTAGACCGCGTCCTGGTCGCCGGAGACGACCACAGAGTCATCGCCCGGGTTGACGGTGATGGTGGCGACCCGTTCGTGGGTGCCAACCGGGCCGAGCTGAGCTTTGAAGACGCCGGCGCCCGAGTAGCGCAGCGCCTTCGAGGTGCCTTCAGCGTTGGCGATGTCGCCGCTCGCGTCGATCACGTAGACGTCGCCGCTCGAATTGACGGCGACGTCGATCGGGCCGGCAAAGGCACTGGCGCCGTTGGAGCCGTCGAAGGCGGAGGCGAAGGTGCCGTCGGCCTCGAAGCGCTGGATCAGCTGGTTGGCGGTATCGGCGAGCAGGAGGTCGCCGCTGCCGGGATCGACCGCAAGGGCCGCCTTGAAGTCGCCGACTTCTCCCGGACCTGACCCTTCGACCGGGGAGACGAAGGCCGCGTCGAGGGTGAAGCCCGGGACGGCCGCCTCGTCGGAGTCGTATTTGAGGATGCGGTCGTTGCCGGCGTCGGCGACGTAGATCGAGGTCTGCCCAGCCACCTCGGCGATCGCGATCCCCCACGGTTCGGAGAGAGAGTCGGAACCGAACGCGGTCAGCGGCTCAGCGGTTCCGGGCCCGTTGGGGGCGAAGACCTGCACGCGGTCGTTGCCGGAGTCGACCACGAAGAGGTTGCCGGTCGACTGCTCGACCGCGGCCCGGCCGGGGGTGTCGATCTGGCCGGCTTCAGAGCCGGGCCCGGAGAAGGAGCCGTTGAAGATGTACTCCCCGCTCGCCGGGGCGGCGAAGACGAAAAGGGACGCCAGCGCCGTCAAGGCGGCCAGGATCCTCGCTTGGCTTCTCACGTAACTCTCTCCTTGTCCCGTGGTCGTCGCCCCGCCCGACCCGCGAATCGCGGGCCCCCTGGCCGAGGCGCTCGGCCGATTTCTCTCTTCCGCCCTTAAGAACACCCTGCCTCCGTGGCGCTGGAAGCCTTGCTCTTCAGGCCGGAAAAATAAGAACATAGACGGACCAGTTTGTCAAGACAGATCACAATTCGGACAGTCATTCGCCTCTATAGCTGGACTTGTAAGGTAGGGGACGTACCGCTTAGGATCTCTTA
>JAWVEZ010000155.1:0-15057 GCA_033856455.1 Solirubrobacterales bacterium | reverse complement strand
CCTGCGCTCCCAGCTCTCCCTCACCTTCGCCACCGAGGACATCGTCGAGGGCGTCACCGCATTCTTCGAGAAACGCGACCCGGAGTGGAAAGGGCGCTGAGGGGAACAGGTCAAAAAAAACCGACGTCGGCTTCTTGACAGCGCCGTAGGCGGGGCGCTAGCGTCAGGCCGGTGATGCGTTCAGCCGATTACGTGATCGCCGGCGGCGGTACCGCCGGCGCGGTCGTGGCCAAGCGGCTGGCCGAGGCCGGGGCCGAGGTCATCCTGGTCGAGGCGGGCCCGACGGGGGAGCGGGACGACCGCGTCAACGTCCTCTCCCGCTGGATGGAGCTGCTCGGCTCCGAGCTCGACTACGACTACCGCACCAGGTCCGCGCGCGGCAACGACCTGATGCGTTACCCGCAGGCGCGGGTGCTGGGGGGATGCAGCGCCCACAACGGCGCGGCCGCGTTTCGCACGCCGGACTGGGACCTCGACGCCTGGGCGGAACTGGGCGCCGCCGGCTGGGGGGCCGAGGACTCGAGCCCCTATTTCGACCGCCTCTTCTCGCAGGTGCCGCTGGCGATGGCCGATGGCGACCACGAGTGGGTGAATGCGTTTATCGAGGCGGCCCACGAAGCGGGCCTCCCTCTGGTCGACATGGGACAGCCGAACGTCGGCGAGGGGGCGGGGTGGTTCATGCAGAACCGTACCGGGGAGCTGCGCGCCTCGAGCGCCGCCGCTTATCTGTTCCCGCTTTCGGACTGCCCCGCGAATCTGCAGATCCTTACCGACGAGACCGTGCTTCGAGTGCTGTTCGACCAGCGAGGCGATGCGCTCGGGATCGAGACCGCCCGCGGTCCGATCATCGCGCGGGAGGAGGTGGTGCTCTGCGGCGGCACCTTCGGCTCCTCGAAGCTGCTGTTGCTTTCCGGCATCGGGCCGGGGGATCACCTGAGGGCGGTGGGCATCGAGCAGATCGCCGAGTCGCCGGGGGTTGGCCAGCACCTCATCGACCATCCCGAGGGCCTGATCCTCTGGGAGGCGGAGGGGCCTCCGCAGGGGTCCGCGCGCTCGCACTGGGAGTCGGGTGCGTTCCTGCCGATGCCCGGTGGCTCCGAGTTCCCGGAGATCCAGGTGCAGGTGACGACCATGCGCTACGAGGAGATGGCGCTTGCCCGCGGCTATCCACGCGGCGAGCACATCTTCGCCGCCCTTCCCAACGTCGCCCGGGCGCGCAGCGAAGGCTCCGTCCGGCTGCGCTCGGCCGACCCCTCGGCGCCGCTCGAAATCGACACCGGCTATTTCACCGACCCCGAAGGCTACGACGAAAAGGTCATGCTGGAGGGGATGCGCTGGACCCGTGCCCTCGCCGATAGGCCGGCGCTTTCCAGGGTGATCAAGCGGGAGCTCGTACCTGGCCCGGCTGTGTCGGACGACGCCGGGCTGATCGAGTGCGCGCGGACGGTGGGCGACTCCGTGATCCACCCCGCCGGGACCTGCAAGATGGGCGCGGACGAGGACCCGATGGCGGTCCTCGACCCACAGTTGCGCGTTCGGGGCGTCGGACGCCTGCGCGTCGCGGACGCTTCGATCTTCCCGTCGATGCCGACCGTGAACCCTTGCCTGACCGTGATGATGATCGGCGAGCGCTGCGCGGCTGAGATCGTGGCCGGTAGTGGCTGACCCGGCGCTCGCGCTGCACGAGACGGTTCGCGCTCTCAGTCACCCGTACGCGGTGGACGGGCGGGTCAGCTGGCATCCCCCGGACGTCCGCGGCTTTGCCCCCGCGAACTGCTACCTCGTCGCCGAGGGGCACGACGCGCTGCTGATCGACACCGGCCTGACGATTCATCGGGAGGCGGTGGCGGGTCAGCTCGAGCGACTGCTTGGCGACGACGACTGCCTCGCGCTCCTGGTGCTGCGGCAAGGCGAGTTCGACTCGGTCGGCAATTTGGTTCCGCTGGTCGACCGGTTCGGCGTCACCGACCTCTACGGACAGTTCGACGACGTGATCGGCTGGGCCGATTTCCATCCCGGTGCCGTCGCCGGACAAGGGGCCCTGCGAGGGCCGAAGCCGAGGTCGCACGTGGTGGGACGGCGCGACACGCTCGAGCTCGGCGGGGTCCCCCGCCTCCACGCCCATCGCCCGGCCCTACGGCTGCTCAACACCTTCTGGCTCTACGACGAGGCTTCCCGCTGCCTCTTCACCTCCGACTCCTTCGGGCACTGCACCCGCTCCGCCGAAGCCGGCCCGTGGATCGTCACCGCCGAGGATGACCCGGCTGACTACGAGACGGTGCGCTCCCATCTGCTGGCGACGCGGTACTGGTGGATCCCGCAGGCCGATGTGGGCGAGATCCGGCGCGACCTGGCGTCCGTCTTCGAGGCCTGGCCGGTCGAGACGATCTGCCCGGCCTGGGGCTGCGTCCTGCAGGGCTCCGAGGTCGTCAGCCGTCACTACCAGCTGGTCGACGACGTGCTCCGACGCGAGGCGCGGGCCCGATGAGCGTGAACCGTGACGTCCTGCCTCGCGACCTGGCCGACGGCATCCAGTGGCTGGGAGAGTGCTACGGGATGCCGCACCGGGGCGAGTGGTTGCACAGCTACGACTCGCTCTTCCTCGTCTCCGGCGAGGAGTCTTCGCTGCTCGTCGATGCCGGGCTGCCCGTCGACGACGAGGTCGTCGACGGGCAGCTGCGGCGAGCCCTGGCTGGGCGGCCGCCCCTGCGCTACATCTTCCTGACCCATCAGGAGACGCCCCACGTGGGCGGCGTCGGCCGCCTCCTCGAGCGCTTCCCCGAGGCGACGGCGATCGGCGACACGCGCGACTATCACCTGATCTTCCCGACCCTCTCGGAGCGTTTTCAGAAGATCGAGGCCGATGAGACGATCGATCTCGGCGCGCTCAGCTTCGTCGTCGTGCAGCCGGCGATCAAAGACCTGATCACGACCCTCTGGGGAGTCGTGCCCGAGCGCCGGGCGCTGTTCTGCGGGGATGGCTTCGCCTACGCCCACCACCACCGGGCCGACGAGTGCGGGAAGCTGGCGCACGAGCTACCGCAGCTTCCGATCGACGAGCTCGGCGGCCTGTTTGTCGAACAGGCGCTCAACTGGGCCCGCTTCGTCGACCCCGAGCCGTTCATCGGGGATCTGGACGCGCTGCTCGAGCGCCATGCGATCGATCTCGTCGGGCCCACCCACGGGCTCCCGATCGTCGATCTGCCGGCGGTCCTCCCGGCGATCTATGCGGGGCTGCGAAGCGCCGCCGACCGCGGGCGCTCCTCCTAACCAAAAACCGACGTCGCTCTCTTGACAAGGGCCGGCGGGTTTGGGAGGATGCGGCCGATCAAGGGTGGAATCCGTGGATCCCGGTTTGAATGGAGAAAAATGAGACGTCGCTTCCTGTACTCAATCTTGGCTTTACTGGCGCTTACCTCGGCTGCGGTGGCATTGTCCGCCTGCGGCTCGTCGAGTAGCGAAGGCGGCCCCGCAGAGGGCGGCACGACCGAGATCAACTCGACCTGGCTCTACACCGGCCCGTTGGAAGACGGAGGCTGGAACAAACAGCAGCGAGTCGCGATGGACGCCACCTCGGAGATGCCTGGTGTAACGGTCAAATCGATCGACAACGTGCCATATTCGCAACAGGCGACCCAGCTGATCAATCAGTCGATCGCGGGTGGATCCAACCTGATCTCCGAGACTCTCGGACTGGGCACTCTGATGTCCACGGCCTGTCAGCAGTCGCCGGACGTCTACTGTTTCGGCCATGGTGACCCCGCCCCTCAGCCCCCCAACGTCGTGTCCTATTGGGTGGAAGATTGGAACTTCGGTTACGTCGCGGGTGTCGCGGCCGGCTTGACGACCGAGACCGGCACGATCGGCTTTGTCGCCGCGTCGAAAATCCCAACCATCATGCAGGCGATCAATTCTTACACCCTTGGCTGTCGAAGCGTCCTTCCTGACTGTCAGGTGAGGGTTGTGTTTCTCAATAGTTACTACGACCCTCCCGCCAATGCCCAGGCGACGCGGTCGTTGATCAATGCCGGCGCGGACGTGCTTCGTACCTTCGTCGACGATCCGAGCGCATGTGGGGTCGTGGAAAAGGCCGGTGTGTGGATAATCGGGCAATTCGAAGATTACAAGCCGCGCTGTCCCAACGCCACGATCACCTCGACCATGTGGACCCTTACCGACTTCTGGGAAGAACAGATCAAACTGATCCAGGACGGTAAATTCAAAGGCTCCGGCGAGGAACCCCTGTTCGTTCCCGTCACCAACGAGCCCGGCGGGCCGCATCTAGGTGGATTCGGCAGCTTCGTCCCCGCCGACGTGAAGAAACAGATCAAAGATACGTACCAGAAGATCGTCGACGGCGAAAAAGTCTTCGTCGGGCCGATCAAAGACCAGAGCGGTGCCGTGAAGATCGAGGCCGGGGAAACGCTCTCGCCCCGCTACCTGATGAGCGAATGGGATTGGTTCGTCGAGGGCGTCAAAGCTAGCTGAGCCTCGCTGACACAGCCGCCCGGACCTCGCGCCCGGGCGGCCGTGTCGGTGTACCCAACCGGGTAAGGACATGCTGAGCACCCTCGCCCTGGGTCTGTCCGGGGCTGTTCTTTTCGGCATCGGGATGCTCACCGGGGCCCGGGCCAGCCGCGAAGCGGGCGTCCTTCCCACCCTGTTCACGTACTCGATCGTCACCGTGGCGATCTCGAGCCTGGTCGCGCTTGCCGCGCACGGAACGCCAAGCACGGCCGGCTCCGGCGACTGGGCCTGGCTCGCGGCCTGCGGGGTCTGCTACGCGGCCGGAGCCGGCTTCTTCATGCTCGCGGCCACCCGCGGCGAGGTCAGCCTGGTCGTTCCGATCGTCGCCTGCGATGGGGGCATCGCGGCGGTGCTGTCGATTGCCGCGGGCTCCAGCGCTGTTTCCGTGGTTTCCGCCCTCTGCCTCGCGGCGATGGTCGTCGGCGTCGTCTTGGCCGTGGCGAGCGGTCAGGAGAGCTCACCCAAAGGCCGCATCAAGCTCGACTCACGCACCGTCCTGGCGGCGGTCCTCTCAGCTGTGACCTATGGCATCGTGTTCTTCGCCGCGAGTGAGGTCACCGCGCTGCAGCCGGCCTGGGTCACCGCCTTCGCCCGCGCCATATCGCTGCTGCCGATCGCCTTCCTTTTGTTGAGGGCCGGTGGGATGACGATGCCCAAGCCCCGCACGTGGCGTTGGATCGTCGCCACTGGGGCGGCTGACGCGCTCGGGTTCACCGCGTACATCGCCGCGGCCGAAGGCGACGTACCCGTGGCCGCGGTGACCACCGCACAGTACGCGGCGATCGGAGTGGTCGGGGGCGTGGTGTTCTTCGGCGAGTCCCTTTCCTGGACCCAGCGCGCGGGGATCGCGATGTTACTCGTGTCGGTCAGCCTCCTTGCGCTTGCCTCCTAGAGTTGTGATACCCGAAGCTGCTTGACAGCAAAGATGGAGTGACCTACGATGACGATGATGTACAAATGTACACAGTACTGACCGTATGTTCGGACTGGAAGGTCTTCCGTTGAGTGCAAAGGCGAACCCAGTGAGTGCAGAATCGAACCTCGACCTCGCGGCAACGCACAACTTCATCGGCGGTGAATGGCTTCCCGGCTCCTCGGCCGAGACCCTGCCCGTCCTCGACTCCGCGACCGAGGAGGAGATCGGCCGGGTAGCCCGCGGCAGCGCCGCCGACGTCGATCTCGCCGCCCGCTCCGCCCGCGATGCCTTTTCCGCCTGGGCCACCACGCCGGTCGAGCAGCGGGTGGCCAGCGTCAAGGCCATCGTCGACGCCCTCGAGGATCGCGCCGAGGAGCTCAGACAGGTGGTGATACCGGAGACCGGAACGCCCATCTCCCAGGTGGACGAGGGCCAGATCGCCTACGCGAACGAAATCCTCAACGGCTACATCGACGGCGCCGACAGCGTCACCTGGGAAGAGACGATCGCCAATTCGACGATCTTCTACGAGCCGATCGGAGTCGTCGGCGGGATAGTGCCCTGGAACTACCCACCTGGCGCGATCGCCTCGAAGCTCGGCGCCGCGCTGATCGCCGGTTGCACGATCGTGCTCAAGCCGAGCGAGATCGCGCCGCTCGACGCGGTCGTCTTCGCCGACGCGATAACCGCGGCCGGCCTGCCCCCGGGCGTCGTCAACTTCGTCTTCGGAACCGGGGCTGGCGCGGGTGAACCACTGGTCACCCACGAGGAGATCGACGTCATCTCGTTCACGGGCTCGTCTCGGGGCGGCAGGCGCGTCTCCGAGCTGGCGGCCGCATCGCTGAAGCCCGTCTCCCTGGAGCTGGGGGGAAAATCGGCCTCGGTCGTGCTTGAGGACGGCGATCTGCCCACCGCGTTGCGGTACTGCCTCGACGACTGCATGTTGCAGTTGAACGGCCAGGTCTGCGACGCGCTCTCCCGGCTTGTGGTGCCGCGGGAGCGCCTCGCCGAGGCGGAGGAGCTGGCGGCCGAGTACGTCAACTCGATCGTCGTCGGGGACCCGATGGATCCCGAGACCTCCGTCGGCCCGCTGGCTTCCGCGCAGCAGCAGGAGAAGGTTCTCTCGCTGGTCGACGAAGCGGTGACGGACGGCGCCCGGGTCGTCGCGGGCGGAGCCGGCAGGCCGGAGGGATACACCGACGCCGGCTACTACGT
This sequence comes from Solirubrobacterales bacterium, assembly GCA_033856455.1. Taxonomy (GTDB): domain Bacteria; phylum Actinomycetota; class Thermoleophilia; order Solirubrobacterales; family 70-9; genus VAYN01. The sequence goes on along the minus strand of JAWVEZ010000155.1, from coordinate 8,399 downwards.
GCGCGCCACGGTGCTCTCCGGGATCGAGCCCACCGACTCGATCGCGACGACCGAGGTATTCGGTCCTGTCGTCTGCCTGATGGCCCACGACGGGGACCAGGATGCACTCGAGATCGCGAACGGCCCGATGTACGGCTTGGGCGGAGCCGTTTGGTCCGCCGATGGCGACCGGGCGATGGCCTTCGCCCGCCAGATGCGCACCGGCCAGGTCGACGTGAACACGGCCGAGTACAACTTCGGGGCTCCGTTCGGGGGGTTTCGCCAATCCGGGCACGGACGCGAGCTCGGTCGCTTCGGGATCGAGGAGCTCCTCGCCTCGAAGTCGATCCAGGTCTGATCGCGACGCGTGGTACGGAGAAGATCGCGAGTCAGCGCGCGCGACCCGTCGCCCGCTAGCTCCGAGACGATTCGATGATCGCGATTGCGCTTGGCCTGAGCACGGCGATCCTATGGGGCGTCGCCGACTTCGCGGCGGGCGTCCAGGCGCGGCGCCTGCCGCTGCTCTTCGTCAGCGCCGTCTCGCAGGCGCCGGGCTTCCTCGTGATCGTCGTCCTCGTTCTCGTCGTCTGGCCGCCGATGCCGAGCGTCGGCCAGTTCGGACTGGGTGCGCTGGGCGGCGCGAGCGTCGCGGTGGGGGTGGTCTGTTACTACGGCTCTCTGGCCCGCGGGTCGATGAGCGTGGTGGCTCCGATCGCCGCCTCCGGGGTGGCGATCCCGGTCCTCTACGGCCTGGTCGCGGGCGAGCGGCCCGGCCCGGTGGTGCTCGCCGGAGTCGTCATCACGTTCGTCGGAATCCTCTTCGCAGTCCAGGCCAAGGGCGGCGCGCCGGTGATCAATCAGCGCCAGAGCATCGTCTTCGCCGTGATCGCCGCGATCGGGTTCGGCGCCTTTTTCGTACTCGTGGACCAACTGGTGGAGGAGAGCATCCTCTGGGTGATCCTCGCGGTCCGGGTGGCGTCCGCCGTGATCATCACCACCGCGGCGGTGGTAACCCGTGCGACACCGGGCGCAGCGCCCGTGCCGTTCGGGACCTTGATCGCGATCGGGCTCGCCGACCTCGGGGGGCAGCTGTGTTACTTTCTCGCCGCTTCGGAGGGGATGATCACCCTGGTGGCGGTGCTGGCCTCGCTGCACACGGTGGTCACGATCATCCTCGCGCGCGCGGTGCTCGAAGAGCGGGTTTCCCCGATCCAGGCGACTGGTATCGGCCTGGTGCTGGTCGGGGTCCTGATGCTGGCCTCCGGCTGATGGGCCGGCTCGGAGGCGGTTTTGACAGGGCCAAACCGCGCTGGTAGCGTATCTGTACAGATGTACACTAAGCCCCAGACGCTCTCGATTCGCCCGGACCGGGAGCGGATCGAGTGGATCGAGCAACGGGTGCGGGAGTATCGGCTCGACGGCTTTCCGGAGCAGCCGGGCTGGGCGCTGGGCACTCCGGCCACCCACGTCTCCCGGCTCGTTGACCACTGGCTGGGGGAGTTCAGCTGGGAGCGATGGGAGGCGACGCTCAACCAGTTCGGGCACTGCCGGTGTCAAGTGGACGGGACGCCGATCCATTTCCTCCACGCCCGCCCGACCGGTCCGTCGAACGGGATGGCCCTGGTCCTGCTCCACGGCTGGCCGGGCTCGGTCTTCGAGTTCTACGACGCGCTGAAAGAGCTGCTCTCAGATCCTTCCTGGCCGTTCGACGTGATCGTTCCGTCCCTGCCCGGCTTCGCGTTCAGCACGCCGCTCCAGGCGCCGACCGGTTGCCGTCGGATCGCCGCGCTTGTCGACACCCTGGTCACCCGGCACCTCGGGTTCGACTCCTACATCGCCCAGGGCGGCGACTGGGGCGCGGTGGTCGCGAGCTGGCTGGGCTTCGACCACGCTGATGCGTGCCGGGCGATCCACCTGAACGCCGAGGGCATTCGCGTACACGGAGCGCCCCAGTACGAGCCGATCCTCGAGGGTGACTGGACGGACGAGGAGCGCCGCCACTTCGCCTTCGAGCGAGGCGAGCTGGGGCGGGAGCTCGGGTACTACGTGCAGCAGTCGACGCGTCCGCAGACGCTCGGCCACGCGATGCGAAACGACCCGGTGGGTGCGGCTGCCTGGATTTCCGAGAAGTTCCACGGTTGGTCGAACCTCGGCGACGATGAAGACCCGGGCGACTACTTCGGCTGGGACCGGCTGCTCACCAACGCGCTGCTCTACGTCGTCCCCGACTCGTTCGTGACTGCGACCTGGATCTACGCGGGCCACGACCTCCACGATCCGTCGACGCTGCCGCCCGGCGCCCGGATCGAGATCCCGACCGGCTTTGTCTCCTGCGCCGACCCAATCGTCCCGCCGCCCCCGCGCTCGATGATCGAGCGGGCGCACAACCTCGTCTGGTGGCGGGAGGACGACGCTGGGCACTTCGCCGCATTCGAGAAGCCGCAGGCGTTCGTCGCCGGCCTCAAGGACTTCATCAACCAGGTCTGCTGACGCGGCGCGGTCAGGCCAGGGAGCGTCGGAGGTGTGTGAGCGCCTCGCCGCGGTGCCGGTCCAGCTCCGCTACCAGTCGGTCGGCGTCGGCCGACCGGATCGCGGCGACGATACGGTCGTGGGCGCGCAGCGACTGGCGCCTCGCCTCGGGCGCGTTGTAATAGTAGGCGCGGTACGTTTCCGTCGAGTCCCAGAGGAGGCGGATCAGGCGCATCGTGTGCTGCTGGTCCGGCGCGTCCAGGATTCCGAAATGGAAGCGTCGGTTCGCCTCGAGCTCGGCGGCGATCTCGCCCGCTCCGGCGGCGTCGGCGCAATCGCGGGCGGCCAGGTCGATTCGCTCGATCGCATCCGCGTCCAGTTGCGCCAGTGCAGCAACGGCCGCCCGGGCCTCGAGCAGCGCCCGCAGCTCGTAGATCTCGTGGAGATCGGCGATGTCGAGTTCGGTGACGAAGTAGCCCCGCCGGGGCCTGTAGGTGACCTGGCCCTCCTGCTCGAGGGTGGCGAGCGCTTCGCGCACCGGCGCGAGGCTGACCCCGAGCGAGGCGGCGATCTGCTCCTGGCCGATCCGATCTCCGGGGACGAGATCCCCGGAGATCAGCGCCCGCCGCAGGCCGGTTACGGCGTGCTGGGCCACGGTGCCCACACCGGGCCCCGGCCTCCGGGTGGCCGCCCTCGGCGTCTCAGGCACGGTGGCCGCGGCTGCTCACCGAAACGCCTGGATCCCGGTGATCGCCGCGCCGATCGAGAGCGCGTGGACGTCGGCGGTGCCCTCGTAGGTGACCACCGACTCGAGGTTGTTCATGTGGCGGATCACCGGATACTCGAGCGTGATCCCGTTGGCACCGAGCACCTGGCGGGCCGAGCGGGCGACGTCGAGGGCGGCGTTGACGTTGGCCAGCTTGCCCATCGAGACGTGCTCGGGGAGCAGCCGCCCCGCGTCCTTCATCCGGCCCAGGTGGAGGGCCAGCAGGGTCGCCCGGTTGACCTCCACGGCCATCTTGGCCAGCTTCTGCTGCTGGATCTGGAAGGAGGCGATCGGCTTGCCGAACTGTTCGCGCTCGAGCGCGTAGGAGAGCGCCGCTTCGTAGCAGGCGCGGGCCGCCCCGGTGGCGCCGAAGACGATCCCGAAGCGGGCCTCGTTGAGGCAGGAGAGCGGCCCTTTCAGCGAGCTCACCCCGGGCAGGACCGCGTCGGCGGGCAGGCGGACGTCGTCGAGCAGCAGCTCCGAGGTGACCGAGGCGCGCAGGCTCATCTTCTTGTGGATGTCCTGGGTGGTGAACCCCGGGGTCCCTTTGGGGACGAGGAAGCCGCGCACGCCCTCGTCGGTGTGGGCCCAGACCAGGGCGACCTCGGCGACCGAGCCGTTGGTGATCCACATCTTCTGGCCGTGCAGGATCCAGTCCTCTCCGTTGCGGCGGGCGCGGGTCCGCATCGAGCCGGGGTCCGAGCCGGCGTCGGGCTCGGTCAGGCCGAAGCAGCCGAGCGCCTCCCCCGAGGCCATGCGAGGCAGCCACGCTTGTTTCTGCTCCTCCGAGCCCCAGGCGTAGATCCCGTACATCGCCAGCGAGCCCTGGACGGAGACGAGGCTGCGGACCCCGGAGTCGCCGGCCTCAAGCTCCAGGCAGGCGAGGCCGTAGGCGGTGGCGCTGGTCCCGGCGCAGCCGTAGCCCTGCAGGTGCATGCCGAGCAGGTTCAGCTTGCCGAGTTCGGCGGCCAGCTCCAGCACCGGAACCTCGCCGCTGTCGAACCACTCGCCGGCGTTGGGGACGACGCGGTCGCGGACGAACGCGCGCACGGTGTCGCGGATGTCGCGCTCCTGGTCGGAGAGCGTTTGGTCGATGGCCAGGAAATCCTCGGGCCGCAGTTCGGTACTCGCCACGGGTGCGTAGAGTAGCCGCCCGATGGCCGTGGAGGAGATCGCACCGCTCTGGGAGCCGACGCCGGAGGAAGTGGAAGGCGCGGCCCTGACGCGTTACGCCGAGTGGCTGGCGAGCGAGCGCGGGGTGCGGACCGCCGGCTACCAGGAGCTCTGGCAGTGGTCGGTCCAGGACCCCGAGGCCTTCTGGGGCTCGCTCTGGGACTACTTCGAGATCATCGCCGACGCTCCATATAAGGAGGTGCTCGGCAAACGCGAGATGCCGGGGGCCGAGTGGTTCCCGGGGACGCGGCTGAACTACGCCGAGCACGTCTTCCGCGACCACGACGACGCCGAGGTCGCGCTGGTCCACGCCTCCGAGCTGCGCGAGCTGACCGAGACCACCTGGGGCGAGCTGCGGGCCGAGGTCGCCCGGGTCGCCGCCGGCCTGCGCGAGCTCGGGGTGGGGGAGGGCGACCGCGTCGTCGCCTACCTGCCGAACGTCGCCGAGGCGGTCGTCGGCTTCCTCGCCACCGCCTCGCTGGGCGGCGTCTGGTCCTCGGCCTCGCCCGACTTCGGCGCCGACTCGGTGGTCGACCGCTTCGCCCAGATCGAGCCGAAGGTGCTGATCGCCTGCGACGGCTACCGCTACGGCGGCAAGGACTTCGCCCGCCTCGACACCGTCGCCGGCCTGCGCGAGCGGATGCCGAGCCTCGAGCACACGGTGCTGCTGCGCTACCTCGGCGCCGAGGGCGAGCTCGACGGCGCGCTCGCCTGGGAGGACCTCGGCCCGGCCGATGGCGCCGAGCTCAGCTTCACCCGCGTCCCCTTCGAGTCGCCGCTCTGGGTCCTCTACTCGTCCGGGACGACCGGGCTGCCGAAGGCGATCGTCCAGAGCCAGGGCGGGATCCTGATCGAGCACCTGAAGAAGCTGCTCCTCCACTTCGACCTGCAGGAGGGCGACCGCTTCTTCTGGTTCACGACCACCGGCTGGATGATGTGGAACCTGCTGGTCTCCGGGCTGCTGACCAAGGCGCCGATCGTGCTCTACGACGGCAACCCCGGCCACCCCGACCTCGGGGTGCTGTGGGAGCTCGCGGAGAAGGCCGGCATCACCTGCTTCGGCACCTCGGCCGCCTACGTCGCCGGCTGCATGAAGGCCGGGATCGAGCCCGGCGGCGAATACGACCTCTCGCGGATCCGGGCGCTCGGCTCGACCGGCTCGCCGCTCGCCCCGGAGGGCTTCGACTGGCTCTACCGGCAGCTCGGCGACCGCCTCTGGCTGTTCTCGACCAGCGGCGGCACCGACGTCTGCACCGCCTTCGTCGGCGGCGTCCCGACCCTGCCGGTCTACCGCGGCGAGCTGCAGGCGCCGGCGCTCGGCTGCGCGCTCTACGCCTTCGACGAGCACGGCGAGCCGCTGACCGGCGCGGTCGGCGAGCTGGTTATCACCGAGCCGCTGCCCTCGATGCCGGTCTTCTTCTGGGGCGACGAGGACGGCAGCCGCTACCACGACGCCTACTACGACATGTACCCGGGCGTCTGGCGCCACGGCGACTGGATCGAAATCACCCCGCGGGGGACGGCGGTGATCTACGGCCGCTCGGACTCGACGATCAACCGCGGCGGGATCCGCATGGGGACGGCGGAAATCTACCGCGCGCTGGGCGACGTCGACGAGGTGCTCGACGCGCTCGTCGTCGACCTCCCGCGCGAGGGGACCGACGGCTGGATCGCCCTCTTCGTGGTCCTGCGCGAGGGCGCCGAGCTGAACGACGATCTGCGCAAGCGGGTCGCGAAGGAGATTCGCTCACGCTGCTCCCCCCGTCACGTCCCCGACGAGCTCTACGCGATCAAAGAGGTGCCGCGCACGCTCTCCGGCAAGGTGATGGAGGTGCCGGCGAAGCGGATCCTGATGGGCGCCGACCCCGACAAGGTGGTCAGCAAGGGCTCGATGGCGAGCCCGGCGGCGCTCGACCCGTTCGTCGCGCTCGCCGCTCAGTTGAACTGAATCACGCTGCGGATCCCGTCCTGGGCCTCCATCAGCTCGAAGCCGCGGTTGACTTCGTCGAGCGTCAGGTGGTGGGAGACGAACGGGGCGACGTCGATCTCCCCGGCCATCGCCCGCTCGACGAACTCGGGGACCTGGTCGCGGCCCTTGACGCCGCCGAAGGAGGAGCCGGCGACGCGGCGGCCGGTGATCAGCCAGCGCGGGATCACGTCGAGGGTCTCGCCCTTGCCGGCGACCCCGGCGACGGTGCAGAGGCCCCAGGCCATCCGCGCCGCCTCGACCGCCTGCGCCATCACCTTGACGTTGCCGGTCGCCTCGAAGGTGTAGTCGGCGCCGTAGCCGTCGGCGGTCTTGGCGAGGATCTCGGCGACCGTGTCGGGGCCGGCGATCATCAGGTCGGTGGCGCCTTGCCCGCGCGCCAACTCGAGGCGCTCGGGGGACATGTCAACGCAGATGATCCGTTCAGCTCCTTGTATGCGGCACCCGGCGACGGCGCCGAGCCCGACCATGCCGGCGCCGAAGACGACGCAGGTGGTGCCGGCTTGGACCTTGGCGGTGTTGATCGCGGCGCCGAGCCCGGTCGAGAGCCCGCAGGCGAAGAGGCAGGCGTGCTCCAGCGGCGCCTCCGGGTTGACCTTGGCCAGCGCGATCTCCGGCATCACCGTGTACTCGGCGAAGGTCGAGCAGCCCATGAAGTGGCGGATCTCCTCGCCGTCGCGGCGCAGCCGCGTCGTCCCGTCGGGCAGGTGGCCGAGGTTCTGCTCGGCGCGGATCGCCATGCAGAGGTTGGTGCGCTCGTCGACGCAGTGGACGCACTCGCGGCACTGCGGCGAGAAGAGGGTGACGACGTGGTCGCCGGGCGCGAGCGAGGAGACGTCCTCGCCGACCGCCTCGACGACGCCGGCGCCCTCGTGGCCGAGCACCGCCGGGGCGTAGCCGGAGGGGTCGGCGCCGGAGGCGGTGTAGAGGTCGGTGTGGCAGACGCCGCAGGCGACCAGCCGGACCAGCACCTCGCCGGCCCGCGGCTCGGTCAGCTCCAGCTCCTGGACCGCCAGCGGCGCCCCGAACTCCTCCAGCACCGCGGCGCGAATCTTCATCCCATCTCTCTTCCCGGCAGTAGCGGCGGCCCGTTGACGCCGCAACTGTACTCGGGCTCCGGCTCCGGTTCGCCGGGTTCCTCGTGGAGGACCGCGGAGTCGATCGTGAACCAGGCCAGCGCGCCGCCGAGTGCGGCCAGCGCGGCGCAGGCCATCATCCCGATCTGGAAGCCGTCGGTCATCGCCTCGACTTCGTAGAACTTGTCGCCGGTGAGGCCGGCGAGCACCGGCAGGACCGCGACCGCGAGCAGGCCGGCGACGCGGGCGACCGCGTTGTTGACCCCGGAGGCGATCCCCGAGTGGTTGGAATCGGCGGCGGCGAGCACGGTCGCGGTGACCGGGGCGACGACCAGGGTGAGGCCGATCCCGAAGACGACGATCGGCGGCAGGATCGCGCCGACGTAGGAGTCGCCGGGCTCGACCATGCTGAGCCAGGCGAGGCCGACGGCGATGATCAGCGGCCCCAGGGTCAGCGGGATCCGCGGGCCGATCCGCTGCGCCAGCGCTCCGGCGCGGGCCGAGAAGACCAGCATCAGCCCGGTCACCGGCAGCGAGGCCGAGCCGGCCTCGATCGGCGTGTAGCCCATCGCGATCTGCAGGAAGGAGACGAGGAAGAAGAAGACGCCGCCGAGCGCCGCGTAGACGACGAAGGTGACCGCGTTCGCGGCGCTGAACTGTTTCGAGCGGAAGATCGTGAGCGGCAGCATCGGGTTGGCGCTGCGCCGCTCCTGGACGAAGAAGCCGATCAGGGCGGCGACGCCGATCACCGCGGTGACGACGACCGCCGGCAGGCTGCCTTCCGGCGCCTCGATCAGCGCGTAGGTGGTGCCGCCGAGCCCGATCGCGGCGAGCGCCGCGCCGCTGAGGTCGAGCCTGCCGGTCGCGTTTGGATCGTGCGACTCGGGCACATGGCGCGCCGCCGCCCAGAAGACGAAGGCCCCCAGCGGCAGATTGATCAGGAAGATCG
>JAWVEZ010000154.1:0-2587 GCA_033856455.1 Solirubrobacterales bacterium | reverse complement strand
GGCCAGCTCGCCGCCACGGCGGGCTAGGTGGCGGCGTCGATGTCGCGGCCGCTCGCCGTGAACCTCGCCGAGGGTCTCGCCCACAGCGAACTCCTGGCCAGCTTCGCCGGGAGTGCTCGTCGAGCGTGACGCCGAGCACCTGATGGAGATGAAGCGAGCCAGCGACCGGCCCCGTGACCGCGAGGATCTCGAAGCCCTGGAAACGGCCCAGGGCGATTGACCGTCTACCTTCGTGCCGTGAATCCCGGCCCTCGTTCCCGCTCCCCTTCTCCGGTCGATCTGCCGGGCGGCGAGGCGAGCCCGCTGCGCAAGATCCTCGGCCGGCTGGCGATCGCGCTCGGGCTGATCACCTTCGTCGCCCTCGTCACCTACGCCGGCCGCGACGGCTACATCGATCCCGAGGACGGCACGATCAGCCTGCTCGACGCCTTCTACTACTCGACCGTCTCGATCACGACGACCGGCTACGGCGACATCCGCCCGGTCTCCGACACGGCGCGCTGGGTGACGACGGTGCTCGTAACCCCGGCCCGGGTCCTCTTCCTCATACTTCTCGTCGGCACCACCCTGGAGATCCTGGCCGAACGGAGCCGCCATGCCTACCGCGTCGCCCGCTGGAGGAGGAAGTTGAACGACCACACGATCGTCTGCGGCTACGGAGTCAAGGGACGCAGCGCTGTCAAGACCCTGATCGGCAAGGGCACCGCGGCGCGCCAGATCGTCGCGATCGAGCCCCGCGAGGAGGCCCGCGCCCGCGCCACCGCCGACGGCCTCGCCGCGGTCGCCGGCAGCGCCGCCAGGCAGGACGTGCTGCTCGAGGCCGGGGTGCGCGAGGCGGACGCGCTGATCGTCGCCACCGATCGCGACGACACCGCCGTGCTGGTCGCCCTGACCGCGCGCGAGCTCAACCCGGAGCTGACGATCGTCGCCGCGGTGCGGGAGGAGGAGAACGTCCACCTGCTCCACCAGAGCGGGGCCAACGCGGTGATCACCTCCTCGGGGGCCGCCGGGCGGCTGCTCGGCCTCTCGACCCAGACTCCCCAGATCACCGAGCTGATGGAGGACATCCTCACCGTCGGCGAGGGGCTCGACATCGCCGAGCGCGAGATCGGTGCCGCCGACGTCGGCCCGGCCCCGGCCAGCGAGCACGACGCGATCATGCTCGCGGTCGTCCGCGGCGGCGAGGTGATCCGCTTCGACGACGAGCGCGCCCACGAGCTCCGCCAGGGCGACCGCCTGATCGAGCTGATCAGCCGCCGCTAGGTGTTGCCGTTGCAGACAGCTCGCTACGGCGCGGTCAGCCGGTCTCTCTGGGCTGCTCAGCCGACCGCCACCTCGTAGGCGTCCTCGGCCTCGAGGAAGGGGGCGAGGGTGACGTAGACCACGGTCGGGACGATCTCAGGCAGCGTCTCCGGGCCTTTCTTGTTGACGTGGTCGTAGAGCAGTGAGTAGAGGGCGCCGCCGATCGCCTCGGCCGCGATCGGCGGAGCGTCGGGCTTCAGCTCATATCCCGGCGCCAGGAGGCCCTCCATCCCTTCGGTGACGATCTCGCGCTGGTCGAGCGCGCGCTTGCCCGCCGCGTACATCTCGACCCCGCCCATCCGCGCGTACTCGGGCTCTTCGGCGCCGAAGGCGAACATCGCCTCCTGGGTGTCGTGGACGGCGTGCTTCCAGTCGGGGGCGCGGCGGAAGGCCGGCAGCGCCGCGGCGAGCATGTGGGCGGAGCCGCTGTCGAGGGCGGCGACGATCGCGTCCTCCTTGTTCTTGAAGTGTTCGTAGAAGGTTCGCTGCGAGGTTCCCGCCCGCTCGACCACTTCGGCGACGGTCGTGTCGGGATAGCCCCTCTCGCCGACCACGGCGGCAAGCGCACGCAGGATCCGCTCGGGAGGGTTGGCGACTTTCTGGCGGTCCTCGAAGGGCAGCGCCTTGACGCTGCGCCGGCGCGTCGCTTTCAGCGGGCCGGGGGGGACCGGGTAGCAGAAGAGCCAGTCCCACAGCTGCGGGATCAGCTCGGTCAACTCCTCCTCCTGGCCACGGTAAAGACGCTTGTGGATCACCTTCTGGATCCCGCCGACGATCGCGTGCACAAGGCCGATCGGCATCCCCTCGCGATCGGGAACCTGCTTGAACAGCCCCGCCGCCAGCGCCGTCGCCGAATCCATCATCCGGTCGACCAGCGCCGCCCCCTCGGGGCCTGCCGCGTAGATCTCGACGACGCACATTTTCGCCGCGGCGGGCTGCTCGACGATCGTCTCGATCAGAGTCTGAAAGGCATGCCGCGCCCGCTCCATCCCCGGGGCGACTGTTTCGTCCCCGCGCAGCTGCTCCAGAGTGGGCTCGACCATCGCTTCGATCGCGGCCAGGAAGCAGGCCTGCTTGTCGTCGTAGTGGCGGTAGAAGGCGCTGCGCGAGACGCCCGAGAGTTCGACGATGTCGGCGACCGTCGTCGCCTCGTAGCCCTTCTCGGCCACCGTCGCCACCATCGCCGCAAAGAGCCGTTCGCGCTGGTTGCGCTCGGCCTCCTCCCGGGGCGTCCCGCGCCCCGGTCGAAGCTTTCTCTCCCGCAGCTTCGCCGCATCCCCCCACG
>JAWVEZ010000153.1:0-3567 GCA_033856455.1 Solirubrobacterales bacterium | reverse complement strand
GCGACGATGATCAGGTTGCCGGGCTGGAAGCCGCCGGTGATCGCATCGATGTCGCGGAAGCCGGAGGGCGTGCCGGTCAGCTCGGACTCGCCGGTCGAGAGCTTCTCCAGCCGGTCGACCTCGTCGTGGAGGATGTCGCCGAGGATGCGGAAGTCGCTCGCCTGCTCTTTGTGCGCAACTTCGAAGAGCAGCTTCTCGGCCCGCTCGGAGAGTTCGCGCGGCTCCCCGGCCCGGTCGTTGACCCAGCCCTGGATCTCCTGGCCGGCCCCGAGCAGCCGTCGCAGCAGCGAGTTCTGCTGGACGATCTCGGCGTAGTGCTTGGCGTTGCCGGCCGCCGGCACCTTCGCCGCCAGCTCCGAGACGTAGTGCTTGCCGCCGGCCGAGTCGATCATGTTGCGCTGGGTCAGCGCCTCGCTGACGCTGAGCTCGTCGACCGGCTTGGAGGCGGCGTAGAGGTCGTGGACCGCCTCGAAGATCGCCCGGTGGCGGTCGAGGTAGAAGTCGGCGGCGTTGAGCTTGACCTCGTCGATCACCCGGGTCAGCGCCGGCTCGGCGACCAGCATCGCGCCCAGGACCGACTCCTCCGCCTCGATGTTCTGCGGCGGTACGTGGCTGGTGGAAGGTTGCGGCATCGGGGTCTAGTTAAGGCGGCCGCCCGGCGGCAACGCGGGGGCCGTGCACAGGGGCTTTCAGCAAACCAGAGCGGCGCCCCGGCCGGGCACTGATCCGTGCAAATGCCGCCAAAAGAAATTCACACTCTCGGCACAGGTCTGCCGCTATTTCGGTGCGCCGCTCGAACGCCCGTCGAGCTTCAGGAGACGACCGGGATCAGGCCCTCTTCCTCCTGGCGCTGCTCGCCGCGGCGCAGCATGCGCTGGGTGAGGATCGCGATGCTGAGGATCGCGGTGGCGCCGAGGCTGAGCTGGACGCTGAGCAAGCCCTCGCGGGTCCAGTAGACGTCGCGCAGGTCGAGCAGCAGCGCGGCCTCGTCGAAGGTGAGGCCGATCCCGGCGCCCATCGGGATCGCCAGGCGCTGCTCGAGCTCGTCGTCCTCGGTCAGCAGGGCGATCGTCCCCGCCGTGAAGGCGACGAGGATCCCGGGGACGAAGTGGTGGACGTGGCGGCCGCGGATGTGGACGTTGCGGAACGGCCCCCAGCGGTCGCGGATCGCCCAGGTGGAGAGGCGGACGGTGGCGAAGGCGCCGAGGAAGCCGGCCAGCAGGTTGAAGAGCACGGTCTCGCTGCGCGGCGCGGCGACGTAGCCGCGGACCGCGACCGCGACCGTGTCCTTGGCCGCTTCGGCCGGGACCAGGCTGAGCTGATGGTCCTCTGCGCGCCCCTCGTGCGCGCGACGGGCCAGCAGGCGGCCGAACTGGTCGACGATCACCGCGCCGGCGGCCGCCATCGCGACCGCCGCGAGGCCGACCGTGGCCCGCTCCGAGCGCGCCCAGCCGAAGCGGGTACGGGCCTTCGCCCGGCGCTTGATCCGGGTCGGCAGTGTCGGAACCGGGCTCGGCAGACGTGGCGCTCCCACGTACCGAGCCTAACGCGAGGGAGTTATTTCTCCTCGGAGACGATCGTCTTCACCGCGGCGATGGTGCCGTCGGCGAGCTCGATCTCGACCATGAAGGTGCCGAGTTCGCGGATCGGCTGCTCCAGCCGCACGCGTTTTTTCTCGATCCGCAGGTCGCGCGCATCGCGCAGCGCCTCGGTGATCTCCTTGGCGCCGACCGAGCCGAACAGCTTGCCGTCCTCGCCGGCCCGCTGGTGGATCGTCAGCACGGTTTTGCCGAGCAGACCGGCCGCCTCGGCTTCGCGCTCGGCGCGGGCCGCCGCCGCTCGTTCGGCGGCAACCTTGCGGCGCTGAGCTTCCTCGAGCGCGCCCGGGGTCGCCGGCTGGGCCAGCTTGCGCGGGATCAGGTAGTTGCGCAGGTAACCGGGAGCGACATCGACGGCTTGTCCGTGCTCGCCGAGGCCCTCGACGTCCTTCAGCAGGATCGCCTCGGCCATCAGCGCTCTCCGACGTAAGGCAGCAGGGCGATCTCGCGCGCCCGCTTCACCGCTACCGAGAGCTGGCGCTGGTGGCGCCGGGAGAGCCCGGTGACCCGCCGTCCGCGCGTCTTCCCCTTGTCGGAGAGGAAGCGCCGCAGCAGGTTGAGGTCCTTGTAGTCGACGACCTCGGAGTTGACGCGGGTGTACTTGCGCGGCCGTGCCCGATCGGCTCCACGCCGTCCGCGCCGCGCCCCGCCATTTGAAGACTGCTCTCTAGCTCTAGCCATGCGACGGCGCAGGATACAGGCCCGAGGGTGCCAGGGGCTGCCACCCTCGGGTCTGCAGCAGGGCTAGAAAGGAATGTCGTCTTCTGAGCCGCCGCCTCCGCCACCGCCGACGGGGGCGCTGTCGAAGTCGGAGGTGTCGGCCGGGACGTCGCTCTGCGGGGGCGCGATGCCGCCGCCGTTGCCGTTCGGGGCGCCACCGCCGCCGGAGCCGTCGCGCGAGCCGAGGAACTGGACGGTGTTGGCGACGATCTGCACCGCCTGCCGTTTGCCGCCGTCTTTCGCCTCCCACTCACGCCAGTCGAGGCGACCTTCGATCGCTACCGGCCGGCCCTTGGCGAGGTAGGTCGAGCAGTTCTCGCCCTGGGCGCCCCAGACGACCACGTCGAAGAAATTGGGCTTGTCGACCCAGTTGCCGCTCTGGTCTTTGCGGCGGCTGTTGACCGCGACCCGCAGCTCGCAGACCGCGGTGCCGCCGTTGGTGTGCCGCAGTTCGGGGTCCCGGGTGAGGTTCCCGGTGATAACCACCACGTTTACGTTCGATGCCGCCAAAGTCACTCACTCCTCTGAAGTCGTTTTCGGACTTCAGTCTAAGAGTGGCGACGGCGCGACTCCTCCCCCTCGACACCAGCGTTCCCGCAAACAGCGGGACCGAGGCTCAGTCCTCGTCGAAATCGCCGCCGGGAGCGTCGCCGCGGTCATCGCGGGCTCCGCTGGCGCTGCGCTCGCGCGGTCCCGGCGCGGCGGCGGTCGTCGGCGGCACCAGCACCGGCGCGTCGGGGTCGACTTTGAAGATGCGGAAGCGCAGCACGCCGTCGGCGATCTTCAGGTTGTGGTCGAGCGAGTCGAGCAACTCGTTGCCCGCCTCGAAGCGGAACCAGCGGTAATCCGCCTCGGTCCGCTTGTTGATTTCGTAGGCCATCTTGCGCAGGCCCCAGTCGTTTTCGTGCTTCAGCGTCCCCGCGGACTCGATCTGGCCGCGGGCGTCGCCCACCAGCCCGTCGCGCGCGGGGGCGTCCAATTGGGGGTCCAACATCAGGACCAGCTCGTATTCGCGGGGTGCAATGGCCAAAGCGGCGGCTGACTATAGCGGCGGGGTTAGTGAGGTGCGAACTCGACCGAGCCGTCGGTCGGTGGGGGAGCGGGCCCGGGGGCCGGTGCAGGCGCGGATTCGGACGCTGGTGGAGGTTCGGGCGCTGGCACGTAAGGAGCGGGTTCCGGTGCCTGCGGAGGGGTCGGACTCGATCGCTGGGTCGACTTCTTCTCGGTAGGCGAGAGGAAGTCGACACGC
>JAWVEZ010000152.1:0-9269 GCA_033856455.1 Solirubrobacterales bacterium | reverse complement strand
ACGAGCCGTCCGAGTTCGAGCGCAACGTCGCCGCGATCGACGCCGCCGACCACCGCGGCGTGATCCAGGGCAAGGACCACGGCTTCACCGGCAACCTCGGCCTCGTGATCGGCGCCGGCGGCGGCTCCCTGACCCTGACCGACGCGGTCCGCAGCCAGAACGGCAAGCCCGCCAACTACTCGGAGATCGGCGGCAACCCCTCCGTGGCGAAGGCCTGCGGCCTCGCCAAGGAGGTGCTGGAAAAGGACGGCGTCGAGAAGATCGCGGTGATGATGTCGATCGTCTCCAACACCCGCGTCGACATCGTCGCCCGCGGCGTCATCAAGGCCTGCCTGGAGCTGGGCAAGGACCCGGGCGAGACGATCGCGATCTTCCGCATCCCCGGCGCCTGGGAGGACGAGGGCTTCCGCATCCTCGAGCGCTACGGGGTCGAGTACTGCGACCGCTCGGTCTCGATGTGGGAGGCCGCCGGCCGCGCCGTGGCCAAGATCCAGGGAGCGGCCGCGTGAGCATCCTCCTGAACCGCGACACCACCTTCATCGTCCAGGGGATCACCGGCCGCGAGGCGGTCAACCTGACCCGCGAGTGCCTCGACTACGGCTCGAAGATCGTCGGCGGCGTCACCCCCGGCCGCAAGGGCCGCGACGTCCACGGCGTTCCCGTCTTCGACACGGTCAAGCAGGCGGTCGAGCACCACGGCAGCCCGATCGACGGCTCCGTCGTCACCGTCCCCCCCGCCTTCACCAAGGACGCCGTCTTCGAGGCGATCCTCAACGGGATCAAGCTGATCGTGATCGTCACCGAGCGGATCCCGCGCGGCGACGTCGCCCAGATGGTCGAGCTGGCCAACATCGAGGGCGCCCGGATCATCGGCCCCAACTGCCTCGGCCTGATCGTCCCCGACGTCTGCAAGATGGGCGGGATCGGCGGCCCGGCGCGCGACGCCGCCAAGGCCTACGCCCCCGGCCCGGTCGGCGTGATGAGCCGCTCCGGCGGGATGACGACCGAGATCTCCTCCTCGCTTACCCAGGCCGGCCTCGGCGTCTCGACCGCGGTATCGATCGGCGGCGACGCGATCATCGGCTCCACCTACGCCGAGCTGATGCCCTACTTCGAGGCCGACGAGGAGACCCAGGCGATCGTCATCTACACCGAGCCCGGCGGGCGCATGGAGGCCCAGCTCTCCGAATGGGTGAAGGACAACGACAGCCGCCTCCCGATCATCGCCTTCATGGCCGGCAAGTTCATGGACGACGAGGAGATGAAGGGGATGAGCTTCGGCCACGCCGGAACCATCGTCGAGGGCAAAGAGGACACCGCGACCGAGAAGATCGCCCGGCTGGAAGCGGCCGGCATCCGCGTGGTCGAGCGGATCGACGAGATCCCGTCTGCGGTGAAGGAAAAGCTGGCGGCCTGATGGCGGAGCAGCTGAACAAGGTCTTCATCGACGTCGTCGTCGACGAGCCGACCGCCTCGGACCCCGCGCTCGGCGCCAAGCTCGAGGAAGTCTGCCCCGTCGGCATCTACAAGGGCACCGACTCCGGGGTCGAAGTGGTCGACGAGAACTGCGACGAGTGCGTCCTCTGCAAGCTCTGCCTCGAAGTCGCCCCCGCCGGCACCGTGCACGTCAAGAAGCTCTACGACGGCACCGAGCTAGAGCTCTAGTCCCGGCCGTCCAAGCTCCGGAATCACGAAAGACCCGCCGAAGCGGGTCTTTCGTGCGGGGGAGCTACCCCCGGAACGACTGACAATCGCGAGTCAGGCGAGAGTAACTCAGCCAAAACCATTCGTCAACGGGGGAGAGCCTTGGCGTCACTGGGACTTGTGGTCGCGGAGGACGAAGCGGCGAGGCGCCGCTAACGATTGACGATCGCGAGTCCGAAGTAGCCCTTCGGATGGGGTTCGAGTCCCCCGTCCTCCGCAGTGTCTTGCCGAGAACGCGGATCGTGACGAGGGCGCAAGGTCAAGCGCCCGCGAGTAGCGCTCGCCCGGTCGTCATTCCGCGCTTCTCGGCCCGAACCGGCCGAATGGGACTAGCGCCGCATCCACTCGCCCAGGAACGGCTCGACGATCCGGTAGGCGCCGCGCTCGCCGGTGACGATTTCGCGCTGCTCCAGGGCTCGCAGGCCGGTCTGGACACTGGCGGCGCTCGGCAGGTGGTGGCGGTCGCGGTAGGCCTGCGCGTAGGGGTGTCCCGGTTCGCGCGCCAGCGCCTGCAGGAGCAGTCGCTGCACCGTCGACTGCGACTCCCAGAGCAGAGTGAAACGCGCGTCCTCGGCGCGGAGGAGCGCGGACAGGGCAGCGTCGAGCCGGGCGCTCGTCACGGTCTCCCCCGCCGGAGTCTGCTCCCAGAGGAAGTAGCTGAGCTCCTGGGTCGCGTGGGGATGGCCGGCGGTCAGCGCCAGCAGGCGGTCGACCGCCTCGGGCTCGCACGTTCGGCCGGTCGCCTCGAACCGCGCGGCGATGAAGCCGGAGAACTCGGCGGCGGGGATCCGGGTCAGCTCGATCGGTTTGGCGCTGCGCCAGAGCGGCTCGTTTTCGTCGTTGAAGATCTTCTCCATCACGTGGCGCTTGCTGCCCAGGTAGACGTGGGCCACCTCGGGCTGTTTCTGGAAGATCGCCCGCATCAGCTTCGGCAGGTGCGGGTCGATGTCGACCACCTCCTGGAACTCGTCGAGGACGAGGGCGGTCCGGCGACCCCGTTCCGCCCCGATCGCGGCGGGCAGCTCGAGCAGCTGTTCGATCGTCGCGTCGACATCGGCCGGCTCCCTCGCCCCGGCGAAGTTGAAGGCGACCGCCCCGGTCTCGGGTTCGAGGCTCATCGAGGGCTGCAGGCGCAGGCGCCGGAACGGAGCCGTCGCTTTCTCCCACACCCGCTCCACGGGCGAGGCGATGTTCTCGTAGATCGAGGCGGCCAGCGCGGCGGCGAACCGCTCCTTGGTCGGAGTCGTCATCAGGTCGACCTGGGCGACGAGCACCCCGTCTTTGGCCAGCTGGCTGGCGGCAGCCCAGACGAGCGACGACTTGCCGAAGCGGCGGGGAGCGAAGACGACGACGTCCTGGCCGTTGCGCATGTCGCTGGCCAGCTCGGCGATCTCCTCCCTCCGGTCGGCGAACGACTCGTCGAGGGCGAGGGCTCCGAAAAGGAAGGGATTCGAGGCGGCCTCGTTCTTCATGTTGTTCAGCATAATGTATTTCTACATAAGAGACCACATATGGATCTGCATTATGCAAGTTTGTATAAACGTGCGGTGCATCACCTTACTTGCATATAAA
This sequence comes from Solirubrobacterales bacterium, assembly GCA_033856455.1. Classification (GTDB taxonomy): domain Bacteria; phylum Actinomycetota; class Thermoleophilia; order Solirubrobacterales; family 70-9; genus VAYN01. Next base: position 5,993 of record JAWVEZ010000152.1, on the reverse strand, counting down.
TTTATAGCTGGGTAACGTATGCACCGATGGATGCATCGGTTCGCACCCGACTCTCCCGCGACGACCGCATGGAGCAGACCCTCGAGGCCGCGCGCGGGCTGTTCGCCGAGCGCGGCTACGCCGACGTGAAGATGGACGAGATCGCCGCCGCCGTCGGCGTCACCAAGCCCCTCCTCTACACCTACTTCGGCAACAAGGAGCGCCTCTACATCGCCTGCATGGAGCGGGCCGGCGACGCGCTCGAAGCGGCGGTCGGCGACGCGGTCGGCGCGACCAAATCGCCCGGCGACGCGCTCGGCGCCGGCGTCCACGCCTTCTTCTCCTTCCTCGACAACGACCGCGCCGCCTGGGCGGTGCTGTTCGACGAGACCCTGCCGCAGTCCGGCGAGGTCGCCGAGCGGGTCGCCGAGTACCGCGGCAACATCCTCGCCTTCGTCTCCGCCTCGATGGTCGCGCAGCTGCCGAGCGGCAAGCGCGAAGCGGCCAAGGTCGAAATCGAGGCCCTCTCCACCGCCCTGCTCGGCGCCGCCGAGGCGCTCGCCCGCTGGTGGCTGCGGACCGAGGCGGTCAGCGCCGACGAGGCCGCCGAGCTGCTGATCGCCACGGTCGAGCCCGGCCTGCGCTCGCGCTCGAAGTCCCCCTCTTCCCCATCCCGAAGCAAAGGAAAGAACCCCGCATGAACCCGAAAACTCGACGCGTCGCGATCGTCGGCGGCAACCGCATCCCTTTCGCCCGCTCCGACAGCACCTACGCGCACGCCTCCAACCAGGACATGCTGACCGCGGCGCTCGACGGGCTCGTCGACCGCTTCGGGCTCGAGGGCGAGACGCTCGGCGAGGTCGTCGGCGGCGCCGTGCTCAAGCACTCCCACGACCGCGACCTCGCCCGCGAGAGCGTGCTCAGCACCCGGCTCGCCCCCGAGACCCCCGCCTACGACGTCCAGCAGGCCTGCGGGACCGGGCTGGAGACGACGATCCTGGTCGCCAACAAGATCGCCCTCGGCCAGATCGACGCTGGCATCGCCTGCGGTGCCGACACCACCTCGGACGCGCCGATCGCCCTCAACGAGCAGCTGCGCTCGACCCTGCTGGAGGCCAACCGCCGGCGCTCGAGCGCCGGCAAGCTGCGCGCCCTGGCCGGCTTCCGGCCGCAGCACGTGATCCCCAACATCCCCCGCAACGAGGAGCCGCGGACCGGGCTCTCGATGGGCGAGCACTGCGCGATCATGGCCAGCGAGTGGGAGATCGGCCGGGCCGAGCAGGACGAGCTGGCGCTGGCCAGCCACCAGAACCTCGCCGCCGCCTACGAGCGCGGCTTCTTCGACGACCTGATCACCCCCTACCTGGGGCTGACCCGCGACCAGAACCTGCGACCCGACTCCTCGCTGGACAAGCTCGGCAAGCTGAAGCCGGTCTTCGGCGGTGAGGACGGGACGATGACCGCGGCCAACTCGACGCCGCTCTCCGACGGCGCCTCGGCGGTCCTGCTCGCCTCCGAGGAGTGGGCGAACGAGCGCGACCTGCCGGTCCTCGCCTACCTGAGCGAGGCGCAGACCGCCGCCGTCGACCACGTCCACAAGCGCGAAGGGCTGCTGATGGCCCCCGCCTACGCGATGCCGAGGATGCTCGACCGCGCCGGCCTGACCCTGCAGGAATTCGACTACTACGAGATCCACGAGGCCTTCGCCGCGCAGGTGCTCTGCACGCTCGCGGCCTGGGAGGACGAGTCCTTCTGCAAGGAGAAGCTCGGGCGGGACAAACCGCTGGGCGCGATCGACCGCGCCAAGCTCAACGTCAACGGCGGCTCGCTGGCCGCCGCGCACCCGTTCGCCGCGACCGGCGGGCGGATCGTCGCCGCCCTCGCCAAGCAGCTGCACGAGGACGGCACCGGCCGCGGCGTGATCAGCATCTGCGCCGCCGGCGGCCAGGGTGTCGTCGCCATCCTCGAGGGCCCAGGAGGTGTCAAGTAAATGGCTGACCGCTACTCACAGGTCGTCAACGCTCCGGTCGTCTCGACCGTCGCCAAGCAGCTCGGCCTGCCGCGGCCGGCCGAGCTCGACCGCTACCGGCCCGGCGCCCCCGTCGTCGCCGGCCCGGTGCTGAGCGGCGCCGCCCCCGGCGGCCGTCTGCAGAAGGCGGTGGCCGGGCTGCTGGACGAGATCGGCGCCGAACGGGCGGGCGCCGAGGGGCCCGCCAAGGCGCTGGTCTTCGACGCGACCGGAATCGCCGACTCGACCGAGCTGGTCGAGCTGCAGCGCTTCTTCTACCCCGCCGTCCCACGCCTGCGGCGCTCCGGGCGGGTCGTCGTGCTCGGCACGCCGCCGGCCGAGGCCGGCTCGCCGCGCGCCCACACCGCCCAGCGGGCCCTCGAGGGCTTCGTGCGCTCGCTCGGCAAGGAGATCGGCGGCCGCGGCGCCACCGCGCAGCTCGTCCTCGTCTCCCCCGGCGCCGAGGACCAGCTGGGCTCCACCCTGCGCTTCCTGCTCTCGCCGCGCTCGGCCTACGTCTCCGGCCAGGTGGTGCGGATCGGCCCCGGCGTCGCCGCCGCTCCGAAGCTCGACTGGGAGCGGCCGCTGGCCGCCAGGACCGCCCTCGTCACCGGCGCCTCGCGCGGGATCGGCGCGGCGATCGCCAGCGTGCTGGCCCGCGACGGCGCCGCGGTCGTCGGCCTCGACGTACCCCAGGCCGGCGAAGACCTCGGCCGTCTGATGGCCGAGCTCGGCGGCGACTCGCTGAGCCTCGACATCACCGCCGAGGACGCCCCGCTCCGGATCGCCGAGCGCTTCGCCGACGGGCTCGATCTCCTCGTCCACAACGCCGGCGTGACCAAGGACCGGACGATCGCGAAGATGCCGGAGGAGCGCTGGGCGCAGCTGATGGAGATCAACCTCTCCAGCGAGGAGCGGATCAACGACGCGCTGCTCGACGCCGGCCTGCTCAACGCCAACGGCCGGATCGTCTGCGTCTCCTCGATGTCGGGGATCGCCGGCAACTCGGGCCAGACCAACTACGCCGCCTCGAAGGCCGGGGTGATCGGGATGGTCGAAGCGCTGGCCCCGGAGCTCGCCGGGCGGGGGGCGACGATCAACGCCGTCGCCCCCGGCTTCATCGAGACGAAGATGACCGCGGCGATGCCGATCGGCCCACGCGAAGCCGGCCGCCGCCTCTCCAGCCTCTCGCAGGGCGGCCTGCCGGTCGACGTCGCCGAGACGATCGCCTGGTTCGCCAGTCCCGCCTCGACCGGAGTCAACGGAAACGTCGTCCGCGTCTGCGGACAGAACCTGCTGGGGGCCTGACGGTGGCATCTCTCTCCCTCGGCAGCGCCCCCAGCATCCCCCTCCTCTACGCGCGCGCCGCGGCGCCGCTGATCCCCGGCGCCTCGCGGCTGCCGTTCGTGCCGGGCGGCGGCGGCGAGATCCCCGAGCTCGAGCTGGAGCTGGCCGGGGTCACCGCCGAGCCGGCCGCGGTCGCCGCCTACGCCAAGGTCTGCGGCTTCGCCCTGCGCGACGCCCTGCCGCCGACCTACCCGCACGTGCTCGCCTTTCCGCTGCACATGGCGGTAATGGCCGACGGTCGCTTCCCGTTCGGCGCGGTCGGCCTCGTCCACCTCGAGAACAGGATCGTCCAGCGCCGCCCGATCGCGGCGGTCGAGGAGCTGACGATCCGGGTGCGCCCGACGAAGCTGCTGCCGCACCCGAAGGGCCAGACCTTCACGCTCGTCACCGAGGTCGGCGGCGGTGGCGAGACCGTCTGGGAAGGGGTCAGCACCTTCCTGCGCCGCGGCAAGCCCCCCGCCGATGAGGTCGTAGCTGGCACCACTGAGCAGAAACAGATGCGACCGCAGGCGGAGGCTCCGTTCGCGACCGTGCCCGAGGAGACCCAGGCGAGCGCCGAGTGGCGTCTCGACGGCGGCCTCGGGCGCCGCTACGCGAGCGTCTCCGGCGACCGCAACCCGATCCACATGCATGCCCTCGCCGCCAAGGCGCTCGGCTTCCCGGCGGCGATCGCGCACGGCATGTGGACCAAGGCCCGAGCGCTGGCGGCGCTCGAGTCCCGCCTGCCCGACGCCTTCGCGGTCGACGTCCGCTTCCGCAAGCCGATTCTGCTGCCGGCCAAGGTCGAGTTCGCCAGCGAGACGCTCGACGACGAGATCGCCTTCACCGTGCGCGACGCGAAGCGCAACACCCCACACCTCGACGGGAGGATCAAGTGACCACGACCACCGACACCGACAAGGGGATGGCCGAGCGCAGCATGGGCTTCGGCCTGCGGGCGCTGAACTGGCTCGCGGGCTCGGACCTGCTCGACCGCATCCGCATCCGCAAGGGGGTCGAGAAGGCGCTCTTCCAGGGCACCAAGGGCGGCTTCCGTACCGCCACCGCGGCCGGTCGCACCTTCAAGGCGGCCCAGCAGCTGGGCAAGCCGGCGCGTCAGAAGAAGGGAAAATCCAAGGGCCTGTTCGACGTCAGCACCGACGACGAGCAGCAGATGTTCCAGGAAGCCGGCCGCGCCTTCGCCGAGGACAAGATCCGCCCGGCGGCGCTGGCCGCCGACGACGCCTGCGCCACCCCGCCGGAGCTGCTGACCGCGGCCAACGAGCTCGGCGTCAACATGCTCGGGGTCCCCGAGGAGCTCGGCGGCGTGATGGTCGAGCAGTCGGCGGTGACCAGCGTGCTGATCGGCGAGGCGCTCGCCCACGGCGACATGGGGATCGCCTACGCCGCGCTCGCCCCCGGCGCCGTCGCGACCGCGATCGGGCTCTGGGGCAGCGCCGAGCAGGAGGCCACCTACCTGCCCGCCTTCACCGGCGAGAACGTGCCCGCCGCGGCCCTGGCGATCCTCGAGCCGCGACCGCTGTTCGACCCGCTGGCGCTGGAGACGAAGGCCCGCCGGGACGGCGATGAGTGGGTGCTCGACGGCGCCAAGTCGCTGCTCGCCCGGGCCGGCGAGTGCGAGCTCTTCCTGATCGCCGCCGAGGCCGAGGGAATCGGCCCGACCCTGTTCGTCGCCGAGTCCGGGACCAAAGGGCTCTCGGTCGAAGCCGAGCCGGCGATGGGCCTGCGCCCGGCGGCCACCGGCCGCCTGCTGATCGAGGGCGTGCGGCTGCCCGCCGACGCCCCGCTCGGCGAGGGCCGCCCAAAGGACTACGTCGAGTGCGTGAACCGGGCCCGGGTCGCCTGGTGCGGGCTCGCGGTCGGCACCGCCCAGGCGGTGCTCGACTACGTGATCCCCTACGTCAACGACCGCCAGGCCTTCGGCGAACCGATCTCAAACCGCCAGGGCGTCGCCTTCGCCGTCTCCGACGTCGGCATCGAGGTCGGCGGCATGCGGCTCTCCACCTACCGGGCGGCCTCGCGGGCCGACCGCGGCGAGGAGTTCCGCCGCGAGGCGGCGATCTCCCGCAAGCTGTGCAGCGCCAAGGGGATGCAGATCGGCTCCGACGGCGTGCAGCTGCTCGGCGGCCACGGCTTCGTCAAGGAGCACCCGGTCGAGCGCTGGTACCGAGACCTGCGAGCCGCGGGCGTGATGGAGGGCGCCCTGCTCGTCTAGGCCGCCCCCCGAGCGAAAGGCAACCATGATCAACCTAGAGATACCGAAGAAGTTCAAGCCGCTCGCCAGCCAGGCGAACCAGGTCGCGACCGAGGTCTTCCGGCCGATCTCGCGCAAGTACGACGAGGCCGAGCACGAGTACCCGAAAGAGCTCGACATGCTCGCCTCGCTGATCGACGGGATGAACGAGGGCTCGGACATCGGCGGCGCCGGGGCGGCCGGCGTGCGCCGCACGAGCGGCGGCGACGAGGGCAACCGCAACGGGTCGAACATGTGGACGGCGCTGTGGGTGATGGAGCTCTGGTGGGGCGACGTCGGCCTGCTGCTGTCGATGCCGCGCCAGGGGCTGGGCAACAGCGCCATCGCCTCCGTCGCCGACGACGAGCAGCTCGCGCGCTTCGAGGGCAAGTGGGCGGCGATGGCGATCACGGAGCCCGAGGCCGG
>JAWVEZ010000151.1:0-21210 GCA_033856455.1 Solirubrobacterales bacterium | reverse complement strand
GGAGTCCCCGACTGAACCTCCAGCCAGTGACGGAGGGGACTCCCCCTCCGCCCCTCTCGCCACCATCTCGTCCAGCCGCTCCAACGTCAGCGCCAGGTGCGCCCCGCGCTTCGTCTGAGCCACCGCGTGGATCTCGTCGACGATCACCGCTTCGGTGGTGGCGAGGATCTCCCGAACCTGGGAACTCAGCATCAGGTAGAGCGACTCGGGGGTGGTGATGAGGATGTCGGGCGGGGTTTTGGCCATCGCCCGGCGCTCTTTCTGGGAGGTGTCGCCGGTGCGCAGGCCGACGGAGATGTCGGCGCCGATCCCGCGCAGAGGCGCCCGCAGGTTGCGCTCGATGTCGTAGGAGAGCGCCTTCAGGGGGGACACATATACGAGCCGAACGCCGGTTCCGAGCGGGGCGCGACCCTGCTCGGCGGCCCGGGCCAGCCGGTCGATGCCCCAGAGAAAGCTGGCGAGGGTCTTGCCCGAGCCGGTCGGGGCGCAGATCAGCGCGTTGTCGCCCCCGGAGATCGCCTCCCAGCCGCCCGCCTGGGCCGGCGTCGGCCCCTCGAAGGAGGCTTCGAACCAGCGCCGCACGGCGGGCCCGAACGGCGCCAACGGGTCACTCTTCTTGCTCTGTTTCCGCGCGGTGGCCAACCCACCGATCTTACGCACCGGGATTTGCCGGCGGGTCCTGTCGCGGCAGTGCCCCCACGGCCTGCGGTAGCTAAAGCTTCCTCGGCCGTGGGACCCCCTACCGCGCCACCCCCCGGCAAATCCCTCAGGCGTACAGCTGACTAACCCTCAGCGGTACAGCCGATTCAAGGCGTGCCGCCGGTGAACTTCACGAACGAGAACCAGGACTTCTTCGGGATGAAGCCGTCGCCGAAGAGGCCGGAGCCGTCGCAGAAGTTGCAGACGCCTTTCTGGTCGTCGACCGAGAACCAGTAGAGGCGCTTGATCTTCCATTTCGCCTGCTTGGCGCGCAGGGCGTTGAAGGCGGTGGTCAGTTCGCGGGCCTGGCCGGCAACGCCCTTGGCGAACATGTTCGCCGGGTTCGGGGCCTGCGAGCTCCAGCTGAGCTCGGTGATCCAGAGGCCCTTGGCGGCGTCTTTGTTGGCGGCCAGCAGGTCGCGGACTTCTTCGACCATCCCCGGCACTTCCCGGGCGAATTTCGAATAGGGGTGCAGCGCGACGCCGTTGAAGCGCGACTTGATGCCCGGGTTGGTCCTGTACATCTGGGTGAGGAAGTCGCTCGCCCACCAGTTCAGGCTCTTGTGTTTACCGCTCGCGGTGCGGGCGCCTTTGGGCCGCGCGAAGAGACCGGCGAGCAGGACCTGGGCGCCCGGATCGGCCAGTTTCAGGGCGGCGTGGGAGATCTTCACCAGCTTCCCGTATTCGGCCGGGTTCGGCTTGGCGACGAAGTACTTGAAGTTCGGCTCGTTGTAGATCTGCCAGGTGCGGATCGGGACCACCGGCACGTTCGGATGCAGGGCCCAGAAGTCGCCCCCCGGCCCGTAGCGTTCGGCCGCTTGCGTCAGCAGGCTCTTCCAGCCGCTGGCGGCGATGCCGGTGACCGGCAGGCGAGCGGGCGCCTTGCTGCCGCCCCCGCCCTGCACGTTGATCGACGGCACGGCCCAGGTCGGGGCGCCGCTCACGGTCGGCAGCACGTCGATTCCGGCCAGCGCGGCGCGTTCGATGATCCCGTCGTAGCCGGCCCAGTCGATCGGGGCGCCCCGCTCCTTCTGGATCGAGCCCCACTCGATCGGGACGCGGATGCTTTCGACGCCGCCGTCGCCGAGGCGCTGCAGCTGCTCGGCGGTCGGGGTCGCCTGCGGGACCACGCCCCAGAACTTCGCCGGCAGCGCCTGGGCGCCGGCGGCGAGAGCCAGGAGGGCGGCGCAGGAGATGCTCAGCGCCAGTGCGAAGGCGCGCGTGTGCCTGCTCATTCGAAGCCTCGCTTCCACGTGGGGTCAGCTCGCCTTGGGCGAGACAGGAGTGCCGGGACCGCGGCGGCGCTGGCGCATCACAACCACGCCGATCGAAATCGCGGCGAGAGCAGCGATCGCGATCAGGATCGGGACCAGCGGTGAGGATGAGCCACCGCCGTCGGAGCTCGTGCCGGCGTTCTCACCCGACTTCGCTTCCGAGCCCGGCGTGGCGGTCTGCACCTCTTGGGCCCGCGAGATGTCGCCGCCGGCCTTGGTGCCGTCCCCTGGGCTAGTCTGGCCGGTGCCTCCGTCCGTCCCCGTTTCTGGAGATCCTCCCCCGGTGCCACCGCCACCACTTTCAGTTCCGCCGCCGCCAGCCGGGGAATCCGACTTTTCAGCTTCGCCTTCGGAACTATCGTCCTTCGAGTTGTTCGTAGGCTTGTCGGGCTTATCCGGCTTCGTATTGGGGATCGTCGGCGATTCGCCTTCGTAGACGGTTTCGGCGCCCGCGGAAGCCACCGGAACAGAGACCAATGCCAGCAGAGCAAGTACTGAAACGAGGACGAGGCCCGGTCGGGCCGAACGCCGGAGAGGGTGGCAGCTCCCGTGCATTCCGCGCAAGGTTAGAGGAATGGGCAGCGGGAATAGCGCCCCCCCTCCTGATCGGCGGGCTGGCGCTGGCTGGAGGCGGGTTTGCGCTCGACGACCGTCATCTCGCCGGCCTCGCGGTCTGGGTGCTGATCGCGGGCCTGCTGGTGCTGGGCGCAGCCGGGCGGGCGACGCTGGGCCGGCCGTTCTACTGGTCCGCAGGCTTGATCGGGGCGTTTGCGCTTTGGTCGGCATTGTCTTCCCTTTGGTCGGCGTCGGTCGAGTTGAGCGTGGTCGAGACGGACCGCGTCCTTGTCTACTTCGGGTTCTTCGTGGCCACCTTCCTGCTCGCCCAAACCAGGGAGGGGCGCCAACGTTTCGGTGAAGGGCTGACGATTGCCCTGATCTTCGTTGCCGTGCTGGCGCTCGCGTCACGGCTCCTACCCGACATCCTCTCGGTCAATCCGGCCGTCGGGGCGGAGGCCCGGCTCAGCTATCCGCTCGGGTACTGGAACGCCGACGGGGTCCTCTTCGGGCTCGCCACCGGGCTGGTCCTCTGGCTCAGCCGGCGCTCGCTGGTCCCCGCCCTGCGCTGGCTCGCGGTCGCCTCGCTGCCGGCGATCCTGCTGGCGCTCTACCTCACCTACTCGCGCGGCGGCCTGCTCGCGGTGTTGATCGCCGGCGGCTGCCTGGTCGCGCTCTCCCACGACCGGCTCTGGCTGCTGGCCACGCTCGGGACCGGGGCGCTGGGAGCGCTGCCGGCGGTGCTCGCGGTCCAGGACAACCGCCTGATCGCGGAAAACATCGACGCACCGGGCCTCGCCGGACAGGGCCACGAGGTGCTGGCGATCCTGGTCGGCGGCACCCTGCTCGCGGTCGCGCTGTTCGCCGGCCTGCGGGCGCTCGAGCGCGGCCGGGGACGCGTCACCGGCCGCGCCCTGGAGGCCTCCCGCAACCCGCGGGTCCTGCGCGGGATCGCGCTCGCCGCGGCGCTGCTGGCGATCGGCGCGGTGATCGCGGTCGGCGGTCGTGCCTGGGACCAGTTCTCGAACTCCGACCTGCAGCCGCCCGGGAGCGCTGAGTCGCACATCGCCCAGGTAGGCAGCAGCGGCCGCGACGACTTCTGGCGGGTCGCGATCGACTCGTTCGAGGAAGAGCCGGTGCTGGGGCACGGCGCCGGCACCTTCCGCTACTCCTGGTACCTGCTGCGCGACCTCAACGTCACCAACGCCGACGCCCACTCGCTCTACCTGCAGGCGTTCGCCGAGCTCGGCCTGTTCGGCGGGCTGCTGGTGCTGGCGATGGTGGGATTCCTGCTCTGGACCGGCTTCTGCGCCTGGCGCCACGCGCGGGGGCCCCAGCGTGACCTCTACGCGGCCCTGCTCGGCGTCGCGCTCGCCTTCGCGGTCTGCGCGGCGATCGACTGGTTCTGGCTGGTCGCGGCCCTCGCGGCGGTCTTCTTCCTCGCCACCGGGGTGCTCGTCGCCGCCCGCTGCGCCCAACTCGCCGAGGCGCGCGCGGCCGGCAACGGGCAGGGCTCGCGGCGGCGCTTCGGTCTGGCGCTCGGCGGCCTCGCGCTCGCCTGGATCACCGCCCTGGCGCTGGTCGGCCCGCTGCTCGCCGACCGCGAGATCAAGGCCAGCAACGAGGCGGCGGCGGACGGCAACTTCCCGAGCGCGGTCAGCCACGCGGAGAACGCCAAGTCGATCGAGCCCTGGGCGACCACCCCCTACCGCCAGCTCGGCCTGCTCGCAGAGCTCGAAGGCAACTACCCGCTGGCCGTCGAGCGCCTGGACGAGGCGATCGACCGCGAGCCGGAGAACTTCCTCCTCTATTACATCCGGGCGCGGATCCACGACAAGGCCGGCGACGAAGGCGCGGCGCGTGCCGACCTCGAAGAAGCGATGCGCCTGAACCCCGAAGAGCGCTGTCTGCACGGCGGCTTCGAAGGCTGCGGCTGATGAGCAGGGCGCCGCACACCCCCGGCACCGCCCCGGCGCGCGCGAGCGCGCCGGCCTCCGCCCCGCGCCCCGCCGCCGGCGGCCAGCAGGAGCCGGCCCCGGGACCGGGGGCCGAACAGTCACGGCAGCGCGGCGCGCTGCTGCGCCGCCTGCTCGCCTGCGCCGACTGGGCCGCGATGCTGGCCTCGCTGTTCGTCGTCACCGCGGCCAGCGGCACGACCGAGATCGGCACGCTCTTCTGGGCGACCCTGTTGAGCCCCGTCTTCGTGCTCGTGGTCAAGGTCCACGGGCTCTACGACAAGGACCACCGGCGGATCCGCCACAGCACCTTCGACGAGCTGTCCTCGCTGGTCTCGGCCAGCGTCGTCGGGGTGCTGGTTCTCGACGGCCTGCTGGCGCTGAGCCCGGCCGGCCCGCTCTCGCCGGCCAGCGCGATCGCGCTCGGGGTCGGGACGCTGGCCGGCAGCTTCGTCGGGCGCGGCTTCCTGCGCCTGCTCTGGCACCGCTTCACGCCGCCGGCGGCCGGCATCGTGGTCGGGCCACCGAGCGCCGTGGACATCGTCGCCCGCCGCGTCTCCACCCACCCGGAGACGCGCCTGGAGCTGGTCGGCTATCTCTCGCCGCAGGCCGAGCCGGCCGCCGCCGAGCTGCCCCGGATCGGCTCGCTCGCCGACATCTCCGCGGCCGCCCGCGACTACGCGATCGAGCGCGTCGTGGTGACCGAAAAGGAGCTCGACGAGCGCGACGCCGAGCGGCTGATCGAGGAGTGCAAGGTGGCCGGCCTGGCGCTCACCTTCCTGCCCGACCACTACGGCCTGCTCGGCCCCGGGATCGAGCTCAACCGGCTGGCCGAGCTGCCGGTCCTCGACTTCCGCTTCAGCGACCCGCCGCGCTCGACGATCGCGATGAAGCGGGCGATGGACATCACCATCTCCGCCCTGCTGCTGGTCCTGCTCTCGCCGCTGCTGGCGCTGATCGCGCTGGCGATCCTGATCGACTCCGGCCGCCCCGTGCTGTTTCGCCAGCGCCGCGCCGGCGAAGAGGGCCGGCCGTTCAACGTGCTCAAGTTCCGGACCATGGTCACCGACGCCGAGCAGCGGCTGCCGGAGCTGGTCGACCTCGCCAGCCTCGAGCAGCCGGCCTTCAAGATCCGCAACGACCCGCGGGTGACGCGGATCGGCCGGCCGCTGCGGCGGACCAGCCTCGACGAGCTGCCGCAGCTGGTCAACGTCCTGCGCGGCGACATGTCGCTGGTCGGGCCGCGGCCCGAGGAGGAGGCGGTGGTCGCCCTCTACGACGAGCGCCAGCGCGGCCGGCTGGCGATCAGGCCGGGGATCACCGGGCCGATGCAGGTCTACGGCCGCAGCGACCTCACCTTCGAGGAGCGGCTGGCGATGGAGCGCGACTACCTCGACAACCTTTCGCTGCTGACCGACCTGGCGATCCTGCTGCGCACGCCGCGGGCGATCATCCGCGGCGACGGCGCCTACTGACCCCGATGGGCGCAAAGACCCCGCTGGTGGCGATCTGCATGGCCGCCTACGAACCCGAGCCCGCCCTGCTCGAGCGCCAGCTCGACTCGATCCGCGCCCAGACCCACGAGAGCTGGGTCTGCCTGATCAGCGACGACGGCTCCAGCGGCGCGCGGCTGGCGCGGCTGCGGGAGCTGGTCGCCGCGGACCCGCGCTTCACGCTCTCGCACGGCGAGGGGCGGCTCGGCTTCTACCTCAACTTCGAGCGCGCCCTGGAGATGGTCCCGGCGGAGGCCGAGTTCGTCGCCCTCGCCGACCAGGACGACAGTTGGTACCCGGAGAAGCTGGCGGCGCTGGTCGCCGCCTGCGCCGATGCCAGCCTCGCCTACAGCGACATGCGAATCGTCGACGAGGCGGGAGCGCCGATCTCCGCGACCTTCTGGGACGGGCGCCGCAACAACTACACGAACCTCGCCTCGCTGCTGCTCTCCAACACGGTGACCGGCGCCGCCTCGCTGTTCCGGCGCGAGCTGCTGGAGCTGGCGCTGCCCTTCCCGCCGCCGGTCGGCGACCCCTTCCACGACCAGTGGATCGCCTCGATGGCGCTGGCCACCGGCCGCATCGCCTACGTCGACCGGCCGCTCTACGACTACGTCCAGCACGGCGGCGCGGCCCGCGGCCACGCGGCGGCGATGGGGTCGTGGGAGCCGGGACGGCTGCTCAGCCCTCGCCACCCGCGCCGCAGCCTGCGGGAGGTCGCCGCGCACGGGCGCCGCTCCTACGAGGAGAACGTGCGGCGGATCGGCCTCGCCGCGCGGACGATCGAAGCGCGGGCTGGCGCGCGGCTGGCCCCGGACAAGGCGCGCACGGTGCGCCGGGTCGCGCGGCTCGGCCAACCGCCGGAACCGGGCACCTGGCTGGCCCTGCGCTCCCTACGCCGGTTCGCCGGCCACGACGAGACCCAGGGAATCGAGCTCTCCCTGCTGGCCGCGATCTGGTGGCGGCGCCTGGCCGCGCTGCGCGGGGCAGGCCCGTGATGCGCACGGTGCTGCATGTCATGCCTCATCCCGGCGGGGGTGGGGAGACCTACGTCGACCTGCTCGAAGCGCTGCCGGGCTACCGGCACGAGCGCTTTCCGCTCAGCGTCACCCGCTCGCGGCGGCAGGGCATCTCCTCGGTGCTCTCGCGGCGGCGCGAGCTGAGGCGGCTGGCGGCGGACGCCGACCTGCTCCACTTCCACGGCGACATGGCGGCGATGATCGCGGCGCCGGGGCTGCGGGGCCGGCCCTCGGTGATCACCGGCCACGGCCTGCACCGGCTGCGGCGCTCCGGCGGCCTCGCCGGCCGCGTGGTGCGCTGGCGGCTGCGCGCGGCGATCGCCGCCTCGAACCGCGTGATCCTCAACAGCGAGGCCGAACGGGACGACCTCGAGACGGAGCTGCCCGCCGCCCTGCGCGAGCGGCTCTTCGTCGTCCACAACGGGGTGCCGCTGCCGGCGCCGGTCGAGCCCGCCGAGCGGGCCCGGCTGCGCCGCTCGCTCGACCTCGGCGAGGACGAGGTCGCGGTCCTCTTCGTCGCCCGCCTGGAAGCGCGCAAGGACCCGCTCGGCGCGGTCGCCGCGGTCGAGGCGGCGCGGGCCGAGGGCGCCGACCTGGTTCTCGTGGTCGCCGGTGACGGGCCGCTGCTCGAGGAGGTCCGAGAGCACGCTGGTGCCGGCGTGCGGGCGCTCGGCCACCGCGACGACCTCGACGACCTCTACGACGCCACCGACCTCTTCCTGCTCCCCTCCCACCGCGAGGGGATGTCGATGGCGCTGCTGGAGGCGATGGCGCACGGGCTCGCCCCGGTGGTCGCCGACGGCGCCGGCAACGCGGAGGCCGCGGCCGATGCCGGCCTCGTCTTCGCCGCCGGGGACCAGGCGGCAATGGCGGAGGCGCTCGCCTCCCTCGCAACCGACCCGGCCGAGCGCGCCCGGCTCGGCGCCGCCGCCCGCGCGCGCGTCGAGGGCGAGCTCAGCGTCGAGCGCTTCCGCGAGGGGACCGCCGCCCAGTACGAAGCGGCGCTCTCCTCGGGCCCTTAAGGCGCCTGGCCGCGGCGTCGGCGCAGCGCCCGTTTGACCTTGCTCGGCAGCGCGTAGGAGAGCGCCGGGCGCAGCAGGCCGCTCGCCCCGCGCAGGCTGCGGCGGCGGCGCAGCGCCCGGGCGCGGATCGCGATCCCCTCGGCCAGCTGGGCGCGCTCGGCGCGGGCGGCGACGTTGCCGCCGGCCATCACCCGCGTGCTCAGCTCCTCGTCGAGGGCGAGCAGACGGTGGTGCTCGGCCAGCCGCAGCCAGAGGTCGTACTCGGTCGCGTAGCGGTAGCGGGGGTCGTAGCCGCCGAGCGCCAGCGCCGCCTCGCGACGGAAGGCGGCGGAGCCGTTGGGGATCGGGTTGAAGCGCATCAGCACGGCGTTCACCTCGCCGGCCGCGAAGCTGGTCCGCGGGCTCAGCGCCCGCCCCTCGGCGTCGACCTCCCGCATCCGCGAGCCGACCACGGCGAGGCCGGGGTCGGCGGCGAGCGCGGCGAGCTGGCGCTGCAGCCGCTCGGGCGCCGAGTAGTCGTCCGCGTCCTGGATCGCGACCACCAGGGCGGCGGCGAGGCGCAGGCCCTCGTTCAGCGAGCGGGCGATCCCGAGGTTGCGCTCCATCCGCTCCACCCGCCCGCGCGGGTCGGCGCCGATCGCCTCGGCGGCGACCGCGGCGGAGCGGTCGGAGGAGCCGTCGTCGATCACGATCAGCTCCAGCCGCCGCTCCGTCTGGGCGAGGATCGAGGCGACCGCCCGGGCGACGGTGCGCTCGTTCTCGTAGGCGCCGATCAGCACGGTGACGGCGGGCGGGTCGGGAGCCATCGCGCCGAGCTTGTCAGATCCGCCCCGCGGTAGCGCTCGACTACGCTGCCGCGCAATGGGCAACGCGAGCGCTCCCTGGTCCGGCCGCCCGGTGGCGATCGTGCACGACTGGTTCCAGGGCTTCCACGGCTCCGAGCGGGTGGTCGAGGTGCTGGCCGACGACGTGCTCGCGGAGGCCAGCCGGGTCGACGTCCTCACCTTCCAGGCCGCCCGCGAGCTGCTGCCGCCGCGGCTGGCGGCGCGAATCGTCCGCGAGTCGAAGCTGGCCCGCCTGCCGGGGCTGCGCCAGGTCGGGCACGACCCGGGCCGCTGGCGCTACCTGCTCCCCTACATGCCGCGCTACTTCCGCTCGCTCGACCTCTCCGCGTACGCGCTGGTCGTCGTCTCCACGCACTCCTGCGCGCTCAACGCCTCGCCGCCCGCCGGCACCCCCTGCGTCGCCTACTCGCACACGCCGATGCGCTACGCCTGGCTGGTCGACACCGAGCGCGGCCGGGTCTCCGGCGCCAGGGGCAAGGTGCTGGGAGCGCTCTCGGGCTGGCTGCGCAAGCAGGACCGCCGCGCCGCCCAGCGCCCCGACCGCCTGGTCGCCAACTCGACCGCGGTGCGCGAGCGGATCGGCCGCTTCTACGACCGCGAGGCCGAGGTCGTCCACCCGCCGGTCGAGGTCGCCGAGCTGCGCGCCACGGGCGAGGAGGAGCGCCGCCGCTTCCTCTGGGTCGGCCGCCTCGTCCCCTACAAGCGCCCGCTCGAGGTCGCCGAGGCGTTCCGCGGCCTCCCGCACGAGCTGACGATGGTCGGGATCGGGCCGCAGGAGGAGGAGCTGCGCGCGACGCTGCCGGCCAACGTCGAGCTGCGCGGCTGGATCGAGCGCGAGGAGCTGGTCGGGCTTTACCGCGGCGCCGCCGGCTTCCTGCACGTCGGCGAGGAGGACTTCGGGATCTCGATGGTCGAGGCGCTGGCCGCCGGGGCGCCGGTGATCGCGCTCGACGCCGGCGGCGCCCGCGACATCGTCCGCGACGGGGTCGACGGGGTGCTGGTCGCCGAGCCCGGGGTCGAGTCGCTGCGCGCCGCGGTCGAGCGGGTCGCGGCGACGGACTGGGACCGCGCGGCGCTCGCCGCCCGGGCCGCCGAGTTCAGCCGCGAGCGCTTCGCCGCGCGGATGCGGGAGCTGCTGGCGGCGACGATGGAACCGGCGCATGGGTAGCGAGCACGGCCACTCTTCTTGCGAGCGGGTGCTGCTCGCGGTCGGCGCGCGGATCGAGGACCTGATGCGGGAGGTCGCCGCCGAGAGCAGCGACCCGACCCTGCTCGACGTCGGCTGCTGGGAAGGCGCCTTCAGCCGCCGCTGCGGCGACGCGCTCGGGGCGGGGCGGCTGCTCGGGGTCGAGGTCTACGAGCGGCAGGCGGCGGAGGCCGAGGCGCGTGGCATGGAGGTGGCCCGGGTCGACCTCGAAACCGGGCGCCTGCCCTGGGAGGACGAGAGCGTCGACGTCGTCCTCTGCAACCAGGTGCTCGAGCACCTGAAGAACGTCTGGCTGCCGATGTCGGAGATGCACCGGGTGCTGCGGCGCGGCGGCCACGCGGTGCTCTCGGTCCCCAACCTGGCCAGCCTGCACAACCGCGCGCTGCTGGCGCTCGGGCGCCAGCCCACCTCGATCCGGGTCTTCGGCCCCCACGTGCGCGGCTACGCCTTCGGCGAGTTCCGCGAGTTCGTCGCCCGCGGTGGCGCCTACGAGGTCGAGCGGGCGCTGAGTGCCGGCTTCTACCCGCTGCCCACCGGCTGGAGCGCCCCGCTGAACCGGCTCTGGCCCGCCGCCGGCCACACCACCATCGTCCTCGCCCGCAAGACCGCCGCCCCACCCCCCTGGCGCGCCTACATCGACGGCGCCGTCGAGGACGGCATGCAGACCTTCTACGCCTAGGGGGAGAGCCCAGACCCCCTATCGACTTGCTCACTCACGTGCGTGAGGAAGTCGCCAGGGCAGAATTGGAGATTGCGCGGATCGCGCGGCGCCAGCATGGCTTGATCACGGTTTTGCAGTTGCGTGCTTGTGGCGTGGGAAGAGCGAGCGTGACGCGGAGGGTGCGCGCGGGACGCCTGCACCGTGTCCACCGCGGCGTCTACGCAGTCGGCCACAGATCTCCGAACGAGTGGCAGCGCTACATGGCGGCGGTGCTCGCTTGCGGGAACGGAGCCGCACTCAGTCATGTGAGCGCTGCGTATCTCTGGGGGTTCCTGAAGCCGGAGGGCGGGCCTGTGCACGTGACCTCGCCCAGGACCTCGGGCAAGGCTCTGCGAGCGGGGATCGTGCTTCATAGGTCTCCCTCTCTGGGAAAAGAGGGGGAAGTGACTCGGCGTGAGCGGATCCCGGTGACGGCGCCGAGGCGCACGATCGAAGACCTGGAGGGAACGATCGAGCCCTACCTATGGCGTCGCGCGAAGCGCCAGGCGGAGTTCATGAAATACAGGCTCCGCCTGCCGACCGACCGCTCGCGTTCCGATCTGGAGGGCGACTTCCTCCGCTTCCTCGCTCAGCACGGCTTTCCGAGGCCCGAAGTGAACGTCAAGGTCGGCCGTTACACCGTTGACTTCCTCTGGCCGGAGCAGATGCTTGCCGTGGAAACGGACTTCTTCGATTACCACCGCGGTTCCCAGGCCTTCGAGGATGACCACGAGCGCGAGTTCGCTCTGCGGCGTCTGGGCTACACCGTCCGCCGTTACACCGGAGCCCAGCTCACCAGCTACCCAGCCGAGATAGCTGTTGAGCTGGGCGAAGTCCTACTAGGCGGCGAAGGCAGGTCTTAGCTTTAGAGCGAGGACTCCGGCCGTTTGCTGATCGTCGATGAGCGGCCCTGGCTGGCGAGGGTCAGCGCCGCCGGCGTGATGCCGTTGCGGTCATCTCACCAGGGCAGGGAGTCGGCGATCTCCGCCAGCTTCGGCGCGGTCTTGTCGCGCTCGGAGAGCAGCGGCTCGGCGACCTGCCAGTCGACCCCGATGTCGGGGTCGTCCCAGGCGAACCCCGCCTCGGTGGCGGGGTCGTAGAGGCTGGAGACGAGGTAGGCGGCGTCGGCCTCCTCGGAGAGCACCGCGAAGCCGTGGCCGCAGCCGACCGGGACGAACAGCTGGTGGTGGTCGACGTCGTCGAGCACGTGCCCCTCCCACTGGCGGTAGGTGGGCGAGTCGCGGCGCAGGTCGACGGCGACGTCGAGGATCCGCCCACGCGGGCAGCGGATCAGCTTCGCCTGGCCGGGCGCGGTCTGGAAGTGGATCCCGCGCAGCGTCCCCCGCGCCGAGCGCGAGTGGTTGTGCTGGACGAAATCGACCCCGACCCCGAGCTCCGCCCAGAGGTCCGCGCTGAAGGTCTCGACGAAGAAGCCGCGCTCGTCGCCGTGCACGTCGGGGGCGACGAGGACGACGCCGTCGATCTTGGTCGGCAGCGCGGTGGGCATTACCTGCCCGTCCCCCCGAGTGCCTTCCCGTACTGCTTCTCGTAGTACTCGCGGTACTCGCCGGAGCGGATCGGCCCCCACCACTCCTCGTTGTCGCGGTACCAGGCGACGGTTTTCTCCAGGCCCTCGGCGAAGTGGACCTGGGCCTGCCAGCCGAGCTCGTCGCGCAGCTTGTCGGAGGCGAGCGAGTAGCGACGGTCGTGGCCGGGGCGGTCGCTGACGTACTCGATCAGCGACTCGTCGGCGCCGGCCAGCTCGATCACCCGCTTCACCACCTCGATGTTCTCGCACTCGTCGGGGCCGCCGACGTTGTAGGCCTCGCCGGCGCGGCCGTTCATCAGCACCGTGTGGATGCCGCGGCAGAAGTCCTCGACGTAGAGCCAATTGCGGACCTGCCTGCCGTCGCCGTAGACCGGCAGCGAGTCTCCGTGCAAGGCGTTGAGGACCATCAGCGGGATCAGCTTCTCCGGGTACTGGCGCGGGCCGTAGTTGTTGGAGCCGCGGACGATCGAGGCTTCGATCCCGTAGGTGTGGACGTGGGCGGAGACCAGGAGGTCGCCGGCCGCCTTGGTCGCGGAGTAGGGCGAGGAGGGGTCGAGCGGCGAGGTCTCGGTGAAGGAGCCGGACTCGATCGAGCCGTAGACCTCGTCGGTGGAGACCTGCAGGTAGCGGGAGACGCCGAGCTCGCGGGCGGCGTCGAGCAGGGTGCCGGTGCCTACGACGTGGGTGCGGGCGAAGGCGTCCTGGTCGTCGATCGAGCGGTCGACGTGGGACTCGGCGGCGAAGTTGACGACCGCGTCGACCCCCGCCATCGCTTCGCGCACGACCACCGGGTCCTCGATCGCCCCCTCGATCAGCGCCGTGCCCGCGGGCAGGTTCTCGGGCCGGCCGGCGTAGGTCAGCTTGTCGAGCACGACGACCTCGTGCTCGGCGCCGGCGAGGCGCACGTAGGTCGAGCCGATGAATCCGGCGGCGCCGGTGACCAGGAGCTTCATCTTTTAATTCTCCTCCGCTTCGCGTTGGGCCAGGTAGCCGGCGAGCCCGTCCTGCCAGGGCGGCAGCTTGATCGCGTGCTCGCGCTGGCTGGTCAGGGCCGAGAAGGGCGGACGCGCCGCCGGCCGGCCGAATTCCTCGGTGGAGACGGAGAGCACTTTGCAGTCGACCTTCGCCTGCTCGAAGATCTCGCGGGCGAATTCGTACCACGAGCACCGGCCGGCCGCGGCCATGTGGTGGATCCCGAACTCGAGCCCCTCGATCAGCCGCACGATCCCGTAGGCGAGGTGCCAGGTGTAGGTCGGCGAGCCGACCTGGTCGCGGACCACCAGCACCTCGCTCTGGCCGTCGGCCAGCCGCAGCATCGTCTCCACGAAGTTGTTGCCGCCGATCCCGAAGAGGCCGGCCGAGCGGACCACGAAGTGGCGCTTGTTGGCGGCCGCGGTGGCCTCCTCTCCGGCCAGCTTGGTGCGGCCGTAGGCGGAGAGCGGCGCCGGCTGGTCGCTCTCCACGTAGGGCTCGCCCTTGGCGCCGTCGAAGACGTAGTCGGTGGAGACGTAGACGACGCTGGCGCCGACCGCGGCGGCCGCCGCGGCGACGTTGCCGGCGCCGGTGCCGTTGACCGCGAAGGCTTCCTGCTCGGCCGTCTCGGCACCGTCGACGTCGGTCCAGGCGGCGCTGTTGATGACCACGTCGGGGCGCTCGAGCTCGACCCGCCGCGAGACCTGCCCGGCGTCGGTGACGTCGAGCTCGGCGCGACCGAACCCGACCACGTCGTGGCCGGCGTTGCCGGCGGCCAGCATCAGGTCGCGTCCCAGCATCCCGGCCGCCCCGGTGACCAGCAACTTCATGCCGCCACCGCCATCAGACGATTTCGATCTCGGAGCGGTCGCCGACCAGCAGGCGCAGGGTCTTCGGCAGGCCGTCGGAGCGGGTCAGCTTGACGTTGCGGCCGAGCAGGCTGGCCTCCATCCGCGTGCCGAGGTCCTGGACGACGGAGTCGCTGAGGATGATCGAGTGCTCGACCTCGGCGCGGCAGATCCGCACCCCGTCGGCGATCGAGGTGTAGGGGCCGATGTAGGCGTCCTCGATCTCGGCGCCGGCGCCGATCACGGCGGGGCCGCGGACGACGGAGCGGGTCAGCTTCGCGCCCGCCTCGATCACCACCCGGCCCTCGACCCGCGAGGCCTCGTCGACCTCGCCCTCGATGCTCGTCTCCAGCTCCTCGAGCACCAGCCGGTTCGCCTCCAGCATGTCGGCGAGCTGGCCGGTGTCCTTCCACCAGCCGCGCACGACCTCCGAGCGGACCGCCCGCTGGTCGTCGATCAGCTTCTGGATCGCCTCGGTGATCTCGAGCTCGCCGCGCCAGGAGGGCTCGAGCGAGCGGGCCGCCTCGAAGATCGAGGAGCTGAAGAGGTAGACGCCGACCAGGGCGAGGTTCGAAGGGGGATCTTTCGGCTTCTCGATCAGCCGCACGATCCCGCCCTCGCCGTCGAGCTCGGCGACCCCGTAGGACTGCGGGTCGTCGACCGGGGTGAGCAGGATCAGCGCCTCCGGCTGCTCGCGGGTGAAGGTGGAGACGAGGCCGCGCAGGCCGTCGCGCAGGAGGTTGTCGCCGAGGTACATGACGAACGGCGAGGAGCCGATGAACTCCTCGGCGGTGAGGACCGCGTGGGCGAGGCCGGCGGGCTGGTCCTGGACGATGTAGGTGATCGCGGCGCCGAAGCGGGAGCCGTCGCCGGCCGCCTGGCGGATCTCCTCGCCGGTCTCGGGCGCGATGATGATCCCGATCTCGGTCACCCCGGCGTCGACCAGCGCCTCGATCCCGTAGAAGAGCACGGGCTTGTTGGCGACCGGCACCAGCTGCTTCGCCGAGGTGTGGGTGATCGGGCGCAGGCGCGTGCCAGCGCCGCCGGAGAGGATCAATCCCTTCAGGGGCTCCATGCGAGGCAGGAACCCTACTTACTGCGCGAAGTAGCTGCGGGAGGGCTCAGCGATTGAGCAGACGGGCGCGGGCGCGGCGGGCGATGCCCTGCCAGCCACCGCGCAGCCGCCGCACTTCCGTGGCCAGCGCGTCGCGGTCGCGTTCGAGCGCGAGGTTCTGCTCGTGCAGGGAGGTCAGGTCCCGGTTGACCGACTCCAGCTCCTCGCGCAGCCGGTCGCGCTCTTCGGTCAGCGAACCGAGCTTGCGGGGCGCGGTCATTCCGCCTGGGCGCGGCGACTCGGTGCGGCCGAGCGCGAGGCTGCGGACTTCTGCCGCCAGGCGGGCATTGACCCGCAGCAGTTCCTCGACCCGGCGACGCTCGTCGCGCTCGGCCTGGTCGACGCCGTCCCTCATCTGGGGTGGGTTATCCACCGCATCCTCCGCTGCCGGTTGCGATCGCGGGATTCGTCCCACCCGTAGATGCGGATGCCCGCGCCGTGCGCACGGAGCAGCGAGTCGCCGAGGATCCGGTAGCGCGCCAGCCGCTCGGGGATGACGGTCCCGTAGCGGCCTTCCTGGCGCAGCCAGCGGTAGAGCTCCCAGTCGGAGTGCATCGAGCCCTCCGGTCCGTAGTGGTATCCGTCCTCGGTGAAGAGGCCGCGCGGCAGCACCGCGATCGTGTCGCCATCCCAGTTGCGCTCGTCGGTCTCCGGTACGCCATTTCCAAGCGCAGCGTACCCGGAGGGAGGATCGAAGCCGACCCCCTCGGCGTCGACGAACCGCAGCCAGCTGGTGACGTAGGCGAGCTCGGGATCGCGTTCGAAGGCCGTGACCGCGCGCTCGACGAAGGTCGGCTCGAAAGCGTTGTCGGCGTCGAGGATGGCGACGTACTCACCGCGGGCGAGCACGATCCCGAAGTTGCGGGCGCTGGACTCACCGCTGTTGGCCTGGGTCACGACCGTCACCCGGTCGCGCTCGGCGAGGCCATCGAGGACCGCGTCGCCGGGGCCGAAGGAGCCGTCGTTGACGACGATCACCTCGAGCGGAGAGTAGGTCTGTTCGAGCAGCGAGTCGACCGCCTCGGTGATGTACGGGGCGGCCCCGTAGTACGGGATCAGCCCGGTGACCAGCGGCCGCTCGGAAACCCGGATCGGCGCCGGCCGCCGCTGCGCACGGACGGCGAGCTGCTCGTAGGCGACGAAGATCGGCTCCGGGTCGGTCAGCTCGGCGCGCCGGGCGGCGATCGCGGCGGCACCGCGCAGGCGCTCGACCCCGTCGCGGTCGGCGAGCAGCCCGGCCAAGGCCAGCCGCAGCGGCTCGGCGCCGAAGTCCGCGGTGAGCCAGCCGGTGACGCCGTCCTCGACCTGCTCGACGAGGCCGCCGACCGGGGTCGCGAGGACCGGCAGGCCCGCCCCCATCGCCGCGAGGACCTCCTCGCTCCAGGCCTCAGTCCGAGCCGGGACCGCCAGCAGGTCGAAGCCGGCGAGCCACTCCCCGCTCGGGACCTCGCCCGGGGGGTCCTGCAGACGCACGCGCGGGTCGCCGCCGGCCATCGCCTCGACGCTCGCCCGCAGCGACTGGCCCATGGTCGCCGTCGCGGTGTCCTCCCCAGCCAGAGTCAGCTCCCAGTCGTCGCTCGGCAGCGAGAGGCAGGCCTCGACCAGGTCGATGCTGCCGCGGGCACGTTCGAGCGGCCCGAGGCAGAGGATCCGCAGCGGCTCGCCCGCAGAGGGGGCGGCCCCCACCGGCGCCGGGCCGGCGGGCGCGGCGGCGGACCGGCAGAGCAGCGGTTCGGGCAGCTCGACCCCGAGCTCGCCGAAGTAGCGCCGGTAGAGCTCCAGGGTCCCGCCCCCCGGCCAGAGCAGGTGGTCGGCGTGGCGCAGCTGGTAGCGCCCCAGCCCGGCCCGCAGCAGGTGCTCGGTCTGGCTGAGGACGGCGTTGTGGAGGCTGCGCAGCTCCTCGCCGCCGGCAACGCGCAGCCCGACCGCGGTAGCGGCGAGCACGGGGTCGCCGGTGGCCCGCGCTTGCAGTGGCACGAACCCGAGCGCCGAGGAGTCGCGGACCTCGAGGTAGTCGGGTCCCTCCTCGCCGTAGTACGCGCGAATCGCCTCCATCGCCGCCGCCGAGCGCTCATGCGCGGAACCGGCCAGCACCAAGCCTTCGACCTCCGGCCCGGGCTCGAGCACCACGACCTCGTGGCGGCCGCCGAGCAGCGCCGCATGACGAGCGATCGCCGCCGCCTCGCCCGGCGCCGCCGCGCCGGGCGAGAGCAGGCAGATTCTCACGCTGCCCTCCGGGCCGGCTTCTGGTGACGAGCGGCGCTCATCGCGTAAGTATCGCCGGCCGTCGCGCGGGCCACTGTCGGCAGGTAGCCTGCAGCCGATGAGCACGACCGACCGGCCCGCGGAGCGCGCCGCCGCCGACCCCATCCAGCTCGATCCGCCGCCCGTCTACCTCGAAGCCCGGGCCGAGTTCGCGGCCCGCTACCTGTTCGGCGAGGGGCTGGAGATCGGTCCCCTGCATCAGCCGCTGGCGATCCCGCCCTACGCCCGGGCCCGCTACGTCGACCGGATGACGGTCGACGACCTGCGCCGTGAGTACCCGGAGCTGGTCGACTGGGACCTGACCGAGGTCGACGTCGTCGACGACGGCGAGACCCTGGTCACCGTCGCCGCCGAGAGCCAGGACTTCATCGTCGCCAACCACTTCCTCGAGCACTGCGAGAACCCGATCGGGACGATCGAAACCCACCTCGGCAAACTGAAACCGGGCGGAGTCCTCTTCTACGCCGTGCCCGACAAGCGCTTCACCTTCGATTTCCGGCGGCCGGTGACGCCGCTGGAGGAGATGGTCGCGGACTACGACGAGGGCCCCGAGCGCTCGCGATCCGAGCACTACGACGAGTGGTGCCGCCTGGTGATCGACGAGGAGTCGACCGGGACGTCGGCCGAGGCCGCCTCGGAGGAGTGGGTCGAGCGCCGGGCGCGGGAGCTGGAAGCCGCCAAGTACTCGATCCACATGCACGTCTGGACCCAGGCCGAGTTCCTGCAGATGATCCTCGCCTGCCGCGAGCGCTTCGACGCTGGGTTCGACATCGAGGCGACGGCCAAACGGGCAATCGAGTTCATCGTCGTGCTGCGCAAGCAGGGGGCGTTCCCGCCCCCCTACCCGCCCGCTCCGGGCTCCCCCGCGGCAGCCGCCACCCCGAGCACGGCCCAGCGCCTCGAGCAGCTCGCCCGCCGCGCGGTCGGCAAGGCCCGCCGGGAGATTCGCCGCCGGAGGGCAAAGCCATAGAGCGCCCGCAGCCTTCGGTGTCCTCCGCGCCCCTCGCGATCGAAGCGAGAGACCTGGAGAAGACGTTCCGCATCCCCACCCACCGGGTCGACTCGCTGAAGGAGCGGGTCGTGCGCCCCTTCGCGACCAAGGACGAGCGGGTGCTGAAGGCGCTCGACGGAATCTCCTTCGACATCTACCAGGGGGAGTTCTTCGGCATCGTCGGGCGCAACGGCTCCGGCAAGAGCACCCTGCTGAAGCTGCTCGCCAGCATCTACCGCGCCGACGCGGGGAGGATCCGCATGGCCGGGCGGCTGGCGCCGTTCATCGAGCTCGGGGTCGGCTTCAACCTCGAGCTCACGGCGCGCGAGAACGTGATCCTCAACGGGGTGATGATGGGGCTGACCCCGCGCGAGGCCCGGGAACGCCTCGGCGCGGCGATCGAGTTCGCCGAACTCGAGGAATTCATCGACCTCAAACTGAAGAACTACTCCTCCGGGATGCTGATCCGGCTCGCCTTCTCGGTGATGCTGCAGGCCGACGCCGACGTGCTGCTGGTCGACGAGGTGCTGGCGGTCGGCGACGCCTCCTTCCAGCAGAAGTGCGCCGACGCCTTTCACGAGATGAAGGCCAGCGGGAAGACGATCATCCTCGTCACCCACGAGATGTCGACCGTGCACACGTACTGCGACCGGGCGATGCTGATCAACGGGGGCAAGATCCAGCACCTCGGCGACCCCGACGAGGTCGGCCGCCAGTACCTGCGCCTCAACTTCGAGAAAGCGGCGGACCCCGCCGCGCTGGCGGCGGCGCAGGGCAGCCAGGAGGTACAGCTTCTGGCTGCCTGGATCGAGGACGACGAGGGCAACCACCAGAAGAACTGCGAGCACGGCGGCACCCTGCGCATGCGGGTGAAGCTGAAGGTGCTGCGCGAGACCTCCGGGCTCGACGTCGGCTTCATCGTCGCCGACGCCGACGGCGTCGCGGTCTTCCAGTTCGGGACCGAGGTAACGGACGAGAACGGCAGGCTGCTGACCCTGGTGCCCGGCACCGAGGTCACGGTCAGGGCGGACGTGGAGAACCTGCTCCTGCCGGGCCGCTACTTCGCCCATTGCGGCGTCAGCCACGTCGAGGATCGCAGCGCCGCCCTCTACGTCCACGACGCCTTCGACTTCGTCGTCTTCGGCAGCCACCCCAACACCCACGGGTTCGTCGACCTGCCGCACCAGATCGGGGCCAGCGTCGAGGTCGCGCAACCGCGATGAGCACGCCGCCGCCCGCCTCCCCAGTCGGCCCGCTGCGCGAGGTGCGCGGACCCTCCGCCCTCGGCGGCGGCACCCGTCGCTTCTTCGACCTGCTCTGGCTGATCGCGACGACGGAGTTCAAGCGCACCTACTTCGGCACCGTCCTCGGCTACCTCTGGTCGCTGCTGCGCCCGCTGATGCTGTTCGGGGTTCTGCTCTTCGTCTTCACCAAAGTCTTCAAACTCGGCAGCCAGGAAGTCGAGCACTACCCGGTGATGCTGCTGCTGGGCATCGTCCTCTTCACCTTCTTCCAGGAAGCGGGCACGAACGCCGTCGGGTCCGTGGTCGGCCAGGAGGGCATCGTCCGCAAGACCCAGTTCCCGCGGCTGGTGATCCCGCTGGCAACCGTGTTGACCGCCGGCTTCAACCTCCTGCTCAACCTGATCGTGGTCTTCGTCTTCATCCTCGCCTTCGGGGTCGACCCGACCTGGACCTGGTTCCTCTTCCCCATTGCGCTCGCCGCGCTCTTCCTCCTCACCGCGACCTTGGCCATGGCGCTCTCGGTCCTCTACGTGCGCTTCCGCGACGTCCAGATCATCTGGGCCGTGTTCTCGCAGATCCTCTTCTACGTGACGCCGATCCTCTATCCGGTCACCGCCTTCCAGGACGAGACCTACGAACGCCTGCTGATGCTGAACCCGATCGCGGTGATCTTCGAGCAGGTCCGCGTCTGGGTCCTCAACGAACCGGGCGCCCCGACCGCGGCCGAAGCCGCTGGCGGGGCCGTGTGGCTGCTGCCGGCGGCGGCGATCTACGTCGGGATCTGCGTGCTCGGGGTCTGGCTCTTCAACCGCGAAGCCCCGCGCATCGCCGAGGACCTCTAGCTCAGCGGCAGACGCGAGCGAGCTGCCGCGCGTCGATCCGCAGCTGCCA
This sequence comes from Solirubrobacterales bacterium, assembly GCA_033856455.1. Taxonomy (GTDB): domain Bacteria; phylum Actinomycetota; class Thermoleophilia; order Solirubrobacterales; family 70-9; genus VAYN01. Next base: position 567 of record JAWVEZ010000151.1, on the reverse strand, counting down.
GGGCTGGGTCGCGGCGTCGGCGGGGATCCGCAGCAGGGTCGTCGAGTCGCCTGGGGCGTCCACGGCGACGGGAACCGGGTATTCGCCGCTGGCGAAGCGGCGCAGCGCGAAGTCGGCCGGGGGACCAGGTGCGAGTTCGATTCGCGTCGCGCCCGGGGACAGCGGCAGCTCGGGCCCCCCGGCCGGCACGACCACACAGGAAGCGCCGCCGGCGGCGGGCTCGAACCCCCCGGGCAGGGTGGCAGTCGACAGCGGCAGCGCCTGGGCGAGGACGACGTCGGCCTGGCGGCGGCCCTGCTCGGGCGCCTTCGTCAGCTCGGCCGGCGTGTAGGCCGGCGAGCCGTATTCGTCGACCGCCTGCAGGTAGGGGCCGGCGAAGACGTCGACCAGGGTCGTCGTCCCGGCGATCTCGGGGCTGAGCTGAAATCCGGGCTCGATCGTTCGCCGGGCGATCTCGATCGCGGCGGTGTCGGCCCGGGTCAACACCGACTGGTCGTACAGCGAGTTGCGACCTTGGTACAGGACCACCAGATTGAGACATGCCGCGACCGCGGTGGCGGCCCCGGC
>JAWVEZ010000150.1:0-2953 GCA_033856455.1 Solirubrobacterales bacterium | reverse complement strand
ACTACCAGCGGGCGCTCGAGTGCCTGGGCGCGGAGCCGCTGCGGGCGGACCCCGGGCCGGCGGCGCTGTTCGCGGCGATCGACACCGGCTCGAAGTCGGTTCGCCGCCAGCCCGAGTTCGCGCCCTGGTGGCTGCTCTTCAAGCGGCCGCCGCAGGGCCGCGCCTTTTCCGACTGGGCCGGGGTCGTGGCCGGCGCGCGGACGCTGCTGGCCGACCTGCCGCCGGCTCGCCTGGAGGAGACCGAGGACCTGGTCGCCGAGGTGGCGGCCGCGGCGCTCGAGGAAGAGGGCTATCTCGACGGCCTCGAAACCCTGCTGGGGGCGATGGACGAGGAGTGGCCACGCCGGCTCGGCCAGGCGCACGCCCGGGCCGTGGCCGCCAGCCCCAATCCCGAGCGGCAGCTGGCCCGCACCTTCGTGCGCTGGCGGCAGCTTCCGGGATTCGAGCGCGAGCTGCTCGATCTGGCGCTGCCGGAAGCGACCGGCGACCTCCCGCCAAAGCGCCTCGCGGAAGTCGGCGAGCGGCTGCAGGCCGGGCGCGAGGAGTGGGAGCTGTGGCTGCAGGCGCATCCCCCGCGCCGGGCCGTCTCCCGCGCCGTCCGCGGCGTCCTGCGGCGCGGGGAGCGCTGACCATGGCCGTCGCGGGCATCGATCTGGGCACGACGATCTCGGTCCTGGCGATCGCCGACGAAGCCGGCCGGGTCTCCTTCGCGCGAACCCGGGACGGCGGCCCGCGGCTGCGCTCGGCGGTCGCCTTCGCCGCCGCGGGGCCGGTGGTCGGCGAGGCGGCGGTGCGGCTGGCGGCGGTCGAGCCGGACACCAGCTTCGCTTTCTTCAAGCGCTCGATGGGGTCGGACTGGGAGGTCGAGGCGGGCGACCGCCTGCTGCGGCCGCAGGACCTCTCGGCCGAGGTCTTGAAAGCCCTGGCCGAGGATGCGGGGGAGACCTTCGGCACGGTGCCCCGGCAGGCGCTGCTGACGATCCCCGCCTACTTCGGCGACGACGCCCGGCGGGCCACGCGGGAGGCGGCGGAGTTGGCCGGCATCGAGCCGCTGGCGCTGATCCACGAGCCGACCGCGGCCTGCTTCGCGAACGGCGCGGCGACGTCCGGCACGGTCCTTGTCTACGACCTCGGCGGCGGCACCTTCGACGTCTCTGTCGTCCGCCACGGGGAGGCGGGCTCGGAGGTGCTGGCGACGCTCGGCGACCACCGGCTCGGTGGCAAGGACTGGGACGACGTGATGTGCGAGCTGCTGGTCGAAGGCCTCGACGGCGACCACGACCCCCGCGAGGACCCGGCGCTGCTGGCCGAGGTGCAGGAGCGCGCCCGCGAGGCGAAGCACTCGCTCTCGCGGCTGCCGAGCACGACGGTCAACGTCGCGACCCCGACCGGGGTCGAGCGGGTCGAGGTCGAGCGCGAGCGCTTCCTGGCGCGGACCGCGCCGCTCTTCGCCCAGACCGAGGAGATCGTCACCCGGGTGCTCGATGACATCGGCGGACAGGGGACGGTCGACGAGTGCCTGCTGGTCGGCGGCTCGACCCGGATGCCGCCCTGCGCGGAGATCGTCGAGCGGCTCAGCGGCCGCGCCCCGGCCGGCGGCGTCGACCCCGACGAGGCGGTGGCGCGCGGCGCCGCGGCCGCCGCGGCGGCAAGGACGGCGGCCCCCGGTGCTCTCGCCGCATCCGCGGGCGGCGCCCCCGGCGCCTTGATGCGAATCCGCGACGTCACCGCCCACGCGCTCGGCTTCGTCGTCGTCTCCGCGGCTGGAGACCGCTACCTGAACCAGGTGATGATCCCGCGCAACGCGCCGATCCCGGCCAGCGCCAGCAAATGCCACAGCCTCGACGTCCGCGACGCCCACGGCAGCCTCGAGGTGCACATGCTGCAGGGAGGAGCCGAGCGCCCGCTCGACAACCAGCCGCTCGGCTGCTGGCGCTTCGAGGGGATCGCCGCCGCCGGCCGGGGCCCGGTCGCGGTCGACATCGCCTACGAGTACGACGAGGACGGGATCGTCCAGGTCTCGGCCAGCGCCGACGGCCGGCCCCTGGGGGAGCCCGCGATCGACCGCGAGGACCGCGACCTGCGCTGGACCGACGAGGACCCCGGCTCCCACCGCCAGGCCGGCGAGCTCGCGGTTGCCTTGGTCATCGACACCAGCAGCAGCATGGAGGGGCCGCGGCTGGAAGAGGCGAAGAAGGCGCTCGCCGGCTTCGTCGAGGTGCTCGACGACGCCGGCCTCGGCGATCGCATCGCCCTGATCGCCTTCCACAGCGGCGCCGAGCGCGCGGCTGGGCTGGGTGACGGAGCGGAGCGGGTGCGGGCGGCCGCGCAGCGACTCCAGGCCGCCGGCTCCACCGACATGGAGGCCGGTCTGCGCCGGGCCGGCACCGAGCTCGAAGACGCGCCTGGCAGGCGGGTGGTCGTGCTGCTGACCGACGGCAGCCCCAACGACCGCGGCGCGACGACGGCGATCCGCGACGAGCTCGTCGCGGAGGAGGTCGAGATCATCGCCCGCGGCGTCGAGGGCGCCGACCTCGGGTACCTCGAACGGCTGGCGACGGTCGACGGCGAGATTCTCGAGCTCGGCGGGCTGGCCGGGGGATTCCGCGGCATCGCTCGCGAGCTCGCCGCCGGCGGGGGGATGAAGCGATGGGGATGAGCGCGCTTCCGATCTCGCCCGGCGGCATCCGCCTGCGGTTGTTCCTGCTCTCCGCGGCGGTCAGCGTGGTCGCGGTGGCGCTGTTGGTCGGCCTCGCCCTCAACGCCCACGGCGTCGCCGGCCTGATCGACGACAGCGGCGCCGCCGGCGTGCCGCTCCTGCTGGCCCTGCTCGCGGTCCTGACTCCGGCGCTGGTCTCGGCCGGGCTGCTGTCCGCCGCCGCGGGTTATGCCCTCGGCCTCGCGCTTGGCTTCCCGGTCGCCCTGCTCGGCCTCACGGCCGGGGCGGGGGGCG
>JAWVEZ010000149.1:0-4799 GCA_033856455.1 Solirubrobacterales bacterium | reverse complement strand
GAAAACACTTGGAGCGAAGCGGGTTTTCAGACCCCTCGCCGACGCGTCTACACGCCTCGCCCTCACGGCCGCTACCATCCTGCGTCCAAATGGCCGTCCCGAAGAAGAGAACCTCCAGCGCCCGCCGCGACAAGCGGCGCGCCAACCACAAGGCCGGCAAGGCTCGCCTCAACAGCTGTCCGCGCTGTCACAGCCCGCGTCTGCCGCACCGGGTCTGCCCGACCTGCGGCACCTATGACGGGCGCGAGGTCATCTCCCACAAAGTCGCCGATCCCACGGTGACTTCCGCCTCCGACTCCGAGTAGGCCGTGGCGCCACCGCGCCGCGTCACCGTCGCGCTCGACGGCTACGGGGCCGAGCAGGGCTTCGAGGCGCTCGCCCAAGGCGCCAGGCTGGCTGCCGCCGACGGGATCGGCGTGCGCGTCTTCGGCCCCCAGTCGGCGCTCGGGCTCGACGGGGTCGAGGGCGTCGAGGTGATCCAGACCGCCGAGTGGATCGGCAACGACGAGGATCCGGTGAAAGCCGTGCGGGCGAAAAAGCAGGCCTCGGTCGTGCGCGCCGCCGCCGACGTCGCCGAGGGCCGCTCCGAAGCCCTGGTCAGTCCCGGCTCGACCGGGGCGACGATGGCCGCCGCGACCTTCGGCCTGCGCCGGATCAAGGGCGTCCAGCGGCCGGCGCTCGCGGTCCAGCTCCCGGTCCCCGGCAAAGCGGTGCTGTTCCTCGACGTCGGCGCCAACGTCGAGGTCCGCGCCCAGCACCTGGTCCAGTTCGCCTTCCTCGGCGCCGCCTTCAGCGAGGCGGTGCTCGGCGTCGCCAGGCCCAGCGTCGGCCTGCTCACGGTCGGTGAGGAGTCCGGCAAGGGACGCGAGGAGGTGGTCGAGGCCCACCGCCTGCTCGGCCAGGTGGACAGCCTCGACTTCGCCGGCAACGTCGAGGGCCGGGACCTGCCCGCGGCCAAGGTGGACGTCGTCGTCACCGACGGCTTCACCGGCAACGTCGCGCTGAAGCTGCTCGAGGGGACCGCGAAGGCGGTCGCCGGCGCGGTCTCCGACGCCGCCCGCTCGAACCCCGTCTCCGCGCTCGGCGGCCTGCTGCTGAAACCGGCGCTCGGCGGCCTCAAACGCGAGCTCCACCCGGACACGACCGGCGGCGCGATCCTGCTCGGCCTGCGCGGGATCGCCGTGGTCGGCCACGGCAGCGCCGGCGCCGAGGGGATCGCCAACGCGGTCCGCCTGGCCGCCCGCTGCGCCGAGGTCGACGCGGTCGGCCGCACCGCCGCCCTCCTGCAGGAGGGCGGCGCCGGCCGCGCCGCTCTCGCTGCCGGGGAGGGCGCGTGATAGACCACCGGGCATGAATCGCGACCAAGTTCTAACCCTCGTCCGTGAGCACCTCGCCGAGGAGCTCGAAGTCGACGTCGGGCGGATCACCGAGACCACCCGCTTCCGCGAGGACCTCGACGCCGACTCGCTCGACCTCTACGAGCTGGTGATGGAGCTCGAGGACAACTACGGGGTCACGGTCAGCGAGGAGCAGGCCACCCGGATCGAGACGGTCGGCGACGCGGTCGGCTTCGTCGTCGAGCACGCGCCCGCCTGAACCTTGGCCACCGACCCCGTCTCGGCAGTCGCGGCGCTCTCGGAGCTGATCGCGGAGCTGCCGGCGGAGCTGCGCGAGCAGGCGCTGACCCACTCCTCCTGGACCGAGCGCCGGATCGACTCCTACGAGCGCCTCGCCTTCCTCGGCGACAGCGTGCTCGGCCTCGCGGTCGCCAGCCGCGTCCACGAGCGCTTCGCCGCGATCGACTCGGGCGGCCTCACGAAGATCCACAACCAGGCGGTCAGCGGGGTCTCCTGCGCCGAGGTCGGCCGCACGATCGGCGTCCCGGAGATGCTCAGCGCCAACGAGCCCGACGACGTCACCGCGGCGATTCCGGCCAAGGTCCTGCTGGAAGGAGAGCGGCCGGTCCCGGAGGCGACCGAGGCGCTGATCGGCGCTTGCTACCTCGCCTTCGGCTTCGAGCGCACGGCGCCGGCGGTCGCCGCCGCCTTCGAGCCGCGGATCGAGCTCGCCTCCGAAACCCGGATCGACTTCAAGTCCGCTTTGCAGGAGCTTTTGGCGCGGCGCGGGGCGCGCGTAAGCTACGAGGTGATCGCCGCGACGGGGCCCCCGCACCGGCGTACCTTCGAGGTGGCGGCGATCGTGAATTCCGAGCGGGTCGGGTCGGGCGAGGGGCGCAGCAAGAAGGCCGCGGAGCAGGTCGCGGCGGAGCAGGCTTTGGCGCAATTTGGCGGGTAGTTCGCGCCCGGAACCGTCCGAGGCAGGCGCGAACCTTTTCCGTGGCCTTCGATGGGCCGCAGAGGACGCGAGCACATGTATCTGAGATCGATATCGATGAAGGGGTTCAAGTCGTTCCCCGAGCGGGTGAACCTCGAGTTCTCACCCGGCGTCAGCGTGATCGTCGGCCCCAACGGCTCCGGCAAGAGCAACATCACCGACGCGGTCCTCTGGGCGCTCGGCGAGCAGAGCCCCGGGGCGATCCGCGGCGCCTCGATGCAGGACGTGATCTCGGCCGGCGGCAAGGGCGTCGGCCAGCGCCGCGCGGCCGAAGTCGAGGTGGTGATCGACAACTCCGACGGGCGCGCCGCGACCGAGTTCTCGGAGATCGCGATCGAGCGCAAGCTCGACCGCTCCGGCGACGGCGTCTACCGCCTCAACGGCGCCCGCTGCCGGCTCACCGACGTCTCCGACGTGCTCTCCGACACCAACCTCGGCAAAGAGATGCATTCGGTGATCAGCCAGGGGCGGGTCGAGTCGATCGTCCTCTCGAAACCGCGCGAGCGGCGGCTGCTGGTCGAGGAGGCGGCCGGTCTCGGCAAGCACCGCAAGCGTCGCCGCCGGGCCGAGCTGAAGCTGCGCAGCACCCGCGACAACCTCGACCGGGCGCTCGACGTCGAGCGCGAGGCGCGGGCCCGGCTGCGGCCGCTGAAGCGCCAGGCGCAGGCGGCCGAGCTGGGGGCGCGGATCGAGCGCGAGGAACTGGGCCTGCGCGGCCGCCTCGTCTCCGAGGAGCTGCGCTTCGGCGCCGACCGGGCGGCCGCGGCGATGAAGGCCGCCGAGCAGGCGCGGGCCACCCGGACCAAGCTGGAGGAGGAGCTGGCCGCGGTCAGCAAACGGCGCAGCGAGGCCGAGGAGCGCTTCGCCGCCCGCGACCGCGAGCGCACTCAGGCCTGGGGCATCCTGACCAAGCTGCGCGGCGACCAGGAGCGGGTCGCCGTCCGGGTCGCCGGGCTCTCGAGCCGCGCGGCTGAGCTCGAGGCCGGCCTCGAGCGGCTGCGCGGCGAGCTCGGCCCGCTCACGCTCGACGTCGGCGGCAGCGGCGCCCCGGCGGCCCGGGCCCGTCAGCTCGAGGAGGAGCTGGGCGAGGTCGACGCCGGCCTGCGCAAGGCGACCGAGAAGCTGGAAGTGGTCCGCGACGACGGCGAGCAGGAGTCGGCCCGCGAGGCGGCGCTCGGCGAGCTGCGCGGCGGGGCCGAGCGGGCCGCCCGCCACGCGCTGCGCGCCGAGGGCCTGCTCGGCGAGCGCCACCGCGAGGCGCTGCGTGCCCGGGTCGCCGCCGGCGAGGAGCTGCTCGACGACGTGCGCGCCGCGCTGGCCGCCGTCGAGGCTGTCGGGGCGGCGATTCGCGCCCGGGTCGAGCGCACCGAGGGCCGCGTGGTCGGCGGCGAGGACGACGGCGACGAGATCGCCGACGAGCTGCGCTCCTGCTCGCAGCAGGAGTACGCGCTGCAGGCGAGGCTGCGCGAGACCGCCGACGAGCTGACCAAAGCCGAGGTCGAGGCGGCCCACCTCGGCGACCGCCGGGCCGAGGCCGAGCGCGAGCTGGGCCAGATCGGCGAGAAGCTCGGCGAGGAGATTCCCGCCGCGGAGGCGGCGCTGAGCGACGAGGAGCGGGCGGAGATCGACCGCGGCCTGCAGCGGCTGGAGCGGCGCCGCGGTCAGATCGGCCCGGTCAACCCGCTGGCCGAGCGCGAATACGACGAGGCGCGCGAGCACGTCGAGGCCCTGCAGGCCCAGCGCGAGGACACCGAGCGGGCGATGCGGGAGCTGGAGTCGCTGATCCGCGAGATCGACGCCGAGATCGAGCGCGCCTTCGAGCAGACCTTCGAGGCGACCGCCAAGAACTTCGAGGAGATGGTCGAACACCTCTTCCCCGGCGGCCGCGGCCGGCTGCGCCGGGTCAGCCTGCGCCCCGTGCGCGATTCAGAGCGCCCGAGCGGCGAGGGGGAGGCTCCCGGCGAGGACGACGAGCCCGAGCCCGAGGAGGAGGGCGAAGAGGAGCGCGACGAGCTCGGGGTCGAGATCGAGGTCACCCCGGCCGGCAAGTCGACCCGCAAGCTGTCGCTGCTCTCCGGCGGCGAGAAGTCGCTGGTCGCGCTGGCCTTCGTCTTCGCGGTCTTCCTCGCCCGGCCCTGCCCGTTCTACATCCTCGACGAGGTCGAGGCCGCCCTCGACGACGCCAACATCGATCGCTTCCTGCAGCTGATCCGGCGCTTCTCCGACCGCGCCCAGTTCGTCATCGTCACCCACCAGAAACGGACGATGGACGCCGCCGACGTCCTCTACGGGGTCAGCATGGGGGGCGACGGCGTCACCAAGGTCGTCTCTCGCCGCTTGCCACGCGAAGCGGGCGAGGACGAGGACGACGAAGAGGGCGCCGGTGGCGGCACCCTCTCCGCGGTCGCGTAACGCCGGCCTAACGTTCACTCGCGCCCCGCGCCCGCCGGCCCGGGGTACCCTCG
>JAWVEZ010000148.1:0-15172 GCA_033856455.1 Solirubrobacterales bacterium | reverse complement strand
CTGCTCCGGGGTGCGGCCGCCGACGATCGCGCCGGCGACGCCCTCGACGTGCAGGGCCCAGGCGATCGCCAGCTCGCCGACGCTGGCCCCGAGCCCGGCGGCGATCGGCCGTAGCCGCTCGACCAGGTCGAGGGCGCGGTCGACCTCCGGGCTCTGGAAGCGGGGACGGCGGCGGCGCCAGTCGTCGTCGGGCAGCGCGGCGAGCCTGGCCAAGGAGAAGCGGCCGGAGAGCAGCCCGGACTCCAGCGGGCTGTAGGCGAGCGCCGGGACGCCGTGGGCGGTCAGCCAGGGCAGCTCGCCGTCGACGATCCCCCGCTCGAGCAGCGAGAGCGGGTACTGGCCCGAGTCGAGCGGGCGGATCGCCGCGCAGCGCTGCAGCAGCTCGGGGCCGAAGTTGCTGACCCCGGCCCAGCGGACCTTGCCCTCCTCGCGCAGCTCGCCGAGCAGCGCCCAGGCCGCTTCGACGACCGCGGCGTCCTCGACCGGCCAGTGCAGCTGGTAGAGGTCGATCCGCTCGACCCCGAGCCGCCGCAGCGATTCCTCGCACTCCTCGCGCAGCGACTTTGGGCTGAGGTCGCGGCGGGTCGAGCCGTCCGGGTCGATCCTGATCCCGCCCTTGGTGAAGACCAGCGGCCGCTCCTGCGGCCCGATCGCGGCCAGCGCCGCGCCGACGATCTGCTCGGCGTGGCCGCCGCCGTAGACCGCCGCGGTGTCGATCCAGTCGACGCCCACGCTGACGGCGTGGCGGATCGTGGCGACCGAGTCGCGGTCGTCCTGCGGCCCCCAGCCGACCCCCCCGAAGGCCCACGCCCCCAACCCGATCCGGCTCAGGGCGGGAAGGGCTTCGCCGGGGCCGGTCGTTAGATTGGGGCCTTCGATCATGGAGCTAACAAATCAAACCAGGTTGAGTGCCGTAATCCCCTGCTACCAGGAGGCCCAGTCGGTCCCGGTCATGCACGAACGCCTGACCAAGGTCTTCGAAGGGCTCGGCGTCGACTGGGAGATCATCTTCGTCGACTCCGGCAGCCCCGGCCGCGAGACGCCCGAAGCCCTGGCTGAGATCGCCGCCCGCGACCGCAGAGTCACGGTCGTCCACCACACCCGCGCCTTCGGCTCGCAGAGCGCCTACTCCAGCGGCATGCGGCTGGCCACCGGCGACGCGGTGATCCTGCTCGACGGCGACCTCCAGGACCCGCCAGAGCTGATCCCCGAGCTCGTCGAGCGCTGGCAGGAAGGCTACGAGGTGGTCTACGGCGACCGGGTGACGCGCGAGGGGCCGACGGTGATGAACGCCGCCCGCAAGGCCTTCTACCGGGTCTTCCAGCGCCTCTCCTACGTCTCGATGCCGGTCGACGCCGGCGACTTCTCGCTGATCGACCGGCGCGCGGTCGACGCGATCAACGCGCTGCCGGAGTCGCACCGTTTCGTCCGCGGCCTGCGGGCCTTCGTCGGCTTCCGCCAGATCGGCGTCCCCTACGAACGGCCCGAGCGCCTCTTCGGCAAATCGTCGAACAACTTCATTGCCAACCTGGGCTGGGCGCGGCGGGCGATCGTCTCCTTCTCCTACGCGCCGCTCGACCTGATGGGCTGGCTCGCCTTCTTCACCACCGGCCTCGCGGTGCTGGCCGGGATCGCCGAGATCATCATCAAAATCGTCAATCCCGACGCGGCGCCGGAGGGCTTCGCGACCCTGATCGTGGTCGTGCTGTTCATCGGCGGCGTGCAGCTGATGTGCTTCAGCGTGATCGGCTCCTACCTCGCGCACATGTACGAGGAGATCAAGGCGCGACCGCCCTACATCGTCGAGCAGGTCCTCAACCCGCCGCGCTCCCGCGGGGGCGGGCAACCGGCGGCCTCGCCGGAGCTTGCCGGCGCCGAGGTGCGGGTAGTCGCTTCCGGCGACGAGCCGGCGGTTGCCCCGGACCGCCCTTGCTAACGTCGCCCCCGGCAGGAACCCTGTGATGAGTCCCGATTCCGATCGCGCATCCGAGCTTCGCAGTCAGATCCTCGATCTGGTCCGCGAGTACCACGACGTGGCCTTCGCCCCGGGCGAGTTCGTGCCCGGCGAGACCCCGATCCACTTCGCCGGCCGGGTCTTCGACGAGCGCGAGGTCGTCAACCTGGTCGACTCCTCGCTCGAATTCTGGCTCACCACCGGGCCCTGGGCGCAGAAGTTCGAGAAGCGCTTCGCGAAGCTCAACGGCGTCCGCCACGCGCTGCTGGTCAACTCGGGATCCTCGGCCAACCTGGTCGCGCTCTCCTGCCTGACCTCGACCAAAATCGCCGAGCGGCGCCTGCTCCCCGGCGACGAGGTGATCACCTGCGCGACCGGCTTCCCGACCACCGTCAACCCGATCATCCAGAACGGCCTCGTCCCGGTCTTCGTCGACGTCGACGTCCCGACCTACAACCTCGACGTCAGCAAGCTCGAGGCGGCGCTCTCCGAGCGCACCAAGGCGATCATGGTCGCCCACACGCTCGGCAACCCGTTCGACCTCGGCGCGGTCAAGGCCTTCGCCGACGCGCACGACCTCTGGCTGATCGAGGACTGCTGCGACGCGCTCGGCTCGACCTACGAAGACAAGCCGGTCGGCAGCTTCGGCGACCTCGCCTCGGTCAGCTTCTACCCCGCCCACCACATCACGATGGGGGAGGGCGGCTGCGTGCTGATCGACAAGGGCAAGATCAAGGTCCTGGCGGAGTCCTTCCGCGACTGGGGCCGCGACTGCTGGTGCGAACCGGGCAAAGAGGACACCTGCGGCAAGCGCTTCGACCACCAGCTCGGCGAGCTGCCGCGCGGCTACGACCACAAGTACATCTACTCCGACGTCGGCTACAACCTCAAGCTGACCGATATGCAGGCCGCCGTCGGCCTCGCCCAGCTCGACAAGCTCGACGCCTTCACCGCCGCCCGCAAAGCCAACTTCCGCCGCCTGCACGAGGGTCTCGCCGACCTCCAGGACCTGCTGATCCTGCCCGAGGCGACGCCGAACAGCGACCCCAGCTGGTTCGGCTTCCCGGTCGCCCTGCGCGAGGACTGCCCGGTCGACCGCGACCGCATCCTCCGCTTCATGAACGAGCGCAAGATCGCCACCCGGCTGCTGTTCGCCGGCAACCTGGTGCGCCAGCCCGCCTACCTGAACTCCGAGCACCGCCGGGTCGGCGACCTCGCCGGCGCCGACTTCGTGATGAACAACGTCTTCTGGGTCGGCGTCTACCCGGGCCTGACCGAGGCGCAGGTCGACTTCATGATCGAGAGCTTCCACGACGTGCTGGCGCCGGCCGTGGTTGGAGCGTAGGTAGTTGCAGGGCGCCGACTGGATCGCGAAGTTCCTTGCCAGCCAGCGGGTCGAGGCGGTCTACGAAGTCGCGGGGGGGATGATCGCCAACCTGATCGACGCGATCCACCGCGACGGCCAGGTGCGGATCGTCGCCTGCCACCACGAGCAGGCCGCCGGGTTCGCCGCCGAGGGCCACGCCCGCATGAACGGGGTCCCCGGGGTCGCGATGGGGACCAGCGGCCCGGGGGCGATCAACCTGCTGACCGCGCTCGGCAGCTGCCACTTCGACTCGACCCCGGCGGTTTTCATCACCGGCCAGGTCAACCGCTCCGAGCAGAAGCGGGAGCGGCCGATCCGCCAGCTCGGCTTCCAGGAGACCGACGTGGTCGCGATGGCGGCGCCGATCGCCAAGGCGGCGATCCGGGTGGAGACGATCGAGGAGCTGCCGCGCTGCCTGATCGAGGCCTTCGCGCTGGCCCGTGCCGGCCGTCCCGGCCCGGTCCTGGTCGACATCCCGCTCGACCTGCAGCTGGCCGAGCTCGAGGCGCCGCTGCCCGCCTCGCCGGAGGAGATCGACCTGCGTGAGGAGCAGCGGATCCCCGCCGACGCCGTCGCCCGGATCGTCGCCGACCTCGCCGGCGCCGAGCGCCCGCTGATCCTCGCCGGCGGCGGCCTCCAGGCCGGCCGCGCGGTCGACGGCTTCCGCGAGCTGGTCGACCGCCTCGGGGTGCCGGTGGTCAGCTCGCTGATGGGGGTCGACGCGCTCCCCTTCGACCACCCGCAGCGGGTCGGGATGATCGGCACCTACGGCAACCGCTGGGCGAACATCGCGCTCTCCCGCTGCGACGCGCTGCTGGTCCTCGGCAGCCGGCTCGACATCCGCCAGACCGGCGCCGACACCGACGCCTTCGTCGCCGACCGGGTGATCCACCACGTCGACTGCGACCCCGGCGAGGTCAACAACCGTGTCAGCGGCTGCCACGAGCTGATCGCCGAGCTCGGCCCGGCGCTCGCCGCGCTCAACGCCGCCGCGGGCGGCCCTGTCGCCGGGGCCCACCAGGGCTGGGCCAAGGAGATCGCCGAGCTGCGCGCGAAGTGGCCGGACACGGGCGAGCTGCCGGGGATCGAGGGGATCAACCCGAACCTGCTGATGCACCAGCTCTCGAACCCGGTCGCGACCGCCTACGTCGCCGACGTCGGCCAGCACCAGATGTGGGCGGCGCAGTCGCTGGAGCTGAGCGGCCGGCAGCGTTTCCTCACCTCCGGCGGCATGGGCGCGATGGGCTCGGGCCTGCCGCTGGCGGTCGGCGCCGCGGTGCAGAGCGGCGGCCCGGTCGTCTCGATCTCCGGCGACGGCGGCTTCCAGCTCAACATCCAGGAGCTGCAGACCGTCGCCCGCAACCAGATGGCGTTGAAGATGGTGGTCCTCGACAACGGCTGCCACGGGATGGTCCGCCAGTTCCAGGAGTCCTACTTCGACGGCCGCTACCAGTCGACCGTCTGGGGCTACTCGGCGCCGTCGTTCGTCGCCGTCGCCGCGGCCTACGGGATCCCCGGCCGCCGGGTCGAGGACCCGGATGAGATTGCCGGCGCTGTGGCCGAGATGTGGGCGGCCGAGGGCCCCTACATGCTCGAGGCGGCAATCGACCTCGAGGCCAACGCCTACCCGAAGATCGCCTTCGGCCACCCGATCAGCGAGATGGAGCCCTTCGTGCAACCGCGAGCAATGGAGTCGACCTAAGAGTTAGGCGGTGAGGCGTTCGAGCTGGGCGAGCGTGGTTGCCCGCATGTCGGCGCCGGCCTCGAGCTCGCGGTACCAGGCGGCGGTCTCGGCGAGGCCGGGCTCGAGCGTGACCAGGGGCCGCCAGCCGAGGCGGGTGCGGGCCAGGGAGGAGTCGAGCTTCAGGTAGTTGGCCTCGTGCGGGTGCGGGCCGGAGTCGAGGGTCCACTTGACCCGCTCGGGCCAGAGCTCGGCGAGGCGCTCGATCAGCCAGCCGACCGGGCGCGCCTCCTCCTCGGAGGGGCCGAAGTTCCAGCCGCGGGCCTGGGCCGGGTCCTCCCAGATCGCCTGCGCCAGCACCAGGTAGCCGCCGAGCGGGTTGATCACGTGCTGCCAGGGACGGATCGAGTTCGGGTTTCGGACCCGGGCGGTCTCGCCCGCCAGGGCGGCCCGCATCAGGTCCGGCACCAGCCTGTCCTCGCCCCAGTCGCCGCCGCCGATCACGTTGCCCGCCCGCGCCGAGGCGAGGCGGGGGCCGTCGGGCTCGGAGAAGAAGGAGCGCCGGTAGGCGCTGGTGACCAGCTCGGCGGCGCCCTTGGAGCTGGAGTAGGGGTCGTGGCCGCCCATCGGCTCGTCCTCGCGGTAGCCCCACTCCCACTCGCGGTTCTCGTAGCACTTGTCGGTGGTGACGTTGACCACGGCGCGGACGCCGGCGGCGCCGCGGACCGCCTCGAGCAGGTTGACGGTGCCCATCACGTTGGTCTCGTAGGTGGCGGCCGGCTCGGCGAAGGAGCGGCGCACGAACGGCTGCGCCGCCATGTGGATCACGACCTCCGGGGAGAAGCCGGCCAGCGCCTCGGCGACCGCGGCGGCGTCGCGCACGTCGCCGACGACGCTCTCCATCCCGTCCTCGACCCGCGCCAGCTCGTACAGCGAGGGCGTGGTGGGGACGCCCGCGGAGAAGCCGGTAACCCTGGCGCCGAGCGACTGCAGCCAGAGCGAGAGCCAGGCTCCCTTGAAGCCGGTGTGGCCGGTCAGGAAGACGCGCCGCCCGGCCCAGAAGGCGGGGTCGACGCTGCCGGACGGCTGCGCCGCGGCCGCGCTCACCGGCGGCTCAGTCCCAGACCCGCCACGGGGCGGAACCGGTGTCCCACAGCTCTTCGAGCGTGTGGCGATCGCGCAGCGTGTCCATCGGCTGCCAGAAGCCGTTGTGCCGGTAGGAGGCGAGCTGACCTTCCTCGGCTAAAGCGCGGACCGGCTCCTGCTCCCAGACGGTGGAATCGTCGACCAGGTACTTGCCGACCTCGGGGGAGAGGACGAAGAAGCCGCCGTTGGTCGCCACGTGGTCACCGGGGGGCTTCTCTTCGAAGTGGCGAACCCGGTCGCCCTCGAGGTCGAGGGCGCCGAAGCGGCCCGGAGGGCGCACGGCGGTGACGGTCGCGATCCGTCCCTGATCCTCGTGGAAGGCGATCAGCGCCGAGATGTCGATGCTGGCGACCCCGTCGCCGTAGGTGAAGCAGAAGTCCTCGTCGCCGACGTAGTCGAGCGCGCGCTTCAGTCGCCCTCCGGTCATCGTCTGTTCGCCGGTGTCGATCAGGGTGACCCGCCAGGGCTCGGTGTCGGAGCGGTGTACCTCCATCTCGCCCTTGGCGAGGTCGAAGGAGACGTCGCACGTGTGCAGGTAGTAGTTGGCGAAGTACTCCTTGATCAGGTAGCCCTTGTAGCCGAGGCAGATCACGAACTCATCGATCCCGTGGGCCGAGTAGATCTTCATGATGTGCCAGAGCATCGGCTTGCCGCCGATCTCGACCATCGGCTTGGGGCGCACGGAGGTCTCCTCGCTGAGTCGCGAGCCGAGGCCTCCTGCCAGGATCACCGCCTTCACCGCGCCGCAGGCTATCGAAAGAGGGGGCCGCCCCGGGGTGTCCGAGATGGGACTCCCGGCCCCGATAATCTGACCGGCGTGTTCGATGCGGGGGCCCTGCGCTTGCTTGCATGTGGCGCCCTCGCGGTGCTGCTCGTCGGCCTGCTCGTCTTCCTCGGCGGTCCCTCCGAGGCGAACGAGACCCGGGCCTGGGTCCTGGCGTTTGCCCTCGCCCTGCCCGGCGGCCTGATCCTCGCCTCCTACCAGGAGCGCCGTCTGGCGGCGGCCGCGCCGGCGGCGGCGGGCCGCGGCCTCGCGGGCGGCCTGATCCTGCTCGCCCTCGCCTTCGGACTGCGGCGCGCCGGCTCCGGCGATCACCTCCACCACGCCGTGCTGGTCGTGGCGGCGCTGGGAGCCGTCGGCGCTCCCTTCCTCGCGGCCCGGCTCTGGCGTGATCCCGGCGATCGCCAGGGCGAGTTCGCCTGGGTCGCCTGCCTCGTGGCGGTCGCCTTCCTCTTGCTGCTGTTCGTGCCGCGCAGTGCCCTCGAGCTCGGCAACCTGATCCCAGCGCTCGCCCTGGCTGCCGTCGGGGTCTTCCTGCTGCGCCTGCGCCGGCCGTTGCCCCTGCCCCCGCCTGCCCGCGCCGGACTCGACGCGCTGGCCTGCCTGGTCATCGCCCTGGTCGTCCTCCAGTTTCCGGATCTCCTCGACTACACCGGCAACCTGCTGATCCACCACCTCTACTACCTCGGCCCCGCCAACGACGTCGTCCACGGCCGCGCGATGCTGGGCACGGCCTGGTCCCAGTACGGCATCGGGCTGATCGACGGGCTGGGGCTGTTCTTCACCGTCGTCCCGATCGGCTTCGGGACCTTTGCCCTGCTCGTCACCGCCCTCACCGCCGTGCAGTACCTCTGCGTCTACGCGATCCTGCGCCTGGCGGGCCTCGGGTTCCTGCTCACCCTCGTCGCGGTCGCGGTCGCCGCACTCGGCAACCTCTTCGCCACGCTCGAAGCCTACGTGGTCTTCCCCAGCACCTCGCCGCTGCGCTTCGGGATCCCCTATCTGATGATCCTCTTGGCGGTGCTCGGCGTCCGTTTCCCGCGCTGGACGCGAGCCAGCCAGCTCGGCGTTCTCGCGCTGCTGGCGCTCGCCGCGGTCGGCAGCTTCGAGACCTTCGCCTACGGCGCCGGCACCTACGGCGCCCTCGTCCTGGTCGGGGCGATGCGGGAGCCCGACGAGGTCTTTCGCCGCGTGCTCCGCGGCGGCCTGATCGGGATCGGCGTCTGCGTCGCCGCGGTCGCCCTGTTCAGCCTCGCCACCCTGGTGCTGAGCGGTCATCTCGACTGGAACCCGTACGTCGAATTCCTCCAGCTCTACTCGACCGACGAGTTCTTCACCCTGCCGATCGAGTTCTTTTCGACCGGCCTGCTGATGGCCGCTGTGCCGTTCCTCAGCGCCGTGATGTTGCTCTGGTTGGCGCGGGCGATGCCGACCGCCCTCTCGCCGGCCATGTGGACGGCGCTGACCGGGTTCACCGGGTTCGCCGTGATCAGCTTCACGTACTACCTGGGGCGTTCGCATCCGAACAATCTCCTGGTTCTGCTGGTGCCGGTCGTGGTGATCTGCGCGCTCTGGATGCAGGTGCTGCTGACCGCGCCCAAAGCCCTCTGGCGCACCGGGACGGTGGCGGTCCTGGCGCTGGGAATGGCGATGATCGCGGTTGCCGGCTGGCCCTCGGCCGAGGCGAAGAAGGGCACGACGGCCCTCGGCCTGGCGATCCCGGGTGGGGGCTCGCTCAAGGGGGCGGTGGAGACGCTCGCCGGGAACCCCGCGCTGGACGCGCGCACGCCGGTCGGGACCGAACTGCTCGACAGCTACTGGCCCGCGGAAGCCTCGGCCCTGGTTCTCACCGATCCGGATCTGACCACGGAGATCCTGCTCGACGCCGAGCGCAGCAACCTGCTGCCGATCTCGCATCCGCCCGAGGAAGACCTGATCGAGTCCAGCGACCCGCGCGTGCGGGCCGCCGCCGAGCGGGTGCCGCCGGGGACGCTGATGCTGACCTCGCCGGTCCCCGCGGACGGCTCCGGGCTACCCGCCTTCAGCCGGGTCGAGATCGTGGCCCTGGACGTCCTGCGGCGGCGCTTTCACTTCGTCCCGGTTGCCCGCAACTCCTCCGGGCTCGAAGTCGTGCGCCTCGTCCCGCGGGGCAAAAGCTAGGCCGCGGTCCCTAGTCCTTGCGGCCGATCACCAGGAACTGCTTGCCGAGCAGCTTCCAGGCGAACGGCGTCTTCAGGTAGGTGCGGGTCAGCAGCGGCGAGGGGGGCAGGATGCCGCGGAAGGAGTAGGGCAGGTAGCGGGGGATCGTGCGCTCGATCTCGAAGCCGGCGGCGTAGAGGTGCTCCCCGATCGCCACGTGGGTCAGCGCCACGTAGTGGTCGGCGCAGTCCCAGTACTCGTCCGAGCAGTAGCGGTAGTTGGGACCCATGATCGCGATCCGGCCGCCCCGCTCCATCGTTCCGTGCATCTTTTCGAGGAAGGCGGCGATCGCCTCCTGGTCGTAGAGGTGCTCGAGGAAGTTGGAGACGAAGACGCCGTCGAAGTGGTCCTGGGGGAGTTCGGCATCCATGATCATCGCGGTGATCACGGTCGTGTCCGGCTTGTGCGCGGCCTCTTCGTAGCTGACCGCGTCGACCGCCCAGGTCTCCTTGGCCGGCACCGCGCCGATGAACTCACCGCGGCCGGCGGCCGGATCGAGCACCTTCTGCGGGCGTCCCATCACCGAGTGGACGTGGGGCGCGATCTCCCCCCAAACCGCCATGCGGCCGTTCTGGTCGATGTCGCGGAAGCGGTATGCGTAGAGGCGCTCGTAGTTCATCTGAGGGAATTTCGCTCCGTGGTTCGTGTGTAGCGGATATGCGAACCTACCGGCCGATGCGGGCCAACGGCGAGCTCCTCCTGCTGCTGGGGAAACATCTGATCCTTACCGGCCTGCCACTGGCGGCCGCGATGCTGTTCGCGGCCCGCATGGGCGTGCGACAGGTTCCGGTGCTGCTGGCGATCGGCCTGGTCGCAAGCGGTTTGGTCGGGCTGCTCGGCTTCTGGACCTTCTACGCCACCCGGCTGCTGGGAGAAAGCTTCTCCTACTTCGTCCTGCTCGGCTCGGCCGGGGTGGTCGCGTGGTCGCTCTACGGCGGCCGCCTCGATCGCGAGCTGCTGCGGCGGCTGGCGACGCCGCTGGCACTCTGGGCGCTGGGCTCGGCCTTCCTCGTCTACCTCGGCTTCGTCCACGGTGGCAGCGACCAGCCGCTGGTGACCGCGATGAACCGCTTCTCGCACCTGCTGCCGGGCGACAACTACCTGCCGCTCTACTTCGCTGAATACTTCTCCCAGCACGGCCACCACGGGACGCCGCCGGACTACGCCAGCTTCCTCTCCAGCGACCGGCCGCCGCTGCAGATCGGCTACGCCCTCTCCCAGTGGAAGTTCGGCTGGAGCGGCAGCCAGCTCGACTACCAGGTGCTCGGGGTCATGCTGCAGCAGCTCTGGATCGTCGGGCTCTGGGCGCTGCTGCTCGCCGCCCGGGTCGGCCGAGTGACCCGCGGGCTGGCGATGGTCACCGTCCTGGTCAGCGACCTGGCGATCGTCAACGGCTTCTTCGTCTGGCCGAAGCTGCTGCCGGCGGCGATGCTGCTGGCGCTGGCCGCCCTGGTCCTGACGCCGCTCTGGCCGAGCCTGCGGCGCAGCCTCTGGGGCGCGGCCCTGGTCGCGGCGCTCTGCGGCCTGGCGATGCTCGGCCACGGCTCGAGCGTCTTCGGGGTGATCCCGCTGCTGGCGATCGCGGCCTTTCGCGGCCTGCCGAGCTGGCGCTGGCTCGGGGTCGCCGCGCTGGTCGGGATCGTGCTGATGGGGAGCTGGTCGCAGTACCAGAAACACGGCGACCCGCCGGGCAACCGCCTGACCAAGTGGTCGCTTGCCGGCTCCCCCGGGATCGACGGTCGCGGCACCATGGAGGCGATCTTCGACGCCTACGGCGAAGCCGGTCTCGGCGGCGCGATCGACAACAAGGTCCAGAATTTCGTGACGATGTCCGGCGGCAAGATGGCCTACGAAAACGTCCGCGCCGGTCTCGAGAGCGGCCACCCGACGATCCTCGCCCGCGCCGTGCGGACCAACAACTTCTTCTACCTGCTGCCCTCGCTGGGCCTGCTGCTGCTGGCGCCGTTCGTGATGGCCGCGGCCTACCGCCGCGGCCGGCGCAACCCGGCCGAATGGAGACTCGCGCTGATGTGCTGGCTCGCCCTGGCCCTGGGCGCGGTCGCCTGGGGCCTGCTGCTCTTCGGCAACGAAATAGACCGCACGATCGTCCACGTCAGCAGCTACCTGCTGCCGCTGCTGGGTCTGATCGGGGGCGTGGTCGGGCTGCGGGCGACCTTCCCCAAGTTCGCCCTCTACTACGTCGGGCTCAGCGCGGCCCTCAGCCTGGCGCTCTACGCGCCGGCGCTCGACCCGATCCCCGGCAGCTCCTACTCGGTCGTCGCGATATTCCTCTGCGCCCTGGCGCTGGCGGCCTTCGGCCTCGTCGCCTTCGGTCGCGACCAGCTCAGGCCGGCTGGCGGCGACGCAGACGCGGACGACGACCGCGCATCCAGTCCAGATGTGACTTCAGCCGCGGGATCCCCCGCACCAAGTTAGGGTTGCCGTAGGGGTCGACCGCGGCGACATGCCTCCAGCGGTCGACCAGCTGCATGATCTCCCACTCGTTGACGACCGGGTCCCTGCTCGAGGACTCGAAGTGGAAAAGGATCAGGTCCGGGTCGTAGACGATGCGGCGGCCGCTCTCGTGGACCTTGAGGCAGTAGTCGATGTCGTTGAAGTTGATCGGCAGGACCCGGCTCAGCCCGCCGACCTCCATGAAGACATCGGCCCGGGTCATCAGGCAGGCGCCGGTCACCGCGAGGCAGTTGCGGGCGATCAGGACCGCGTTGGCATAGCCGGTGTAGCTGCCGGAGAAGGTGCGGTAGGTGTGGTTCGGCAGGCCTTCGTCGAACCCGACGCCGACGTGCTGGAGCCGGGTGTCGCCCCAGAGCAGCCGCCCGCCGATCACCCCGATCTCCTCGCGCTCGGAGTACATCACCATCCGCTCGATCCAGTTCGGGGTCGTCACTTCGATGTCGTCGTTGAGCAGCAGCAGGTGCTTGCCCTCGCTGCGGACGGCGCCGAGATTGATCTTCGCCGAGAAGTCGAAGGGCCCGCTGAACTCCACCAGCCGCAGCCGCTCGCCGGCGACGTCGCGCAGCTCCTGCAGGATCACCGGCGCCGTGCCCTCGTCGAAGACGACGACGATCTCGTAGTTCTCGTAGGTGGACCGCTCGACGATGCTGCGGACGCAGTTGGCGACCAGCACGGCTGGTTTGAAGCGGACGTCGCGGATCTGGCCGTTGGTCGGGATCACGATGCTGACCAGCGGTTCCGCCTCGAGCCGCGGCTCGAGGTGCAGGACGCCCGGGTCGTCGGGGTCCAAAGTGACCTCAGCCGGTAGCCCGATCCGGTCGCAGTGCGCCTGCACCGCCCGCCCGCCCGCTTCGAAGGCCCACGGCTTCGCCGAGTCGTCGGAGGCGGCCGAGGTCTCGAGGATGCGCCAGTGGTAGAGCACCCGCGGCACGTGGGCGATCGCCCGCGCCCGCTCGGTCACCTTGAGGACCAGGTCCCAGTCCTGGGATCCCTCGAAGGCGGCGTCGAAGCCGCCGACCTCCTCGACCAGCGCCCGGCGGAGGACGCTGAAGTGGCAGGTGTACATCTGCGTCCGCATCCGCTCCGGCGACCAGTCGGGCTTGAAGAACGGCTGCGTGTGTCGGCCGGAGGGGGCGATCTTGTCCTCGTCGGTGTAGACGTAGTCGACCTGCGGGTCGCGGTCGAGCGCCGCGGCGACTTCGGCCAGGGCTTCGGGGTGCAGCTCGTCGTCGTGGTCGAGCAGGCAGACGAACTCTCCCCGGGCGATCGCCAGCGCGTCGTTCGAGGCGGCGACGATGCCGGCGTTGCTCTCGCGGTGCTCGACGCGGATTCGCGCGTCCTTGGCCGCGGCGGTGTCGAGGATCTCGCGCACGACGGGGTCCTCGGAGCCGTCGTCGACGAGGCACAGCTCCCAGTCGCCCTCGGTCTGGCGCGCGACCGAGCGCAGCATCTTCCGCAGCACCTCGGGGGGCGTGCGGTAGACGGGGGTGAGGATCGAGAAGCGCGGCGCGGGCATGGTCGCCGGACTACTTGCCGCGGAGCAGACCCAGCATCCGCCGTACCAGCTTCCCGAACAGCGGCACTCGCGCGTCGAGTTTCCGTTTGGCGTTGGTGACGCTGAGCGCCCGGGCCTCCAGCTCGGCGGCGCGGCCACGGGCCGTGCCGAGTTCGGCGTCGAGGCCGATCAGAAGGTCGCGCAGCTTGAGGATTTCCTGATTGCGTTCGTCCAGCTCCTCGAGCAGCTGCGGCCGGTTGGTGATCCCGCCGCCGGCTTCGAGCTCGGCCATCTCCGCCTGCGCTTTCAGCAGTGAGCCGCGCACCTCCGCCACCTCGCGCCGCAGCCGGAACCAGGCGCGGTCGTAGCGGCGGACCGTCTCGACCTGGGACTCCTCGCGGCGGACGTAGAGCGTCGCCCAGGGGGTCAGGTAGGAAAGGTCGAGTTCGAGATCGCGGTGGAAGCCATGCTGCGCCATTGCCGCGGACCAGGCCTCCGGCGGCTGCACGTTGAGGTGGGTCGCCTCGCCGAAGTCCTCGGGCGTCGAGGAGAAGAGGATCCGGTCGGTGGCCGCGCAGAGATTCGCGATCGCGGCGCCGGAGTCCTCCGGCGGCAGGTGCTCGAGCACCTCGATGCAGGTGATCAGGTCGTAGCGCTCGTTCAGCGGCTCGGTCAGCGAGCCGACCCGGCAGTGGTCGGCGACCGACTCGTGGACGTTCGAGATCGCGTACTCGGAGATGTCGAAGCCGGACGCGTCGACCCCACGTTTGCGCAGCTCCTCGACCAGGAAGCCCATCGCGCAGCCGGCGTCGAGCACGGAGATCGGGTGCAGGTCGCGGACGATCCCGTCCGCCACGTCGGCGAAGAAGCTCAGCCAGTGCTCGTTGCGTTCGTAGGGAACGCCGCAGTCGTGGCGGTAATAGAAGGCGCCGTAATCGACCGCCGAGGGATCCTGCCGGTCAGGGCTAATCGAGGTGGCCTGCTCGGGCATTCCGGCTCAGTGTACCCATAGGTCGCCCCCAAGATTGGAACTACACTCCCGCACCGCCGATGCAGAGGATCAGCCGAAATGCTCCCGCGCTGCTGCTCGCCGCGGCGCTCATCATCGCCGCGGCGATGGCCCTGGTCCTGACCGCGGAACTGACCTTTTTGCAGGACACCTGGGAGTACTTGATGACCCGGCGAGACCCTTCGGTCGAGAGTCTCCTCCGCCCCCACAACGAGCACCTGGTCGTCTTCCCGGTGCTGATCGAGCAGGGGCTCCTGCGCCTCTTCGGGATGTCTTCGGCGACGCCGGAATACGTCGTCCTGACCGCGTTCCTGCTCGGCAGCGCGCTGCTTCTGTACGTCTACGTCAAGCGCCGGGTCGGCGACTGGCTCGCCCTCTTCGCCACGGTCGTCGTCCTCTGCCTCGGCCCGGCCTGGGAGGTGCTGCTCTGGCCGTTCGAGATCTCCTTCGTCGGCCCGATCTTCTTCGGCCTGGCGATGCTGCTCGCGCTCGAACGCGAGGACCGGCTCGGCGACGCCCTCGCCTGCGCCTGCCTTGTCGCGGCGCTCGGCTTCTCCGGCCTCGGCATTCCGCTGCTGGCGGCGGCGGTCGTCGCGATCGGGCTGGGGGACCGGCGGACCTGGCTGCGCCGCGCCTACGTGGTCGCGGTTCCCGCCGCCCTGTTCGCCGCCTGGTACCTGAGGTGGGGCCACGAGGTCCCGACCCACATCACCGCTGACAACGTGCTCCACTCGCCCCTGGTCGTCGGCGAGGCGATGGCCGTCTCGGTCGGGGCCCTGTTCGGGCTGGCGGTAACCCCGGTCGGGGGATCGATCACGCCGCTCTGGGGGGCCCTGATCCTCGCCGGGCTGATCGTCGCCCTCGGCTACCGACAGCGCCGCGGTCCCGGGTTCTCCCGGGCGCTGTGGCCGGTCGTGGCAGCGGCCGCGGCCTACTGGTTCCTGATGGCGTTCAACCTCGCGCCGGGCCGGGAGCCGACCGCCAGCCGCTACCAGTACGGCGGTGTGGTCTTCGTCATCCTGATCCTCGCCAACCTGCTCCAGGGGGTGCGCCCGAGCAGGCGCGT
>JAWVEZ010000147.1:0-8806 GCA_033856455.1 Solirubrobacterales bacterium | reverse complement strand
GAACGGCTCGGCCAGGCACCCCTCAAGGCCGGCGAGTGCGAAGGGGGCGATGCCGACCGGGGTCGACAGGACGGGGACCTGGCAGGAGAGAGCCTCCACGGTCGCCATCCCGAAGCCCTCGTAGTCCGAGGTGACGAGCACGGCGTCGGCGGCGTTGATCCAGGTCGGCATCTGCTCGGGCTCGATCGAGCCGCCGGTGAGGAGGTCGGCCTCGCAGGCGGCGGCCAGCTCGGCGGCGCGGTCGTGGCGCTTCTCGGGCCGGTTCGGGTTGGCGGGGAAGAAGAGGTAGCGGCCCTCGGGCTCGAGCCCGAGGGCGCGGCGCGCCTCGGCGCGGGGCCGGGGACCGAAGCGCTCGAGGTCGGGTCCGCAGGGGAGGACGGCGGCGCCGGGGACGGCGGGGAGGCCGGGGCGCCCGTTCTCCTCCGCGAAGAGCGCCCGGGAGGCGGCGCCGGTCAGGGCGATCCGCCAGACCAGGCGGCGCGACATCGCCCCGACGATCTCGTGGCGGACGTCGGTGCCGTGGAAGGTGACGATCAGCGGCTTCGCGCCGGCCAGCTTCGCGACCCAGCCGGCGAGGCCGTAGTGGGCATGCACGAGGTCGAAGCGCTCGCGCTGCAGCAGCGCCCGCAGCCGCCCGGTCGCCGGCCGGTACTCCCTGCGCCCGCGCGGGAACTCGAAGACGTCGACCTCGATCCCCCGCTTGCGCACCTCGTCGACCTGGTCGCGGACCCAACGCCCCCGCTGCGGCGCCCCCGCGTCCGGCATGAAGTTGGTGACGACGAGAACCCGCACCCGCCGCAGCGTACCCGGCCGGCGCAGCTCTGAATTCAGGCGAGCTCCAGGTAGCGGTTGGCGCGGAGGGCGAGGTGGAGGGCGAGCAGGGTGTCGCCGTCGGAGAGGTCGACGCCGAGCGTCTCCTCGATCCGGGCGAGGCGGTGGTAGAGCGACTGGCGCTCGATGTGGAGGGCGCGGGCGGTCTCGGCCTTGCGGCCGCCGTGCTGGCAGTAGGCGGCGAGGGTGGGGAGGAGCTGCGAGCGGCCGCCGGCGTCGCGGTCGAGCAGCGGCCGCAGGCGCAGCTCGGCGAAGCGGCGCAGGGCCGGCTGCTCGCGCAGGACCCAGAGCAGGCGGTCGGTGTCGGCGGCGGCGACGTCGTGCCAGGGGCGTGGGTCGCCGGCGGCGGCCGGGGCGAGCGCCTCGACCGCGGCGGCGATCCCGCCGCCGGCTTCGAGCCAGCTCTCGGCCGGCGGGCCGACGCAGACGACCGCGGCCGCGCGGTCGCCGAGCCGCCGGCCGCAGGCGGTGGCGATCGTCTCCGCGACGAGGTCGGCGACCCGGCCGCGCTCGCCGACCCCGGGCAGGCCCAGCACAAGCAGCAGGTCCTCGCCCTCGCCGACCCCGGCGAGCAGGGAGAGGCTGTGGGATTCGAGCTCGGCCTGGACGTCGCGGCGGGCCAGCGCCCACTGCTCGGCCTCGCGCTCGTGGCCGCCGCGGGGTCGCATCGCGGCGATCGGCAGCAGGGTCGCGTCGCTCGCCCCGAAGCCCAGTTCGCGCGCTCGGGAAGCGGCCGCGCCCTCGCTCGCCTGGGTCCGGGGCAGGCCGCCGAGGAAGTCGCCGCGCTCGCGCGAGGCCAGACCTTCCTCCTCGCGGTCGCGCATCAGCGCCAGCGCGATCAGGCCGACCGCGCGCTCGACCGCGATCCGGTCCTGCGCGCCGAGCTCGGAGTCGACCGCGAGCACGATCAGCCGGCCCCAGCTCTCGTCCTCGCCCATCGGCACCCGCTCGGCGATCGCCGGCGGCGCGCCGCTGCCGCCGCGGCCGAAAGCCGCCCAGGCGGCGAGCACGGTGGCGTCGTCGGCCTGGTGGCGGGCGTGGTAGGCGACCCCCTGGCCGGCCCGCTCGAGCACGACCGGGTTGGCGACGAAGCGGGAGAGCTCGGTGAGCACGTCGGGCACGGTGGCGCCGCGCAGCAGCAGCTCGGTGAAGCGGCGGTGCAGCGCCTCGCCGCGGCGCAGCAGCTCACCGCCGCGGTCGACGATCTCGCGGTGGACCGCCTCGGTGATCTCGACGAAGCGGACCTCGCGGTGGAAGGCGACGAGCGGGAGGCCGTGCGCGGCGGCGGCCTCGACCAGCGCCGGGGGGACCTCGTCGACGCTGGTCCCGAGCTCGATCGCCAGCGCCGCGACCCCGCGCTCGGCCAGCTCGGCGACGAAGCGGCGCTGCGCCGCCCGGTCGCGGCCGATCCCCATCCCGGTGGTCAGCAGCAGCTCCTCGCCTTTCAGCAGCGAGGCGATGTTCGGCACCTCGCCGGCGTGGACCCAGCGGATCTCCCGGTCCAGCTGGTCGTCCCCGGCGAGGACCTCGGGCATCGCCCGCTGGACCGCCGGCAGGGCGAGCGCCTGACGTACGGTGATCGTCGTCGCCGTTTGCGCGTCGTTGGACGGAGCGCTCAGAGAACCCGTTTGAGAATGGCCATTCACGGTCACCTGGTTTGACATTTTGTCAAATTTGGGTCGCCGAAAGGTCGCGTTCTGTCCGTTGTATGGCGGTGGCGGGAAGCGCAGAATCGAGGTGATGCCCGATTCCAGCGCGAGCAGCGCCACCCTCGAGTCCAGCCCACCCGCCGCCACCGAGGCGCCAACCCTGCGCAACTACGCGGGCGGTGAGTGGGTCGCCGCCGCCGCGGAGTCGACCCTCGCCGACGTCGACCCGGCGACCGGCGCGACCCTCGCCCAGGTGCCGTTGAGCACCGCCGCCGACGTCGAGCGGGCGGTCGCCGCCGCCCGCCAGGCGCAGCCGGCCTGGCGCGCCGTCTCCCCCCAGGGACGGGCGCGGGCGCTGATGGAGCTGCGCCGGGTGCTCGACGCCCACCGCGACGAGCTCGCCGCCCTGGTCACCCAGGACATGGGCAAGACCCTGGCCGACGCGGCCGGCGAGGTCGGCCGCGGCATCGAGTCGGTCGAGTCGGCGATCGCGATCCCGCACCTGCTGAAGGGCGAGAACCTCGAGGGCGTCGCCCGCGGCGTCGACGTCGAGATGGTCCGCCAGCCGGTCGGCGTGGTCGCCGCGATCACCCCGTTCAACTTCCCGGCGATGATCCCGCTCTGGTTCCTGCCCTACGCGGTCGGCTGCGGCAACCCCTTCGTTCTCAAGCCCTCCGAGCAGGACCCGCTGGTCTCGGTCCGGTTCTTCGAGCTGATCGACGAGGCGGCGATCTTCCCGCCCGGCGTCGTCAACCTCGTGCACGGCGCCCACGGCGCGGTCAACGCCCTGCTCGGCTCGGACGGGATCGACGCGATCTCCTTCGTCGGCTCGGCGAAGACGGCCCGCTACGTGAACTCGACGGGGGTCGCCGCCGGCAAGCGCGTGCAGGCGCTCGGCGGGGCCAAGAACGCGATGGTCGTGATGCCCGACGCCGACCCGAAGCTGATGGCCGACGGGGTCACCTCCTCGGCCTTCGGCGCCGCCGGCCAGCGCTGCCTCGCCGGCTCGCTGCTGGTCCTGGTCGGCGACCGCGAGCAGCAGGAGATCTCGCTGCAGCGGGTAATCGACGCCAGCCTCGCGCTCTCGGTCGGCTCCGGCGCCGCCGAGGGCACCGACGTCTGCCCGGTCGTCTCGGTCGCCTCGCGCGAACGGATCGAGGGCGAGATCGAGCGCGCCGCCTCCGAAGGCGCGACCCTGGCCCTCG
This sequence comes from Solirubrobacterales bacterium, assembly GCA_033856455.1. Classification (GTDB taxonomy): domain Bacteria; phylum Actinomycetota; class Thermoleophilia; order Solirubrobacterales; family 70-9; genus VAYN01. The sequence continues at coordinate 5,121 of JAWVEZ010000147.1, read as the reverse complement.
ACGGCCGGATCGGCGGCGGCGAGGGCGGGGCGCTGCTGGGGCCGACGATCGTCGACGACGCCCGCGCGGGCTCGCCGGCGCTGACCGAGGAGATCTTCGGGCCGGTCCTCACCGTGCTCCGCGCCGGCGACCTCGACGGTGCCCTGAAGCTGGTCAACGCCTCTCGCTACGGCAACGCCTCGGTGATCTTCACCTCCTCCGGCGAGGCCGCCCGCGAGTACCGCTACGGCGTCGAGGCGGGGATGGTCGGCGTCAACGTCAGCGTCCCAGCGCCGGTCGCCTGGTTCCCGTTCTCCGGCTGGAAGGACTCGATCGACGGCGACCTGCACGCCAACGGCACCGACGCGGTCGACTTCTACACCCGCAAGAAGGTGGTTACGACGCGGTGGAGCTAGGCCAGGCACCGGACCAGGGCAGCCTGCTGCTGCACTTCGCCCGCAACGGCGACTTCGGCCCGGAGGGCAGCGAGCTGCTGGTCCTCGAGCGCGGCGAGGGCCCCTACGTCTTCGACACCCGCGGCCGCCGCTACATCGACGGCCTCTCCAGCCTCTTCTGCTGTCAGCTCGGCTACTCCTACGGGGCCGAGTTCGCCAAGGTCGCGGCGGCCCAGCTCGAGCGGCTCGCCTTCAACACCAACTGGGCGACCGCGACCCCGCCGGCGATCGAGCTCGCCAACCGGCTCAGCGAGTTGGCGCCGACCGGGCCGGGGACCAAGGTCTTCCTCACCAACGGCGGCTCGGAGTCGGTCGAGGCGGCCTGGAAGCTCGCCCGCCAGTTCCACCTCGCCAACGGCGAACCGCGGCGCACCGTCGCGATCGCCCGCGACGTCGCCTACCACGGCGTCACCCTCGGTGCCCTGGCGCTGACCGGCGTCGAGCGCTTCAAGGACCCCTTCGGCCCGCCGGCGATCCCGACCCGGCACGTCGCCAACACCAGTTCCTTCCGCGACGAGCGCGGCGAGGACGAGCTCTGCGAGGCGCTGATCGCCGAGCTCGAAAAGGCGATCGAGGCGGCGGGCCCCGAGAACGTGGCGGCGATCTTCGCCGAGCCGGTCCAGAACGCCGGCGGCTGCCTCGTCCCCCCACGGGGCTACTGGCCACGGCTGTCCGAGCTGGCGCGTCGCCACGGCATCCTCCTGGTCGCCGACGAGGTGATCACCGGGATCGGCCGGCTCGGTCACTGGTTCGGCGTCTCCCGCTACGGCGGCGAACCGGACATCGTCACCTCGGCGAAGGGCCTGACCGCGGCGCAGGCGCCGATGGGGGCGGTGCTCGTCTCCGAGCGGGTCGCGGAGCCCCTGTACCGGGAGCGGGCGACGCTGCTGCACGGGATCACCTTCGGCGGCCATCCGGTCGCGGCGGCGATCGCGCTGCGCAACCTGGAGCTGTTCGAGAGCGAGGGTGTGCTGGAGAACGTGCTGGCCCTGGAGCCCCACCTGCGGGCGCGGATGGAGGAGCTGACGGCGCTGCCGATCGTCGGCGACGTCCGCGGCGCCGGCTTCTTCTGGGCGGCTGAGCTGGTCCGCGACGAGGAGAACGGACGCTTCGACGCCGACGAGCGCGAGCGCCTGCTGCGCGGCTTCCTGCCCGGGCGCCTGCTGGAGGCGGGGCTGATCGCCCGCGCCGACGACCGCGGCGACTCGGTGGTCCAGATCGCGCCGCCGCTGATCTGCGACCGCACCCAGCTCGACGAGGTGGTCGACGCGCTGGCCGCCGTGCTCGCCGACGCCTCCGAGTTCATGGGAATCGGCCGGTCGGCGGGCTCGGCGGTCAGGGCCTGATCCAGGGCACCGAGCCGCATCCCGCGCCGGGGTAACCTCGCGGTGCAAACCCGCGAGAGGAGAACTGGATGACCAAGAGCGCCGACTTCGCCCCCGACGAGTGGAACGTGGTTCGCGAGGGACCGACCAGCGCCGGCCTGATCGTCTCCACCGCCCAGCGCGGCGGCACCTTCCGCGAGATCTTCGCGATGGCCAAGGTCTACGCCGAGGCCCGGGCCGAGCACGGCGACTCCGAGCTGCTCGACGAGCTCGTCTCCGCCAAGCCCGACGTCGACCGCACCAAGTCGCACTCCCCCGCGGAGCTGAAAGAACACGGTTTGCAGCGGATTCGCGATGCGGTGGCGCTGGTCGAGGCGAAGGCCACCACGGAGGAGCTGGGCGAATACCGCAACTTCGTGATCTCGCTCTGCGAACGCGTCGCCGGCGCCAAGTCGGAGGGCGGACAGGAGGTCAGCGACGCCGAGAGCGCCGCGATCGCCGAGGTCAAAGGGGCGTTGGGCGTCTAGCTACGAAGGCGGCGCCGAATCGGCACACCGAGGTCTTGTTCGGTCTGCCGAGACCTCGCAGCATCGACCCCTCAACCGAGGAAAGGGGAATCGATGCTCTACGCGTTGCTCGGCTATCTGCACGCGGCCGTCGTCGTCCGCGTCAAGCGGATCCAGCGGTTGGCCGGGGGAGAGGCTGGGCAGGGGACGGTCGAGTACGTCGGCCTGATCCTGCTCGTCTCCTTGCTGATGGTCGGCATGGTCGCGGCGATGAAAGGGTTCAACGGCAAACAGGGAACCGAGCTCGCCGACGTGATCGTCAACAAGATCAAGGAGGCGGTCGACAAGGTCGCCTTCAAATGAGCGCTTGGCGCTTTCCTCTCGGACGTGCGGGAGGAAAGCGCCAAAGCCGAAGTAGCCCGGGCGGCTGACGATCGAACAAAGAACTGGAGTGACGGCGAGGCCGACAGCGAGGTTCACAGGATGCGGGCAATGATGCGTTTGGGCAGGGAATCCCAAACAATCAGGAGGCCCGCAAATGGCACCGCAGGAGCTGGTCGACAAAGGACACGGAAAAAACGCACCACGAGGGATCAAACGGGTCACGCGCTCGCGCTTGCACGAGGGGCGCTTCGGTCGGCTCTTCCGCCGGGCGGGCGAGGCGCCGGAGCTCAAAGACGCCGAGCTGAAAAAACTCGCCGACAAGCTGCGGGGGCCGGGCGGCGGAGGCGCGAAACTGGACAACCCGAAAATCCCCGCCGCCTACACCTACTTCGGCCAGTTCGTCGACCACGACATCACCTTCGACCCGGTCTCGGTGCTGCAGCGCCAGAACGACCCCGACGCGCTGACCGATTTCCGCTCGCCCCGCTTCGACCTCGACTGCGTCTACGGGTCGGGGCCGGTGGACCAGCCCTACCTCTACGACCAGCCGAAACGGTTGAAGCTGCTGATCGACCCGAAAAACAGAAATCAGGAGCCGGACCTGCAGCGCAACGCCGAGGAAGTCGCCCTGATCGGCGATCCGCGCAACGACGAGAACATCATCGTCAGCCAGCTCCAGCTCACCTTCCTGCGCTTCCACAACAAGGTTGCCGCGCTGGTCGCGAAAGACAAAAAAGTGCCGGCCAAACGCAAGTTCGAGGTTGCCCAGAGGCTCGTCCGCTGGCACTACCAGTGGGTGATCCTCGAGGACTTCCTGCCGCGGATCGTCGGCAAAGCGGCGGTCGAAGACCGGGTCAGCCGCTCCAAAGCCAAAGGGGTCGAGATCGACCTGCGCTGGTTCGAGCCGAAGAGCGATCCGTTCATGCCGCTCGAGTTCTCGGTGGCCGCTTACCGCTACGGCCATAGCCAGATTCGCGGCCGCTACGACCTCAACGGGACCGTCAAAGGCGTGCCGATCTTCATCTCCGGCGAAAAAGTCGACCCGCTCGCCGACCTGCGCGGGTCAAGGGTGCTGCCGAAATTCTGGACGATCGACTGGTCCTTCTTCCTCGACGTTCCCGGGGAGGCAAAAAAACCGCAGGCCTCGCGGAGGATCGATGCCAACCTGGCGGATGGGCTCTTCGACCTGCCGGGTTTCCCGGATGCCGAGTCCTCACTCGCGTTCCGCAACCTCAAGCGCGGCCAAGCTCTCGGCCTGCCCTCGGGGCAGAAAGTCGCCGAGGAGATGGACCTGAAACCGCTGACCGGGAAAGATCTCGGCGCCCCGGCGGAAACGCCGCTCTGGTTCTACATCCTCAAGGAGGCCGAGCTCGGCGGCGGCCAGCAGCTCGGGCCTGTCGGCGGCGGGATCGTGGCCGAGGTCCTGCTCGGGCTGCTGAAGGGCGACAAGCTCTCGTTTGTCAACGAGAAACCGAAGTGGCGGCCGACGCTCGGCCCGAAAGCGGGCAGATTCACCCTCGCCGACCTGGTCCGGTTCGCGACCAGCTGATCAGAGCATTGGCGACTCCTCCCGCACGTGGGGGAGGAGTCGCCAGCGGCTTGGCGGGAAAGACTCGCGCCCCATGACCCTCTCCCGCAGCTACGCACGCGCCGCCGCCGACATTCGCCCAATCACGGTCGACCCCGGCTTCGTCGAAAGCGCCGACGGGTCGTGCCTGATCTCAATCGGCAAAACGCGGGTGATCTGCACCGCCTCGGTCAACGAGACCGTGCCGCGCTGGATGATGGGGCGCGGCAAGGGCTGGGTCACCGCCGAGTACGCGATGCTGCCCGCCTCGACCGGCGATCGCAAGCAGCGCGACATCTCGAAGGGCAAGCAGGACGGGCGCGGGGTCGAGATCCAGCGCCTGATCGGTCGCTCGCTGCGGGTCGTCGTCGACTTCAAGGCGCTTGGCGAACGCAGCGTCTACGTCGACTGCGACGTGCTCGAAGCCGATGGCGGCACCCGCTGCGCCTCGATCACCGGCGGCTACGTCGCCCTGCGCCAGGCGTTCCAGAAACTGCTCGACAAAAAAGTGATCGAGACGATGCCGCTGACCGGGTCGATCGCCGCGATCAGCGTCGGCATGGTCGACGGCCGCGCCCTCTGCGACCTCGACTACAGCGAGGACTCGACCGCCGAGGTCGACGCCAACGTCGTCATGACCGGCGACGGCGGACTCGTCGAGGTCCAGGCGACGGCCGAGCGGACGCCGCTTTCGCGGGCCTCGCTGGACGAGCTGCTCGCCCTTGCGGAGGGCGGCATCGCCCGCCTGCGGGAGGTGCAGGAGAAGTACGAGACTTGATTCTGGCGACGGGCAACCGGCACAAGCTGGCGGAGATGCTCGAACTGCTGCCGGAGCTCGACCTGCGGCCGTTGCCGGAGGGGATCGAGATGCCGCCGGAGGACGGCGACAGCTTCGAGGCCAACGC
>JAWVEZ010000146.1:0-4286 GCA_033856455.1 Solirubrobacterales bacterium | reverse complement strand
CAGCTCGCCGAAGACCTCGCCGGGGCCGAGCGTGGCGAGCGTTATCGCCCGCCCGTCGGAGTGCTCGCGGGTGACCCGGAAGCTGCCCTCGCGGACGATGTAACAGACGTCGGAGGGATCGCCTTCGTGGAAGACGCGGGTGCCGGCCGGGAAGGTGCGGGGCACGGCGACGCGGGAGAAGCGCTCCAGCTCGCCCTCCTCGAGGTCGGCGAAGAGCGGCACGCTCTTCAGCAGCTCGACAGCGGTGGTCGTCTCTGCCTCGCCCATCGGGCGATTATCCCCGACCACGGGGGCTTCAGGCCGAGGCGGTCAGTTTGCGCGGCCCGCGGCTGAAGCCGGCGCCGATCAGGGTCCCCTCGTGGCCGGAGCCGATCACCGCCTCGCCGTCGAGCTTCTCGATCGCCAGTTTCGGCAGGTGGCCGGCGCTGACCGCGTCGGCGAGGGCGCGCATCGCCGCCTCGAGGTCGCCCTCCTCCATCCGGGTCAGTCGCAGGAGGCCGCGGCCGCCGCGCTCGACGAAGACGACCGGCTCGCCGTCGCGCAGCAGCAGGTGGGCGCCGGGGGTGCGGCCGGGGCGGCGGCCCCCCTCCAGTTTCGGCCAGGGCAGCGAGGCGCCGTAGGGATTGGCCGGGTCGGTGGCGGCGAGCACCGTGTAGGAGCCGTCGGCTTCGGGCAGCGAGCGCAGCCGCTCGACCGCGCCGGGCAGGGCGAACTGGGCGCCGCCGAGCCCCTCGACGAAGTAGCCGCGGCGGGCGGTGCCGAGCAGCTCGAGGTTGCCGAGCTCGGCGTAGAGGGTCGAGAAGCCGCCGGGGACGCCCTCGGCCAGCACCGTCTCGCGGGTGACGATCCCGTAGCGCTCCATCATCAGCTCGGCCTGGGCGCGGAGGCGGGCGCCGGGGCCGGGGGCGTTGGCGAACAGCGGCTCGGTCAGCGACCAGCGACCCTGCACGGCCGCGCCGGTGGTCGAGCGGCGGCGGGCGAAGCGGCGGCCGGGCCGGTCGGAGGCGGTGACGGCGCGCAGGCGCGGCGCCCGCAGCGGCGCGAAGGCGTCGTTCGTCACCTGCCCGCTCCAGGCGAGGTCCCAGAGCGCGTTGTGCAGCTCCTCGGCCGGGTGGTCGAGGTCGGCGAGCAGGTCGAGCCAGAAGGAGGGGCCGGCGGCGAGCCGCTCGCGGATCGAGTCGTGGACCTCGCCGCTCGGCAGCTCCAGCTTCGAGTTGGCGGGCGGCGGGCCGGCGAGGCGGACGTCCTCGCGGAAGTAGAGGGCGACGCGGCCGTCGGAGCGCCCCAGCGCCCCCGCCCCGACCCAGACCAGCTCGCCGCTGGTGCAGAGCTCGTCGAGCCAGCTCGGCGAGAAGGCGCCGAGCCGGCGCGGCAGGACGTCCCCCTCCCAGACTTTCGGGGTCAGGGCGACGCCCTGCAGCGGCACCAGCGCCTCGCGCAGGCGGTCGATCCCGGCGCCGGCGCGGCGGAAGGCGTCGACGTTCTGCCAGCTCGGCAGGAAGCGAGCCAGCTCGCGGGGGTCGGCGGCCTCGACCTCCTTGCGCAGCTTCGCCAGGCTGGCCCGGCGGACCCGCCGCAGCACCTCGGAGTCGCACCACTCGCGCTCGGTCCCGCCCGGCAGCAGCTCGCCGCGGACCAGCGCCCCTTCGGACTCGAGCTCGCGCAGGGCCGGCGAGGGGTCGATGCCGTAGCGCTCGGCCAGCCGCGCGGTCGGGAACGGGCCGTGGGTGCGGGCGAAGCGGCGGACCAGGGCGCGCATCGCGTCGGGGTGGTCCTCGAGGAAGGTCTCCGGCAGGCCGGGCGGCGGCGGCACCCCGAGCGCGTCGCGGTAGAGGCCGGCGTCCTCGGCGGCGATGTAGCGCTCCTCGCCGGCCATCCGGACCAGCGCGGCGCGGCGCTCGGCGACCAGCTTCTCCAGCATCGAGGCGGCCGAGTAGCCCTCGGCGACCTTTTCGGCCGCCTCGGCGGCGGTCATGTCGCCGAGGTTGCGGAGGATCTGCTGCAGGGCGTCGCGGTCGCCGGCCCGGCCGGCCTCGGTGCGGTGCTGCAGCTGCGCCTCGACCTCTTCCAGCGCCTCCGGGTCGATCAGCTCGCGCAGCTCCTCCTGGCCGAGCAGCTCGCGCAGCAGGTCGCGGTCGAGGGCCAGGGCGGCGGCGCGGCGCTCGGCGTTCGGGGTGTCCCCCTCGTACATGTAGGTGGCGACGTAGTCGAAGAGCAGCGAGGAGGCGAACGGCGAGGCGGTCGGCGTCTCCACCTCGACCAGGCTGATCGAGCGCGAGTGCAGCCTGCCCAGCAGCTCGCGCAGGGCCGGCAGGTCGAGCACGTCCTGCAGGCACTCGCGGTAGGTCTCGAGGATGACCGGGAAGCGGGGGAAGTCCCGGGCCACTTCGAGCAGGCTCTGGGACTTGAGGCGCTGCTGCCAGAGCGGCGTGCGCTTGCCCGGGTAGGCCCGCGGGATCAACAGCGAGCGGGAGGCGTTCTCGCGGAAGCGGGCGCCGAACAGGGCCGAGCCGGAGAGCTCGGAGACGATCAGGTCCTCGATTTCGTCAGGGTCGATCAGGACCAGGTCCGAGGAGGGCGCCTCGTCGGCGTCGGGGAGGTGGATGACGATCCCGTCGTCGGACCAGATCGCGTCGGCCTCGAGGTCGTGCTCGGCGCGGATCTTCGCCGCCAGGGCCAGGCCCCAGGCGGAGTGGACGCGGCCGCCGTAGGGAGAGAGGATGCAGAGCCGCCAGTCGCCGATCTCGTCGCGGAAGCGCTCGACCACGATCGTCTCGTCGGAGGGGACGACGCGGGTCGCCTGCTGCTGCTCGCGCAGGTAGGTGACGAGGTTGTTCGCGGCGCGCGGGTCGAGGTCGTACTCCTTGGCCAGGTCCGCGGGCTCGCGGCTGACCGCCTCGCGGGAGAACTCGCCGATCGCCCGGCCGAGCTCGGCCGGGCGGCCGATCCCGTCGCCGCGCCAGAACGGGACCGCGCCGGGGGCGCCGGGGGCGGGGATCACGATCACCCGGTCGCGGGTGATTTCTTCGATCCGCCAGGTGCTGGCGCCGAGCAGGAAGGTCTGGCCGGGGCGGGCCTCGTAGACCATCTCCTCGTCGAGCTCGCCGACCCGGCGGCCGTCCGGCAGGTGGACGCCGTAGAGGCCGCGGTCGGGGATCGTCCCGGCGTTGGTGACGACCAGCTGGCGGGAGCCTTTGCGGCCGTGCACGGTGCCCTGGGTGCGGTCCCAGACGATCCGCGGCCGCAGCTCGGCGAAGCGGTCGGAGGGGTAGCGGCCGTCGAGCATGTCGAGCACGTTCTCGAGCTGCTCGCGCGAGAGCTCGCGGAAGGACTCGGTGGCGGTGACCAGCGCCTCCATCGCGTCGACCTCCCACTCGTCGAGGGCGGCCATCGAGACCAGGTGCTGGGCGAGCACGTCGAGTGGGTTCTGCGGGATCGTCGTCTCCTCGATCTGCCCTTCGCGCATGCGCCGGGCGACCACCGCGCACTCCAGGAGGTCGCCGCGGTATTTGGGGAAGATCCGCCCTTTCGAGGTCTCCCCCAGCCCGTGCCCGGCGCGCCCGATCCGCTGCAGCCCGCGGGTCACCGACTTCGGCGACTCGACCTGGATCACCAGGTCCACGGCGCCCATGTCGATTCCAAGCTCCAGGGAGCTGGTGGCCACGAGGCACGGCAGCTCCCCGGACTTCAACATCTCCTCGACGACAGTGCGCTCCTCGTGCGATAGCGAGCCGTGGTGCGCCCTCGCGATCTCGACATATGGGGAGGGAGTCGGGGGGGACCCTCCGTCACTGATTGGAGGTTCCTCCGGGTCCCCCCCGACTCCCTCTCGATGGCCGGCATGCTCCGTCGCCGGCAGCTCGTGTTCGCCTTCGCCGTTGGCGAGCTCGTTCATGCGCTTGGCGAGGCGCTCCGCCGCGCGTCGGTTGTTGACGAAGATGATCGTCGAGGTGTGTTCCTGGACCAGCTCCGCCAGCTTCGGGTAGATCGCCGGCCAGATCGAGCGGATGTGGGCGGAGGGCTCGACTTCGGTCGGCGGCAGACCGTCCTCGCTCGGGTAGGCGGGCGCGCCGGGGTCGGCCATGTCCTCGACCGGGACGACGATCTCGAGGTCGAGCTTCTTTCTCGTCCCGGCATTGACGATCTCGCAGCTCCGTTTCGGCCCGACGAGGAATTTCGCGATCCGCTCCAACGGCCGCTGCGTGGCGGAGAGCCCGATCCGCTGAATCCCCGTGGCGGCCTGTGGGGCGGAGGGGGAGTCCCCCACAGAACCACCAGCCACTGTA
>JAWVEZ010000145.1:0-64843 GCA_033856455.1 Solirubrobacterales bacterium | reverse complement strand
GCCGGGGCCGGCGCGCGGCTCGGGCTCCCCGAGGCGCAGCGCTCGCTGGTCGCGATCGGCGGCGCCCTGCTGCGGCTGCCGCGCCGCGTCCCCTGGGGGCTGGCCAGCGAGCTCGCCTTCACCGGCGAGCCGATCAGCGCCGAGCGCGGTTACGAGGCCGGGCTGGTCGACCGGGTCGCGCCCCCGGGCGAGGCGCTCGCCGTCGCCCTCGAGCTCGCCGCGACGATCGGCCGCAACGGGCCGGCCGCGGTGCGGGCGAGCAAACGGGTGCTGCGCGAGCAGCTCGACTGGCCCGAGGCGGAGTTCTGGGACCGGCAGGCGGAGATCGCCGAGCCGGTGATGCGCTCCGAGGACGCGATGGAGGGCGCCCAGGCCTTCGTCGAGCGCCGCGAGCCGAAGTGGCGCGGCAGCTGAGGGCGCGCAGCTGAGGTGCGCGACTGACGGTGCGCAACTGATCTTGACCACCGAACACAACTACGAGGAGAGCCCATGTACAAGCTGTTCGCATACTGGTCGGCGCCGAAGCCCGAGGACGTCGACGCCTTCGAGGAGTACTACGCCAGCACCCACGTCCCCCGCGCCGCCGCGGTCCCGGAGCTGGAGCGGATCGTGACCACGAAGACGACCGACGGGTTCGAGGGCAACGACCCGATGCATTACCGGATCGCCGAGATGGTCTTCGCCGACAAAGAGGCGATGGGGCGCAGCGCCTCCTCGCCCGAGTGGGCCGAGATGCGCGGCTGCTCCGGCGACATCATCGAGCGCTTCGGGGTCACCCTGACCGTCGAGGCGGGCGAGGAGACGATCGGCGAGCTGCCCGGCTGACGATGTTCCCGCTCACCCTCACCCACGTGCTGCGCCGGATGGGCGGAGTCCACGCCGAGCACGAGGTGGTGGCCCAGCTCGACGCCGACGGCACGACCGCGACGGCGAGCTTCGAGGAGGTCGCCGTCCGCGCCGGCGAGCTGGCGGCGGGGCTGCGAGCGCTCGGCATCGAGCCGGGCGACCGGGTCGGCAGCTTCGCCTGGAACTCGCCCGAGCATCTGGAGGCCTACTACGCGGTGCCCTGCTCGGGGGCGGTCCTGCACACCCTCAACCTGCGCCTCTTCCCCGAGCAGGTCGCCTACACGATCGAGCACGCCGGCGACCGCGCCGTGATCGTCGATTCCAGCCTGGTCGAGGAGATGGCGAAGGTGGCGCCGCTGGTCGAGTGCGTCGAGCGTTACGTCGTCACCGGCGACGCAGTCGCGGCGTCGGGGCTGCCGAACGCGATCTCTTACGACGAGGTGCTGGCCCTGGGGGCGGACTCTGTTGGCGAGGCCGGCTTCGAGTGGCCGGAGCTGGACGAGAACTCCGGCGCCGCCCTCTGTTACACGTCGGGCACGACCGGCAACCCGAAGGGGGTCCTCTACACCCACCGGACGCTCTGCGTCCACACGCTGACGATGTCGGCCTACGACGCCTACCGGCTGGCCGAGCGCGACCGGGTGCTGGCGGTGGTGCCGATGTTCCACGCGATGGGCTGGAACCTGCCCTACCTCGCCGGCCTGGTCGGCTGCGACGTGATCCTCCCCGGCCGCTACCTGCAGCCCGAGCACCTCGCCCGGCTGATCGAGCGGCAGCGGGTCACCGCCTCCTCGGGGGTGCCGACGATCTGGATGGACCTGCTGCGCTACGCCGACGAGCACGGCACCGACCTGAGCACGCTGGAGAGCGTGATCTGCGGCGGCACCCAGGTGCCGCCGAGCTTGATCCGCGCCTACGAGGACCGCCACGGGGTCGCCGTCGTCCAGGGCTGGGGGATGACCGAGGTGCTGCCCGGCGCCGCGATTGCCCACGACCCACCGGGCGCCAGCGAGGCGGAGCGCTGGGAGCGGCGCAACCTGGCCGGCCGGGTGACGCCGTTCTACGAGCTGCGCGTCGTCGCCGACGATGGCACCGTGCTGCCGAACGACGGTGAGGCAACCGGCGAGATCGAGATCCGCGGAGTCCCGGTCGCCAGTGAGTACTTCCGCAACCCGGAGGCGGGGGAGGGGCGGTTCGAGGACGGCTGGCTGCGAACCGGCGACGTCGGCTCGGTCGACCCGCGCGGCTGGATGCGGATCACCGACCGGGCCAAGGACGTGATCAAGTCCGGCGGCGAGTGGATCTCCTCGGTCGACCTCGAGTCGGCGCTGATGGAGCATCCCGCGGTGGAGACGGCGGCCGTGATCGCGCTGCCCGACGAGCGCTGGAGCGAGCGGCCGCTCGCCTGCGTCGTCGCCGCGGACGCCGACGCCGCCGAGCTGCGCGAGTTCCTCGCGGCCAGGGTGGCGAAATGGTGGCTCCCCGACGAGTTCGCCTTCCTCGAGGCGATCCCGTTGACCAGCACCGGCAAGTTCGACAAGAAAGAGCTGCGGGCGATGCTGGCCGAGGACCGGCTCCCGGGCCGGGTCCGGGCGTGAATCCCGGCTCCGACTCGGGGGGCCGAGGTCGGCGCTCGCGCCGCGCCCGGCGACGTCTCTGGGCCGAGTAATCGGTTCCGTAGGATCGGGCCGATGTGGGTCCAGCGGACGATCGAGCTGAGCGCGCGGCCGCGCGGCTTTCACCTGGTCACGGGCGAGGTGCTCGGGGAGCTGCCGGAGCTGGGTGAGATCTCGGTCGGGATCCTCCACCTGCTGATCCAGCACACCTCCGCCTCGCTGGCCCTGAACGAGGACGCGTCGGCCGACGTGCGGCGGGACTTCGAGACCTGGTTCGACCGGGCGGTGCCGGAAGGGGCGCCGTACTGGACCCACACGCTGGAGGGAGACGACGACATGCCGGCCCATATAAAGGCGGCGCTGCTCGGCCCCTCGCTGACCCTGCCGATCAGCGGCGGCCGGCTGGCGCTCGGCACCTGGCAGGGGATCTACCTCTGCGAGCACCGGAACCATGGTGGGTCCCGCTCCCTGGTCGGGACGATCTGGGGCGAGCCGTGATCCGCGCCGTCACCTTCGACTTCTGGAACACGATCGCGCGGGTGCCGACCGGGGCGATGACCGAGGCGCGGACGCGGGCGGTCGGGATCGCCTGCGAGGAAGGCGGTGTGGCGGTCGAGACCGCGGCGCTGGTCGCGGCGCTGGAGCAGGTGGGGGCGCGCTGGGAGCGCTCCTGGGCCGAAGGCGTCCACCTGCATCCCCGCGAGGGAGCCGAGATGCTGGTCCGCGAGCTCGGGGCCGAGGGAGCGGCCGAGGAGCTGGTCGCCGAAGCGTTCCTCGGGGCCGGGCGCGAGGCGGAGCTGGAACTGGCGCCGGCGGTGGGCTCGGTGCTGGCCGAGCTGGCGGGTCAGGGGATCCGGCTCGGGATCGTCTGTGACGTCGGCTTCACCGGCGGCGAGGCCCTGCGCGGGCTGCTGCGGCGCGAGGGCCTGCTCCAGCACTTCTCCGGCTGGGCCTTCTCCGACGAGGTCGGCCACTACAAGCCCGACCCGCGGATCTTCGAAGCGGCGCTGTCGGCGCTCGGGGCGGCCCCCACCGAGGCGCTCCACGTCGGCGACCTGCGGCGAACCGACGTCGCCGGCGCCGCCGCGCTCGGCATGCGCACCGTCCGCTATCGCGGCGTCCACGACGACCTCGACTCCGCCCCCGGCGTCGAGGCCGACCTCGTGCTCGACGATCACCGCGCGCTGCCCGCGGCGGTCGTGTCGAGTTAGTCCCCCACGTGCGGGAGCAAGTCGACAGGCCGAACGCTAGGAGGCGCCGCGGGCGATTGTCGCGCCGGCCGCGCGCAGCGCCGCCAGCGTCCCGGCCTCGCGGATCGAGCAGATCGGGAGATCGCCGACAGCGGCGCGATCGAGCGCGTCGCGGCCGACGAGGACGTGGAGGTCGCGACCGCGCCGGGCGCAGATTGCGGCGATCCGGCCGACCGCCTTGCCTTCGAGGCTCTGGGAGTCGATCCGGCCCTCGCCGCTGACAGCGGCGTCGGCGGCGGTGAGGCGCCACTCGAAGTCGACCAGGCCGAGGACGAAGTCGGCGCCGGGCCGCAGCTCGGCCCCGAACGCGGCCCAGAGACTGCCCGACAGACCACCCGCGCAGCCGGTCATCGGGACCCCCCGCGGATCGCGCGGCAGCTCGCCTGCGTACTCGCGTAGGCGCGCGGTGAGCCGTGCAACCGCCGCTTCGTCGGCACCCTTCTGCGGGGCGAAGACGCGCGCCGCGTCCTCGAACCGAGTGGTGACGTCACAGAGCACTTCGAGCCTCGCGGTCCCGGTTCCGCCCCGCTCACGCAGGGCCTCGATCGCGCCCCGACCGCCGTCGGTCGTTGCGCTGCCGCCGGCCGCGACAAGGACGCGCCCGGCTCCGGCCGCCAGCGCCGCGGCGATCAGCTCGCCGGTACCGGCCGTGCTCGCCGCCTCGGCGTCGCGCTCGTCCGGGTCGAGCAGCGGCAGCCCGGAGGCCGCGGCGGTGTCGAGGGCCGCGGTCGCGCCGTCGTCGAGCAGCACGAGCTCGGCCTCGATCTCCCGTCCCAGCGGGTCGTGCGCCGGCACCCGCAGCCTCTCGCCGCCGAGTGCCACCCGCAGCGCCTCGGCCGTGCCCTCACCGCCGTCGGCAACCGGGCAGAGGTCGGCCTCGCCGCCCGCGTCGGCGATCCCGGCACCGATTGCCGCGGCCACCTCGGGGGCGCTGAAGGTGCCCTTGAACGAGTCGGGGGCGACGAGCAGGCGACGGGGGCGTTGTGCTCCCACGCTCATCGCGGTCAGCCTAGGAGATCGGGATTACCCGGACCTTCTCTTTGCCGGGCCGGTAGACGACGATCTTCGCCTCGCCGTCCTTGGCGAGGGGGCCGTAGTAGAGGAAGGCCTGCTCGTGGCCCTGGATCGTGACCTTGCGGGCGTAGCTCTTCATGCCCTTGTTGCTGAGCGCGTCGATCGCGACTTCGTAGGTGCGGCGGCTGGTCGTCGTGTCGCCGAACCACATCAGCTGCTGCTTCGGCACCTTGACGAAGATCAGGTCGGAGTTGCGCGGGGCCCGTTTGGTGGCGACGGTGACGGTGTAGCCGGTGCTCTTCGATTCCTCGCCGAGCGAGATCGCCGGCGCGACGGTCTTCGCGCTGGCCCGGTAGCCGATCGCGTTGCCGCGCGGGTCGATCGCCACCTTGGCGGTCTGGCCGGGGCCCATGATGATGTTCTCGAAGCTGGCGTCGTAGGTCGGGCCGACCAGGCTCAGCGTCTCGCGGTCGCGCACCTTCAGGTGGCGCCCGTCGATCGCGACTTCGAATTCGACGTTCTTCGGCACCTGGATCACCGGCACCGGCGAGTCGCCGTATTCGGCGCCGCCGCCGGCCAGCGGCACGATCCCCTGGGAGCTCCGCGGCAGCAGCTTGGCGCCGGGGATCTGGTTGACGATCCGTTTGCCGACGTAGCCGGTCTTGCGTCCCTTGGCGTCGGTGACGAGCAGCCGCGCGTGCTGGTCGCTGGTCCCGTCGAGGCGGATCTCGTTGAACTTCGAGCCGGCGCCTTCGCGGCCGACGCAGAACGGGCAGGGCTGGACGCCGAGCCCGGGGGTGACCGGCGAGAGCCGCAGCGTCTTCGACTTCGCGTTGCCTTCGTACTGGGCCTGCGGGAAGCCGGGGTTGATCGCCGCGTAGTAGCTCCAGGTGTTCTGCTTGGCGTCGATCTGGAGCCGGCGGCTGTCGTCGTTGGGCCAGTTGTTGTCGTAGACGTGGACGTCGTAGACGCCGTTGCCCATGTCCTCGACCGCGTAGGGCGTGATCGCGTGGCCGGCTTTGAACCCGTACTGGAAGATCTCGAAGGTCCAGATCTCCTTTTCCTTCGGGTCGAGGGCGCCGCCGAGCAGCTTGTCGAGGATCTGGGCCGGGGTTCCGACCAGCGTCGCTTCGTTGATCGAGGCGAGCTCCTGGAAGTTGAAGGCGCGGGCGATCGAGCGCTGCAGGAGGTTGTTGCCTTCGATCGCCAGCTGGAAGGTGGTGATCGCGCCGGGCCCGAGGGCGCCGACGCTCGAGTAGCCGAAGCGCGGCAGGTAGCCCTTGTAGATCAGCTCCGAGAGGGTCGCGAAGCCGAAGCAGTGGCCGTCGGCGGAGCCTTCGTTGTAGGCCTCCATGTAGCTGCGGGCGATCGGGGTCAGCACGCACCTGCCGCGGCCCGGGATGCAGACGCCGGGCCCGTAGAGGCGCTCGAGCTCGGCGGGGTTGAGGTTCGCGTAGCCCTCTTCGTCCCCGTAGTTCTGGAAGGAGAACCCGTTCGGGTTCGGCCGGAAGCCGTTGTCGGCGACGATCGGCCCGGCCGAAGAGGCGGCGGGCAGGGCGAGCAGGCAGGCGAGCGTCGCGAGCAGGGCGATGACACCCAGGGGGCCCGAGGGCAGGCGGAGTGGCCGGGACCGCATCGGGTCGATTTCTAGAGGACGGCGCGGACGCCGGGAAGGGGGCGCGGACGGGTGTTCGGGCCCGTTATCTCTGTGCCTGGCTGGGTAGGAAGTCGAGAGATGGCTGACGATCTACAGAGGATCCTCGTGGTGGCCGGGGCGGCCATCGACGAAGCGCAGCTGGGCCGAGAGCTCGATCTCGACGAGAACGCGGAGCTGAAGGTGATCGCCCCGATCGAGCCCCGCTCCGGCCTCGACCTGGTTGCCGGCGACGTCGACGATTCGATCGTCGCGGCCGAGGAGCGCGCGGTCGGCTCGGCCGCCGAACTCGAGGAGGCGACCGACGCCACCGTGGTCGAGACCGAGGCCGGCGAGGCCGACCCGCTGCTGGCGGTCGAAGACGCGCTCGCGACCTTCGAGGCCGACCAGATCGTGCTCGTCGCCAGCTCCGCGGACGAAGAGAGCTGGTCGAAGGAGGAGCTGGCCGAGGAGATCCGCGACCGCTTCGGCCTCCCGGTCCGCGAGCTGGAGTAACCCGCGCGGATCGATTCCTAAGCGTCTCCGCCGCGCAGCTGGTCGAGCGACTTGACCTCGAGGTCGACGGCCTCGTCGGCGGCGCGGCGGCGCCGGTAGGGCGAGACGGTGACGCGGTGGACTTCGCCGCACTCACAGGGCACTTCGATCGGGCTCGTGTCCGAGGACGGGTCGGTGTCGACCTTGAGCCGCTTCAGCGTGCCGGTGGTTTTGCAGCCGAAGGAGATCACCCAGCCGTACTCGGGGCGCTCTTCGCGTTTTTTCGAGTTGCGAGGTTGGGGCATCTGCCCCATCCTCGCCGATTCCGTGGATTCGGTGCCTGCTCAGTCCAGGTTCAGGACTTTGATCGCCTGCGCCGCCATCTCCGACTCGCCCAGCGCGTTGGGGTGGACGATCACCGGGTTGGTGCCCTGGAGGACCGGCTCGATCCAGCGCACGCCGATCGGCCTGCAGGCGTCGTGGCCCTCGGAAACTCTGTTCATGTTCACGTAGGTCGACCCAGTCGCCGCCGCGGCGCGCCGCACCGCGTCGTTCAGCGTCGCCTGGATCCCGCGCACGTAGGGCACGTCGCCCACCGCGACCGGCATCCTCGCGAAGCAGCTGCCGGTCGCCGGCATGATCCACGGGTAGCCGAGGATCGCGACCCGCGCTTTCGGCGCCTTGGCGCGAACCGCGCCCAGTGCGTTGACCAGGGAGGGATAGGTCGTGTTGCGGATCGTGTCTTCGAACGAGGACCCGTATTTGTCCTTGCAGGGGCTGCCCTGCCCGAGGCTGAGCAGTCCGGCGGCGCCGCAGGAGAGGATCGCGTCGATGAAGACGCCGCTGTCGTTGCCGCCGATCGTCATCGTCACCAGCTGCGTGTCCGCCCGCACCGCGTCGAGCTGCGGTTTTATCCCGGGGTATTGCGGTTCGAAGTAGTGGCCGGTCTCCGCCGCGCCGCAGGTCGCGTCGGTCAGCTGCGCGCCGGTCTCCTGCGCGATCACGTGCGGGTAGTTGCGGGTCGAGCGCAGGCATTGCGGCGGCGCCGTCAGGTCAGGGGGGAGCACGCCCGAGGCGGCGCTGTAGGAATCGCCGAGGGCGACGTAGCGCAGCGGCGCCGCCAAGGACGCTTGCGCGGCGAAGGCCAGCAGGAGCAGCGCGCCGGCAAGGGCGAGCAGCAGTTGACGAGCTCGAGCGATGCGCGGACGCGCGACCATTCCATCCTCCTCGGATCCCTGTCCCTGCCCGGGACTTTGGACTGTCCCTGCCCCGATCGAGCGATCTCCAAACCGGTGTGTAACTGTGACTGTTTACAGTAACTCACTGTTTATTGGAAGAAATTTGACCATGGTGTTCTTCCCAGCTACTGTCAAACCCTGACTGTGGAACTTAGGGGGAGTAGGAGATGGGTGAGTTAGACCTGACGGACAAGGCGGCGGTGCAGGCCGCGGTTCGCCAAGTTGCCGACGAGTACCTGCGGGATCCGAACGTGACCTCGGTGGGCATCGGCTACAAGGTGAAAGACGGCAAGCGGACCGACGAGCTGGCGCTGCAGTTCACGGTCGGCAAGAAGGTCGGGCTCGAGCAGCTGGAGGGCATCCGGACCCGGCCGATCCCGGAGTCGATCACCGTCAACGGGATCACCCTCGCGACGGACGTCCTCGAGCGTGACTTCGAAACGCAGCCCGTCGCCGTCGCGGTCGAGGTCAAGGACGACCGCAAGCGCCGCCTCGACCCGATGATGCCGGGAGTCAGCATCGGCCACGTCAGCTCGACCGCCGGCACGCTCGGCTGTCTGGTCAGGGAGACGGTCGGCGGCGAGACCCGGGTCCTCTCGAACTGGCACGTGCTGCATGGCGAGAACGGCAAGCTCGGCGACCCGATCGCCCAGCCGGGGCCGTTCGACGACAACCGCGTTGCCGACAACGTCTGCGGCACCCTGGTCCGCAGCTTCCTCGGGCTCGCGGGCGACTGCGCGATCGCCAGCATCGAGAACCGGCCGACGGCCGAGGAAGTCTTCGAGCTGGACGTCCCGATCCGCCAGATCGGCGATCCGGAGCTCGGTGACCAGGTGGTCAAGTCCGGCCGCACCACCGGGGTCACCCGCGGGGTCGTGACCCGCGTGCACACGATCACCAAGCTCTCCTACGGAGCGGAGGGAGAACACGAGATCGGCAGCTTCGAGATCAGCGCGGACCCCGCCAACCCGGCCGAGAACGGCGAGATCTCGATGGGTGGCGATTCGGGTTCGGCCTGGATGGCCGTCGACGGCTCCGGCGAGGCAAGCGAGATGATGGTGGGCCTGCACTTCGCCGGCGAGACGGTGGAGCCCGCCGAGTACGCGCTTGCCTGCTACGCGTCTTCGGTCTTCGCCAAGCTCGAGATCGCCCCGCTCAGCCCGGTTGCCGAGGACGCGTTCGTCGTCGACCCGGGGGCGGTCGGCTATGACCCGTTCTTCCTCCCGGTCGGCCAGTCGATCGACGTTCCCCTCGCCGCCAGCGGTGCGGTCAGCGACGACCTCGCGCCGACCAAAGCGGGAGGGACGGTTCGCGACTACACCCACTTCTCGCTGGCGATGAGCGCCTCACGCCGTTTCTGTCGCTGGGTCGCCTGGAACATCGACGGCAACGGGCTGCAGACGCTGACCCGCGACGGCCTCGACTTCGTCCTCGACGACGCCTACGAGGCCCGGTTCCAGGTCGACGATTCCCTCTACGCGGGCAACCCGCTCGACCGCGGCCACATCGCCCGCCGGGCCGACCTGCTGTGGGGCAGCCGCGACGAGGCCGAAAAAGCGAACAGCGACTCTTTCTTCTTCACCAACATCACGCCCCAGCTCGACCACTTCAACCAGTCCAGCCAGCACGGCCTGTGGGGGAAGCTCGAGAACGCCGTCTACGAAGACGTCGACGTGGACGACCTGAAGATCTGTGTGCTCGGCGGGCCGATCTTCAAGGACACCGACTTCCTCTACCGCGGCGTCCTCGTGCCGCGCTCCTTCTGGAAGGCGATCGCCTACGTCGAGGGTGGAGTGCTGAAGGCGAAGGCCTACGTCCTCACCCAGGACGACCTGGAGGCGAAGCTGGAGTCCCTGGGGCTGGAGGAGTTCAAGCTCTTCCAGATCTCGATTCGCGAGCTGGGAACGATGACCGGGCTCGACTACGGCACCCTCGCCGCCGCCGACACGATGCCCGCCGCGCCCGAGGGCCTGGCCGCTCCGGCGGTCCGCAGGGTCGAGTCGCGCGCGACGCTGATCCTCGGCTGAGCGTGGCTGGCCGTGAGCGAGGGCTAGGAGCCCTCGCCGGAGGCGCCGGGCTGCCAGAGCGGCTCGGCGCCGGCGTTGGCCTCGCGGCTCATCACGAAGAGCAGATCGGAGAGCCGGTTCAGGTAGCGCAGGGCCTCCGGGTTGGCGTCCTCGACCAGGCTCGTTTTGCGCTCGGCCCGGCGGCAGACGGTGCGGCAGACGTGCAGGTGGGCGGCGAGCCGCGAGCCGCCGGGGATCGTGAACGAGCGCAGCGGCTCGAGCCCCTCGTTGACCTCGTCGCAGGCCGCCTCCAGCCACTCGACGTAGGCGGGGGTGATGCGCAGGCGCGAGCGCTCGCTCTCCTCCTCGGGCTCCGGCACCGAGAGGTCGGCGCCGACGTCGAACAGCTCGTTCTGGATCCGGCCCAGCCACTCCTCACGCGCCGCGGGAACCTCGCACTCGGCGCGGGTCAGGCCGATGAACGAGTTGAGCTCGTCGACGTCCCCGTAGGCCTCGATCCGCGGGTGGGTCTTCGCGACCCGGCTCATGTCGCCGAGGTGGGTCTGGCCGTCGTCGCCGAGGCGGGTGTAGATCCGGGTGAGGTTGACCACAGCGCGACCCAGTCTAGTGCGCCCGCGGTTGACGACGGGTCCCCTCAATAAGGTGCGGGCGCCCTGGACGAGAGCCGATCACCGAAGCAGCGCAGCGTTGTGGCCTCGGTCGCCCTGGCCGTCTTCTCGGTCGTCGCGCTGGTGCTCGGCGGGGCGGTGATCGGGCCGCTGATCGCCCTGGTCGGGCTGATCTGGCTGGTCACGTACACGCTGGGCCGGGTCGGGGTCAATCCGCCGGAGCCGCCGCGGCCCCGGCTCTCGCTCGCCTGGCTGCGGGAGTTCTGGGACTACCTGGGGCGGCTGATCGCCTGGGCGGCGCCGACCGTCCCGTTCGTGGCGCCGGCGATCACCTTCATCGCGGTCACCTGGCCGCTGCCGAAGGAATCGGAGGGGCTGCTGTTCCAGGAACAGGCCTCGCAGATCCTCCTGATCCTGCTGATCGGGTTCGTGATCGAGGCCGGGGCGCTGCGCTGGCGGCGCCAGGCGGTCGACTGGCGAGGGGACCGAAGGACGGTTGAAGCATCAGGCCGGCTATAGCCGGCCTGAGGTCACAAGCGCCGCCTACTCGATGCCCTCTTGCTTGCCGCTGGGCATCAGGCGGGCGGCGAGGAACCAGCCGACCGCGAGCATGCCGGCGCCGACGTACCAGGCGGTCTCCATCGCGGCGGCGAAGTCGCCGGGCCCTTCGGGGCCGGTGAGGTCGGTGGCGCCGGCGATCACGCTGCCCATGATCGCCATGCCGAGGGCCGAGCCGAAGTTGCGGAAGGTCTGGGTGACGCCGGAGCCCTGGCCGCGCATCGAGTCCGGCAGGCGGTTGAGCGCGTCGGTGTTGAGCGGCGAGAAGATCAGGCCGAAGCCGGCGCCGGTGATCAGCATCCCCCAGAGCGTTTCGCTGTGGCTCAGCTCGGAGAGGTTGCCTCCCCAGACGACCATCCCGATCGCCCCGAGCAGGAAGCCGAGGACCACCGGTTTCTTCGCCCCGTACTTGTCCATCCAGCCGCCGCCGATCCGCGCCGCGACGAAGAAGGAATAGAACATCGTCAGGATCGAGAAACCGGCCTGGGTCGGTTCCTGGCCGACCGCGATCTGGAAGTACATCGAGCCGAAGAAGAAGACCGCGAGCCAGGGGCCGAAGGCGAGGAAGGTGAGCAGGTTGTCGACCGCGAAGGGGCGGTTGGCGAGCAGCGCGTTGACGTCGATCAGCGGGTTCTCGGGCGTGTTGCGCTCGACCTGGACGAAGGCCCCGAGGACGACGAGCCCGGCGACGATCGAGCCGATCGTCGCGGGGCTGTCCCAGCCCCATTCGGTCGACTGCTGGATCCCGAGCACGGTCAGCGCCATCCCGACCACGATCAGCACCGCGCCGCGCACGTCGAGCTTCGACGGCTGCTTGACGTCGTGCAGCTTCGCGAAGCGGAACTCGATCAGCGAGAGCAGCGCCACCGGCACGTTGATCCAGAAGATCGCCCGCCAGGTCCAGTACTCGGTCAGGTAGGAGCCGGCGATCGGCCCGATCGCCGTGAACAGCCCGGCGACGATGAAGAAGATCGCCAGCCCTTTGCCGCGCTCCGGGCCGGGGAAGGCGTCGAGCACGAGCACCGTGGCGGAGGGGATCAGCATGCCGGCGCCGACCCCCTGGAGGAGGCGGAAGGTGATCAGCCAGCCCTCGGAGATCCCGCTGCTGTCGGGCACCAGTCCGCACATCAGCGAGCTGAGGGCGAAGATCACGACGCCGGAGATGCAGATCGTGCGGTGGCCGATCATGTCGCCGAGCCGGCCGCCGAGCGCGACGAAGGCGGCGGTCGAGAGCGCGTAGGCGGTGACCAGCCACTGCACCGCGGTCTCCGAGAGGTGCAGGTCGTCCTGGATCGTCGAGGCCGAGATGCTGACGATCGTGAAGTCGATCATCACCATCGCCATCGCCGGGACGAGCGGCCAGAGAACGCGGTAGCGCTGGTATTCGCCGTTCATGCGCGCCGACACTGTAATTCGCCACGGCGGCGGCAAAGCGCGCCTGGACGGGACTACGAGAGCGGCTCGTCAGGCCGCCAGCGCCAGCACGTGCGCCTTGTGCGGCGGCACGCCGCCGTCGAGCACGTCGAGGTAGGCGTCGAGCACGCCCTCGAAGCCCTCGCCCCGGATCGGCTCCAACCAGCCGGCGGACCAGTCGCAGAACGGGTGCCAGGCTTCGACGACCCGCTGCTCGAGGGCGTCTCGGCCCCAGTCCTGGCCGCGCTTGACGATCCGGTCGGGGGCGAAGAAGAAAGACGGGGTGGGGCCGGGCAGCTCGGCCGCGCTCGGGGTCATCGCCTCCCAGTGGGTCATCCCGACGGCGATGCTGGCCAGCAGTTCGCCGCCGTAGTGGGAGTGGACCGCGTGGCGGACGTCGGCGTCGCCGGCGAAGTCGACGAAGGTCGCCGCTTCGCGCTCCAACGAGTCGATCTCCTCGTAGCTGACGACCTGGTGGTAGATCCCGAGGCCCGCGACGAACTCGCGGTTGCGGGCCGAGGTGAGGCCGATCAGCCGCGCCTCCGGGCGCTGGGAGAGCGGGTGGGCGGCGGCCAGCGCGGTCTTGCTGGAGGCGCTGGAGCAGACGATCGGCCCCTTCGCGGTGAGCCCGTCGTCGGCGAGCTGGTCGTCGATCATGAACGAGGTGAAGAAGAGCGGCCGCAGCAGCATCTGCATCGCCTCGGTCTCCTCGCGGTAGAAGGGGTCGGCGTCGGTGGCGATGTAGCGGTGGTAGACCGAGGGCAGGGCGGCGCGGTGCGGCGAGCCGTCGACGAAGGAGCCGTCGCGGGCGGCGACCGGGGTGACCAGCAGGTAGGAGGAGGGGGGCAGGTAGCCGAACAGCCGCGTGCCCGGCTCCAGCCCCTCGACCTCGCTCAGCTCGACCGTCGCGAAGCCCCACATCGGCACCCGGCCCCAGCCTTCCTCGCAGGGGAAGAAGTCCCAGTAGCTCATCGCCTCGCCGAAGACCGCGTAGGTGACGTTGTTGGCGGTCAGCCCGAAGGTCTCGACCCGCAGCAACGCCTGGCCCGGCCCAGGCTCGGACGGCGCCGACTCGACCAGGCGGCACTGGTGCAGATCGTCGCGCTTGACCAGGAAGTCCGTCATCCCCCGCCGGGATGCTCTCATCTCACTGCGCCGAAAGCGAGAACTCGTGATGAACTGGCCGCAGCAGGGCAGACCTTGGAACGAGGGAGGGGCGATGAGCTACGAGGCGATCCTTTACGAGAGCGAGGGGCCGATCGCGACGATCACGCTGAACCGACCACGGGCGTTGAACGCGATCGTGCCGCCGATGCCGGAAGAGGTCGAGCGGGCGGTCAACGAGGCGGTGCGCGACCCGGCGGTGAAGGTGATCGTGCTGCGCGGGGCCGGCCGCGCCTTCTGCGCCGGCTACGACTTCGGCGACGGCTTCCAGCTCGGCGAGGAGTTCAAGACCGACGGCCGCTGGGACCCGGGCAAGGACATGATGGCGGTGAGCGCCGCGGCGACCTCCCCGCACCAGCAGTTCATGAGCATCTGGCGCTCGCCGAAGCCGGTGATCGCGCAGGTCCACGGCTGGTGCGTCGGCGGGGGCAGCGACTACGCGCTGCTGGCCGACCTCGTCGTCGCCTCCGAGGACGCGCAGATCGGCACGCCCTACTCGCGCGTCTGGGGCGCCTACCTCTCGGGGATGTGGATCTACCGGCTCGGCCTCTCGCGCGCCAAGCACCACGCGCTGACCGGCCGGCCGCTCTCCGGCCGCGAAGCCGCCGAGGTCGAGCTGATCAACGAGGCGGTCCCCTTCGCGCAGCTGGAGGAGCGGGTACGCGAGCGGGCCGAGGAGCTGGCGGCCCTGCCGATGGGGCAGCTGGCGGCCCAGAAGCTGATGGTCAACCAGGCCTACGAGAACATGGGCCTGGCCGCGACCCAGACGCTCGGCCCGATCCTCGACGGGATCATGCGCAACATCCCCGACGCCCACTCCTTCGTCGACCGCGCCGCCGACCAGGGCGTGCCGGCGACGGTGGCCGAACGCGACGCCCCGTTCGGCGACTACAGCCAGGCGCCGCCGGAGCGCAAACCGGACCCGGGTAACGTGATCGAGCCGTGAGTCCGACCGATTCGAAAGCCGTGCGCGCGACCGTCCGCGGCAGGGTCCAGGAAGTGTTCTTTCGCCAGAGCACCGTGGACCGGGCGCACGAGCTCGGGGTCCTGGGCTGGGTGCGGAACCAGGAGGACGGGACCGTGCTGGTCCACGCCGAGGGCCCGGAGCCGGCGGTCGAGGAGCTGCTGGAGTTTCTGCGCGAGGGCCCGCCCGGGGCGGCGGTCGAGGAGGTCGAGGTCGACGACGTCAAGGTCGAGGGGCACGAGCAGTTCGCGGTGCGCGGGGTCGAGGCCGGCGCCTTCGTCGTCCAGGAGCACCAGGCGACCGCGCATCACTACGACCTGCGGCTCGAGGTCGAGGGGGTGATGAAGTCGTGGGCGGTGCCGAAGGGCCCCTCGCTCGACCCGGCGGTCAAACGGATGGCGATCCAGGTCGAGGACCACCAGCTGTCCCACAACGATTTCGAGGGGGAGCTGGAGGGCGGCGCGGTGATCGTCTGGGACCGGGGCGGCTACGAGCAGGGCGGCCGGGTCGCCTGGCCGCAGGCGCTGGAGCGCGGCCACGCGGTCTTCGTCCTGCACGGCGAGAAGCTGCGCGGCGGCTGGGCCCTGCAGCGCACCGGCCCGCCGGGCGAGAAGGCGCGCTGGCTGCTGATCAAGCGCAAGGACGACGAGGCCCGGCCCGGCTCCGACATAACCGCCGAGCGCCCCGAGTCGGTGAAGAGCGGCCGCACCCTGGACGAGCTGGGCTGACCCGCGCTCGATGTCCCGTACACGCTATGGCGTGTATGAGGCATCGAGGGCGGGTCGAGCCGGCGCTGCCAAGCTGTCAGAGTTCTTTCAAGGAGCAAACCTAGGCTGGAGCGGTCCCGCATTCGAGAGGAGACCGTCTTGACTTTTCTTCGCCGCATATCGACCCGCCGACTGCTGACCCTCTGCGCGCTGACCCTGGTGGTCGCGATCGGGGCCACCGCGGTCGCCGTGGCGACCTCCGGCGACGGCCCGAAGCCGGAGCCGAAGCCGCTCGCCGACGCCGTCCACGACGCGCTCGACGCCCCCGAGGTTCCGGGGATCAGCGCCGAGGTCGAGTTCACCAACAACCTGATCGACGGCGCCAGCTTCGAAGGCGGCGACCCGATCCTGACCGGCGCCAGCGGCCGCCTCTGGGCCTCGCCCGCCGACGGCGGCAAGCTGCGGCTGGAGCTGCAGGCGAGTCCTGAGCTGGGCGGCGGCAACGACAGCCAGGTGCTGGTCGAGGACCGCGATTTCGAAATCTACGACGGCACCGCCAACGTCGTCTACCGGGGCACGATCCCGGAGGAGAAAGGCGAGCAGGCCGAGGAGCACGGGGTGCCGACGATCGCCCGGATCCAGGACGAGATCGACCGCGCCGGCAAACACGTCGACCTCTCCGGCGCCGAGCCGTCGAACACCGGCGGCGAGCCGACCTACACGCTGCGCGCCGCGCCCAGCCACGACGGCGGCCTGCTCGGCGGTGTCGAGCTCGCCTGGAGCTCGGAGAACGGGATTCCGCTGCGCGGCGCCGTCTACGCCGACGACAGCGGCTCGCCGGTGCTCGAGCTGGAGGCGACCGACGTCAGCTTCGAAGCGGTCGACTCCTCGGTCTTCGAGATCTCCCCGCCCGATGACGCCAAAGTCGTCGACCTCGCGCCGGAGCCGGCCTCCGAGCACGGCAAACCGAGCGAGACCGCCGGCCTCGACGCCGTCGCCGCCGCGGTCGACTTCGAGCTGACCGCGCCGAAATCGCTGGCCGGCCTGCCCCGCACCGGAGTGCGCGGGATCGAGGTCGACGGCAAGCAGGCGGCGCTCGTCACCTACGGCGAGGGCCTCGGCGGGATCGCCGTGATTCAGACGGCGACCGAGCCCGAGCAGCCCGCCGAGGAGGGCGAGGAGGGCGAGGGGCTGACCCTGCCGAAAGTCGTGATCGGCGACGTCAAGGGCGAAGAGCTCGACACCGCGCTCGGCTCGGCCCTCTGGTTCAGCCGCGACGGCGTCGACTACGTGGTGGTCGGCTCGGTGCCCCCCGCCGCGGTGGAGGCCGCGGCCCGTGCGCTCTGAGGTCTAGGCCACCGATGCCGAGGCTGTCGCCACTCAAACCGGCCCCGATCGAGGTCAAGGGCCTGGTCAAGCGCTACGGCGAGATCGTCGCCGTCGACGACGTCGACCTCACCGTCGAGGTCGGCGACGTCTTCGGCTATCTCGGCCCCAACGGCGCCGGCAAGACGACCTCGCTGCGGATGATGTTGGGACTGATCCGGCCGACGGCCGGATCAGTCCTTCTCTTCGGCCGCGACCCGCAGCTCAGCGTCAAGGCGCTGGAGGGGGTCGCCGGCTTCGTCGAAGCGCCCTCCTTCTACCCCTACCTGAACGGGCGCCGCAACCTCGAGCTGTTCGCGGCGCTCGACGACGGCGACTCCGCCTCGCGGATCGAGGAGTCGCTGGAGATCGTCGGCCTGCGCGAGCGCGCCAAGGACCGGGTCGGCGGCTACTCGCACGGGATGCGGCAGCGGCTTGGTCTGGCGGCAGCACTTCTACGTAAACCGAAGTTGCTCTTGCTCGACGAGCCGGCGACCGGCCTCGACCCGGGCGGGATGCGCGACATGCGCGACCTGATCCGCGAACTCTCGGCCCGTGGGATGACCGTGCTGCTCTCCAGCCACCTGCTGGCCGAGGTCGAAGAACTCTGCAACCGGGTGGCGATCGTCCGCTCCGGGCGGGTCGCCTACGAGGGCTCGCTGGAGGAGCTGCGCCAGCAGGCCGGCGAGGGCTACCGGCTGCGGACCACCGACGAAGAGCGCGCCCGCGCGGTTGCTGCCGCCCAGGCGGGTATCTCGGAGGTCGTCGCCGGCGACGGCGGCACCACCTTCAGCGCCCGCGACGAGGCCGCGGTCAGCGCCCTCTCGCTGGCCCTGTCCGAGGCCGGGGCCCTGATCGTCGAGCTGAGCCCGCGCCACGCCAGCCTCGAGGACCTCTTCTTCCGGCTCACCGAGGGCGACGCTCCGGGCGCCCCGGCGCCGCGCCGCGACCCCGCCCTGGAGGCGGCGTGAACCCCTGCGTCCTCACCGTCTACCGCTGGGAGCTGCGCAAGCTGCGCGCCCAGAAGCGCACCTACCTGGGGCTCGGCGCCGCCGCCATCGTCCCGCTGATCTTCGTCATCGCCCTGGTCACCCAGGGCGGCCAGCCCGAGGAAGTCGCCTTCGGCCGCTACGTCAACGAGACCGGCCTGGCGATCCCGCTCGTCCTCCTGCTCTTCGGCTCGGTCTGGATGTTCCCGCTGATCACCGCCCTGGTCGCCGGCGACATCGTCGCCGCCGAGGACCGCCACGACACCCTCAAGGGGATCCTCACCCGCTCGGTCGAGCGCCACCAGGTCTTCCTCGGGAAGGTGCTGGCGACCTTCACCTACGCGGTGCTGGCGATGGCCCTGATGGGCGCGGTCGCGCTCGGCGCCGGCATCCTCGCCTCCGGCTTCAACTCGATCACCAGCCTCTCGGGGACCGAGATCTCCGCCAACGAAGGGCTCGGCCTGGTGATCGCCAGCCTCGCCGTCTACCTGCTGCCGATCTCCGCCGTCGCCTGCATCGGGCTGCTGCTCTCGACCGTCTTCCGCAACAGCGCCGCGGCGATCGTCGGCACGCTGATGTTCTCGCTGCTGGTCCAGCTGGTCGGGATCCTGCCCGGGCTGGAGGCGATCCGGCCCTACCTGCTGAGCACCCAGTTCGACGCCTGGCAGGGCTTCCTGCGCTCGCCGGTCGACTGGGACCCGGTGATTCGCGCGGCCTGGGTCTGCTCCCTCTACGCGATCCCGGCGCTGTTCGCCGCCGGCCTCGTCTTCCTGCGCCGCGACGTCGCCGGCGACTAGCCACGATCCTGTTGGTTGTGGAGATGGAGACCGCGAGCGAGTGCCCGACCAGGTTCTGATCGTCGAGGACGACGCCGCGGTTCGCCGCATGCTCGAGCGCAGCCTCGGGGCCGAGGGCTTCGAGGTGCGGAGCGCCGCCGACGGCGGCGCCGCCCTGGCGCTGGCCGAGGCCAGCGCGCCCGACCTCGTCGTGCTCGACGTGGCGATGCCGGGACTGAGCGGCTTCGACGTCTGCCGGCGGCTGCGTGAGAAGGGGGTGACCGGCGGGGTGCTGATGCTGACCGCCCGCGACGCGGTCGAGGAACGGGTGCGCGGGCTCGAGGCCGGCGCCGACGACTACGTGATCAAGCCCTTCGCGATCGACGAGGTGGTGGCGCGGCTGCGGGCGCTGACCCGGCGCGGCTCCGACCGCTCCGAGCGACTGGCCCACGGCGCGATCGTCCTCGACACCGTCACCCACACGGTCCAGACCGGGGCGGGGGAGGCGGTCGAGCTGAGCAGCCGCGAGGCCGAGCTGCTGGAGCTGCTGCTGCGCGACCCGCGGGCGGTGCTCTCGCGCGAGGCGGCGATCGAGCAGATCTGGGGCGGGGCCGCGGTCGACAACATCGTCGACCGCTACGTCGCCCGGCTGCGCAGCAAGCTCGGCGACCCGGAGGCGATCCGAACCGTGCGCGGGGTCGGCTTCATACTCGCCTCCTAGATGAGTAAGGAGATCCTCGCCGGGTGAGGACGCGCAGTCTCAGCGGGCGCCTGACCATCGTCTCGATCGCCGCGGTGGCGCTGGCGGTGATCCTCTTCGGGATCGCGGCGCGGCTGGTGATCGGCGAGCGGATGTCGAGCTCGCTCGACGACAGCCTGCGCCAGCGGGCGACCGACGTCGCCCGGCTCGCGGTCTCGGCGCCGGCCCTGCTGCGCGCCCCCGGCGGGCTCGAATCGCCGGTCTCCGGCCGCCAGCTCGACGTCGAGGTGCTCGACCGCGAGGGCGCGATCGTGGCCCGCTCGCTCTCGCTCGGCGCCCGCCTGCTGCCGCGGGTCGACGCCGTGCAGACGGCCGAGCAGGGCCGCACCGCCTACGCCGATGCCGAGCTCAGCGGCGAACCGATCCGCCTCTTCGCCGCCCCGATCGCCGAGGTCGGTGGCCCCGCCGCCGGCGGGGTCGTCCTCGTCGCCTCCAGCACCACCGACATCGAAGACACCCAGAAGCGGCTCGGCCTGCTGCTGCTGCTCTGCGGGGTCGGCGCGGTCCTGGTCGGCGGCGTCGCCGCGACCGTCCTCACCCGGCGCAGCACCAGGCCGCTGCGCGACCTCTCCTCCTCGGCGGCGACGATCGAGCGCACCGAGGACTCCTCGCGGCGGCTGGCCGAGCCGAGCGGCCCGGAGGAGATCGCCGAGCTGGCCAGCACCCTGAACCGGATGCTGGTCTCGCTCGAGGCCTCGCGCGAGCGCGAACGCCGCTTCCTCGCCGACGCCAGCCACGAGCTGCGGACGCCGCTCACCGCGCTGCGCGGCAACGTCGAGTACATCGGCCGCCACGGGCCCGACCCGGAGGCGATCGCCGACCTCGAAGCCGACGCCGAGCGGCTGCGCCGCCTGGTCGACGACCTGCTCGAGATCGAGCGCCAGTCGGCGCCGCAGCGGCCGCGGAAGGAGCTACGCCTCGACCAGCTGGTCCGCGAGGCGGCCGCCGGTCGCGCCGAGGTCAGGGTCGAAATCGACGGGCCGGCGAGCGTGGTCGGCGAGCCCGACGCCCTCGCTCGCAGCATCGCCAACCTGCTCGACAACGCGGAGCGACACGGCCCGCCGGGGGGAGCGGTGGAGCTCGCGCTGCACCTGGGCGACGGCCGCGCCGAGGTCGCCGTCACCGACGCGGGGGAGGGGTTCGCGCCCGGCACCGAGGAGGACGCCTTCGGGCGCTTCTGGCGCGGCGACGAGGCGACCGGCTCGCCCGGCTCCGGGCTCGGCCTGGCGATCGTCCGCGCGACCGCCGAGCGCCACGGCGGCCGCGCCTGGGCACGCGGCTCGACCGTGGCGATCGAGCTGCCGCTGGCCGGTCGTCCACCGGAACTGGGGCGGGGCTAGCTCGGGATTCCGGGGCCCGCGACGTGCAGGTCCGGCGCCCTGAGGGCGGGCTCCCGCTTCGCGAACAGGCGCTCGCCGATCAGGATGGAGTCGATGCCGGTCCGCTCCACGCACGCCAGCGCCTGCTTAGTGGTCTCGACGATCGGCTCCCCCTTCACGTTCATCGAGGTGTTGACCAGCGCCGGGACCCCGGTCATCTCGTCGAACAGCTGCAGCAGTTTGCGCAAGAGTGGCGGCCCCTCGGGGCCGACGGTCTGGATACGTACGGTGCCGTCGACGTGGACGACCCCGCTCAGCTGAGCGCGCGCGTGTTCGGGCAGCGGGAAGACCATCGACATATGGGGCGACTCGACCTCGGATTCGAGCAGCGCCGGGGCGCGCTCGGCGAGGATCGCGATCGCGAAAGGGCGAAACCGCTCGCGGAACTTGACCGTTTCGTTCAGCCGGTCGGTAACCCCGGCGTGCGCGGGGTCGGCGAGGATGCTGCGGTGGCCTAGCGCGCGCGGGCCGAACTCGGCGCGTCCGTCGAACAGCCCGACGATCGCCCCCGAGGCGAGATGCCCGGCGGCGCGCGCGAGCGCCACCTCCCCCGCCGCCAGCTCCTCGGCCCAGCCTCCGGAGAGGTGGCGCAGGTTGAGTTGGGTCGAGGCTCCCTCGGCGCCGCCGGCACCGAGGAACGGTGAGCGCACCCGCTGTGGCAAGGCTCCTCGCCGGGAACGGCTCCAGCCGAGCAGCGCGGCGCCAAGCGCGGCGCCGTCGTCTCCGGGCGCCGAGGGGACATGGACCCGCCCCGGTGTCGAGCCGGTCGCGAGGGCACCGTTGGTGACGCTGTTGAGGGCAACGCCGCCGGTCAGGCAGAGGTCGTCGGCGCCGGCCAGCTCGCGCCCGTCGCGGGCGATCGCGACGACGACCCGCTCGGTCGCCTTCTGCAGGGCCGCGGCGAGGTCGGCGTGGACGTCGAGAAGTGGCTCGCCCGGCCGGCGTGGTGGACAGCCAAGACGCTCGAATTCGCGTGAGGGGGACCATTCGGGCTGCCGGTAGTGGGCGAACAGTCCGAGGTCGGTCCGCAGGCGTCGGTGTTCGTAGCGGAGCAGGCGTTCGAAAAGGGGTTCGAGTCGGGCGGCGTCGCCGTAGGAGGCGAGCGCCATCACGGTGCCCTCGTCGGCGTTCGGGCGGAAGCCGAGGTGGTGGGTGATCGCCGAGTAGAGAAGGCCGACCGAATGCGGAAACCGGCCCGGGGTCGCCAGCCGCTCAATCCCCTCCGGCGAGCCCCGGTAGACCCGGGCGCTGGCCCGCTCGCCGCGCCCGTCGACGCTGAGGAGAGTCGCCGCCCCCTGAAAGGGGCTGGTCAGGTAGGCGGCGTAGGCGTGGCAATCGTGGTGATCCAGGGAGACTGGCGCTTTGCGAAAGCCGAGCTCGAAGAGGACGCCCGCCGCCCGCCGCCGTCGCGCGGTCAGTCTCCGCGCGAGCCGCAGGGCCCCTCGCGCGCTCGCCCCGCGGTACCGCAGGAACGGAAGGACCCCGGCCCCCCAGATCGCGTGGCCGTAGCGATATGGGACGAAGATCCCGTCGACGTCGCCCGCCTCCGCCCCCGCCTCCGCGAGACAAGCTTCGATCGCCTGCCGCGGGAACGCCGAGCTGTGCTTCTCACGGTCGAGCCGCTCCTCGGCGACCGCGACGAGGACGGCGCCGTCCTCGCCCACCAGCGCCGCAGCGGTGTCGTGACCACCGGTCTTCAGCCCCAGGAACATGATCCTGACCCAACCTTAGCGTCCGCGTTTCGGTCCGACGCACCCATCCGTTCGCTCATCCTCTCGGCATAGACACAGTGTGGTTTGTTGGCTCGGGGAGATCGGAACGGTGCGAAAACACGCGCACCCCTAAATAGAACCCAAGAAGATTTGAGTGATGCGGTAAGTTTCACGCGCCGTTACTAATCGAGACCGCCGTTGTGCAGGGGCAGGTCCGGGGGAGAGGCCGAAAAGTTGATGCGGCGACAGACGGTCGTAAAGGTGACCGATGACTTTGCGGGTGGGCAGATGCCGAGCGAGACTCCGGCGCTGCTACTGGACGACGGCTGGCTGGCCCGCGACGGCGGGGAGCAGTTGCTGTTCGGGGAACGCCTCGGCGCGGTCATCGGGATCTCGGTCAACCGGGAATCGATCTCGTGGGTGGTGTCGGGGCCGACTGGACCGGTAAAGGAAGACCGGCTGGATCGCGACGTCGCCCCGATCGAAGGTGAGCGCGCCTCCCCCGAGCAGGTGCGAGATTACCTCGCGGAGGCGTTCGCGGCGGCAGGCGAGCATCTGCCCAAGGGCGCACTCGCGGGGGTCGGGGTCGCCTGGCCCGGAGCGATCGGCCGCGACGGTGAGCCGACCGACCCGCGCTTCCACCACGACGGCTTCCGCGACCGCGATGGAAACGGCGCGCTCCCGGTCACGCCACTGGTCCGCGAGGCGATGAACGCGACGCTGGGCGAGGGAGCCGGCGGCGCCGAGGTGGTGATGGTCAACGACGCCGACGCCGACCTCCTCTACGAGATCCGGTTCGGGGTCGCGCGGGGGGCGCGCAACGTCGTCGGGGTGAAGATCTGCGGTGGACTGGGGATGTCCGCGGTGCATGACGGTCATCTCGTCCGCGGCGAGAACGGCTCTGCCGGCGAGATCCAGCACATAAAGGTCCGCACCGCCGACGCTCCGCTGCACAGCAAATGGGACGGGCTCAAAGACCTCGAGGACCTGCCGCCCTGTTGGTGTGAAAGCCGCGAGTGCATCGGCCGCTTCGCGACCGGAGCGGCCCTGGTCGATCAGCTCGGCCACTTCGCCCCCCACGGCAGCACGGCAACCAGCCGGGGCCGCGAGATCGAGTTGGACCATGGGCTCGACGTGATCGCGGCGGTCTTCAACCGGGCCGGCCGCCTGCTCGGCCAGGCGATGATCGGGCCGATCCTCGCACTCGACCCGGAGATGGTGGTAGTCAGCGCCTTCCCGCGCAACGACCAGATCCTGGTCGGCATGCAGAGCCGGCTGACCGGCGGGCGCGTGAAGCCGCAGAACTTCGTTCTCGGCACGCCCGATCGCGACACGACGGCGGCCGGGGCGGCGCAGTTGGTGATCGAGGAGGTCGCCTTGCCGCGCATCGAGGACCGGGCGCCCACGGGCGAACCGAAAGTGCTGCGTCGCGAACTGCCGCTCTGGCTGCGGCGCCAGATTCCCAGCTCGGTTCGGTACGTGGGCGAGCATCGTCCGCGCTACGGTGCGCGCCCTTAATACCTACTTAATCGATTTTCCACCCTGTCGTTGCTCCGGGAATTCGATGCGCTTGCTGATCGTCAACGCCGAGAATCACCTCGTTTTTTGCGCGAGCCGCCGGAAATCGGTGCGTTTCCGATCGCGCCCGCCCTAAACGATGCAGTGCCGAGCGATCGCCCGAGAAACGCCGCACCCCGGTTTTCTCCGGTGTGACACCGCACGCGGCAGACGTTTGACACACACCTCGGAAGTGGTGTCTCCTGGCACTCGTCAGGCGAACCAACCATGGGAGGTGTGGCAATGCAGGAGACGGATCAGATCGCGAACCTCGAGACGGTCGAGGCGGTTGCTTGGAAACAGCTTGCGGTGATGGTCGACGACGGCTCGCTGTCGATGACGCTGGAGCTGAAGGAGCCGGACGAGTCGGTCGAGGGCATCCTGCCCGTGAGGACCAAGGCCGCAGGGGTGGAGAGCGCCCTCAAGGACCTGATCAACCGGATGAAGGCGAGCGAAAAGGCGGCCAATTTCGAGTTCGCGTTCATCTCCTTCAACGACCAGGTGACCGAGCGCAAAGACCCGGCCCCGGTGATGTCGATCTCGACCACCGAGTCCTTCGACCCGACCGCTAACGGCACCGGCGGCACGGCGATCCACACGGGCCTGCTCGCGGCCGAGGAGATCGTCAATCAGTTCTTCGCCCAGCACCGCGGCAGCGAGTTGCCGGTTTCCGCGGTCGTGGTGTTGATGTCGGACGGCGAGGAGATGCATGACCCGAAGCTGACCGCCGAGATCGGCGCGCGGCTGCGCGAAGCGGCGAACGTCAACGTTGCCGCATGTCTTTTCGCGACGAAGAGCGAGCCGGCGCATGGCGACCGCCTGCTGGAGAGCCTGGTCAGCGAGCCGCGCCTCTACCAGCGCGTCTACAACACCGAGCAGCTCCGCGGGTTCTTCTGGGACTCGGTCACCGCGACGCGCCCGGCCCTGCCGGCCGCCGGAGAGACGGGCGCCTGAGATGTTCGAGGTCAGCGCAGCCGCCGCCTCGGTCTCCGGCCACGGCGAGGATCAGAACGAGGACCGGGTCGGCGCTTTCGGGACCGCTGAGCTGGCGCGGGCCGGCGCCGTCATCTGTGACGGCGTCGGCTCGGCGGAGGGCTCCGCCGAGATCGCCGCGCAGGTGCGCGACCTCGCCATGGATCAGCTGCGAGGCGCCGGAGTCGAGGCCGGCATCTGGCAGCTCGGCGGGATGCTGGCCGGCGCCACCCTCGCCGGCGACGGGCAGGCGACGACCCTGCTCGCGATCAGCACCGACGAGAGCGGCCTGGTCGGCCACGCCCTGGTCGGCAACGGCAGCATCATCGAGCTGGAAGCATCGCGCCCCCGGCCGGAGCTGGTGCGGCTGCGCTGGACCGACGTCGTGCTGCCGCAAATGGATTGGAGCGAGGGGCGCCCGGTGCTGCGGTCGTTCGTCGACGCCGGCGGTGCGGTCGAGGTGGCGAAGGGGCTGCGCGAGACGCCGCCGGGGCAGATGAGGATCTATCTCGCCTGCTCGGATGGCATCGCCAGCGACGAGGAACGCGCCCAGGGGGCCGCATCCGACGAACGCGTCTGGAAGGAGGTGCCGCGCCAGCTGGTCCGCGTGCTCGACCGCCTCGGCGGTGACTGGGACCGGCTGGCCGAGGCACCCGCGGGCGAGCTTGGCGACCTCCTGGGGGCGGCTCTGGCGGAGACCCTCGATCAGCTTCTCGCCGAGGATCTGATTGAC
Source organism: Solirubrobacterales bacterium (assembly GCA_033856455.1). Taxonomy (GTDB): domain Bacteria; phylum Actinomycetota; class Thermoleophilia; order Solirubrobacterales; family 70-9; genus VAYN01. The sequence continues at coordinate 39,067 of JAWVEZ010000145.1, read as the reverse complement.
GACGACAGCAGCCTCGCCGCGGTGCTGGTGCGGCCGCGGCCGCTCGGGGAGTCCCCGGGATGAGCGCGCTGCTCGAGGTCGAGGCAGTGCACGCGGAGTCGGCCCCGTTCGTCCGCGCGCACGGCGTCGCGGCCCTCGCCGTGGGGGCGCGGCTGACGATTGGGGAGGCACGGGCGGGGGGAGGTTTCGGCGATGTCCACCCGGTCACCGCGATCGACGGCGCGTCGCCGCTCCGCCCCCTCCTGGCCAAGGTCTTCGACGAGGCAAAGCTGGCCGGTCTAGGCGGTGGCGGTGCGGTGGTCCCCCGGATCACGGACCTGCACGCGGCGCTCCAGCGTTGCTCCGACCCGACCTGGCCGGACTCGGTCCTGGGGTTGCCGTTCGTCGTCGTCGGCGCCCGGCGCGACGGCCGGGAGACGGTTATCGCGACCCTGATGCTGGATCTCGCCGAGCGCGGGTACGTGGCTCCGCCCCTGCTCGACAAAGCGCAGGGGATCAAGGACTACCGGGGGGCGGAAGCCAACGAGCGCCTCGACTTCGCGATCTCCTTCGCCCGCCAGGCGGCGCTGCTCGAGGAGCTGTCCTTCCTGCACGGTGACGTCAACCTCCAGAACCTCCTCTTCGAACCGCGGCGGCGCGAAGTGCAGTTGATCGACCTCGACGCGGGCGCGGTCGTCGTACGCGGTGACGAGCATCCGCTCAGCCCGGGCAAGGTCGGTGACTGCATGCCGCCCGAGGTCAAGGGCAGCGGCAGCGGCGAAGCGGTCTTCGACATCGAGCGGTACACGCTCGGGGCCGAGCGCTGGTCGGTCGGCTCCTTGATCGGGTGGCTGTTGTTCGGCATCCATCCGGGCTTCTTCTTGCGCGCGATCGGGGCGCGTACCCTGAGCGCCTACGCGAAGCTCGGGCCCTGCTGGCCCGAGGTCGACACCGAAGGACCGCTGTTCACCGAGGAGCCCCTGAACCAGGCGGCCTACCGGAGCTACCGCACGCGCTTCGAAGCCGCGCCCGACGCGGCGGGCGAACTCTTCGGCCGCTTCTTCGCCGCCGGGCTGCACGGCAGTGCCCGGCCGACCGCCGCCGAGTGGGTGCGGGCCCTGGCCGCCGCCCAGGAGCCGCCCGCTTTCGTCTCGCTGGAGGTCGATCGCGACCTCGTGGTCGAGGGGGAAGAGGTGGTCGTATCCTGGGTCGCCGACAACGCCGAATTCGTCAGCTCCCCCGAGCTCGGGACGTTGCCCGCGAGCGGCAGCACCCAGATCGCCGTCGGCCGCACCGCGACCTTCAACTTCCGCGCGGTCAATCGCTACGGCGAGGACGAGGCGCGGACCGAGGTCGTGCGCGCCGTGCCGCTGCCACGGCTGGAGACGATCCGGCTGCCCGACCCGCCGCGCCTGGACCTCGTCACCGGGGTCGTCACCCCGTCGCTGCCGCGGTTCTCGGCCCCGGTCGAGGTGCCACGCGTCTCCGAGATCGTCCCCCCGGTTCCGCTCCCACCCAGGGCGGTGCCGCTGCCATCCACCTACAGAGAGCTTCCCCTGGCGGCCGGCGGGCACCTTCCGAGGGTGCCGGTCCCGCTGCCCCCTGATTCAGGTCCCTGGCTCGACGTGTTTCTCGAGCGGCTCGATTCCAAGATCGAAGGAGGCGGTAAGTGAGCAAGCTGCTGCTGTGGCTCTCAGGGGCGGACGAGGACGTGCTCCGGCACTGTCCCCGCGAGCGCCCGAAGTTCGTTGCGATGGGGGGGACGGTGGTCACCACGAGCGTGCTGGCGCTCGTCTCCTCGACCTTCGTCGTCCACGACTACCTGCACGCACCGTTCCTGGTGGCGCTCTTGATCGGGATCGGTTGGGGATTGGCGATCATGAACCTGGATCGCTGGCTGCTGATCTCGATCCGTCGCCAGGACTCGGCCTGGAAGACGATCGGGATGGCCCTGCCCAGGGTCTTCCTCGCTTTCCTGATCGGCGTCGTGATCGCGATCCCGATCGAGCTCCGGGTGTTCGAACCGGAGGTCACGGCCCAGGCGGAGATCGACAAGTCGGTGGCGCTGGCGGCGGGACAGGCGCAGCTGCGCGAGCAGTTCGCTTCGATCCCCGACCTGCAGCAGCGCAAGCTCGACCTGCAGGCCGCGCTGACCGAAGTGAACAGCGGCGCGAGCCTGGTCGAATCGCCCGAGTACCAGCAGGCGCAGCAGCGGCAGGAGGAACTGGAGGTGCGGGCCAGCGAGGCGCGCCGGGAGGCGACCTGCGAGCGGGACGGGACGTGCGGCACTGGCAAGTCAGGCCCCGGGAGCGTCTACGCCGAAAAAGACCAGATCGCCACTGGGCTGGAAGAAGAGGCGGCGGCCCAGCAGCGCGAGGTGGAAGCGATCGGCGGCCGGCTGCGCGCGGCCGAAGGAGCCAGTGCCGGCCAGGCGCGCAGTTTCAGCCGTGGCGAACTGATCAAGGTCAGAAACCAGCTGCGGGAGCTGCGCGACGAACGCGGCAAGCAGAACCAGGAGCTGGTCGGTGTCTTCGAGGAACCGATCGGCCTTCTCAACAGGATCGAGGCGCTGAACAACCTCGCCAGCCAGCATGCCGTGCTCGAGGGGGTCCGGATCCTGCTCTTTCTCTTCATCCTCGCGATCGACGTGATGCCGGCGCTGGCGAAGATGCTGATGTCACTGGGCAAGCGGAGCCTCTACGAGAGCGTCCAGGAATCCCTGGAGGAAGCGGATGCCGACGCGATCAAACAGCAGGTCTCCGCCCGGCTGGCCGCCAACGAGATCTCGGCCAGCATCGCCGTCAACGACGAGACCGCGCGCAAGCGGGCGGTCGAAGAAGTCCAGGAAGGCCTGCTGCGGAAAACGGTGGGCGTGATGCGGGAAGCCGGCGAGGCGTTCATCGCCCGGTGGCGGATCGCGGTGCTGAACGACGTCGACCGTCAGGTCGCGGTCGAGCTGCGTCGCAACGGCCTGACGCCGCCCGACGACGATGACGCGGGCGGCGGCGACGAAGGCGACGAAGGCGACGAACCGCCCCTCGGGAACGGCGCGAGGCGGCGCAGCTAGCCAGCCAGCTACGCCGCCTCGGAGTAGGCGGGCTCGGGAAGCGCTTCCGGGCCCGTCTCGGCGACCGGCTCCAGGGCCTGCTCGGGCAGTGGCTCCAGCACCGCCAGGGCCAGGCCGATCGCGACCGCGACCAGGCCGGCGCCGATCAGGAAGGCGAGGTGGAAGCCGCCCGTGAGCGCCTGCGCCTGGCTCTCGCCGCCGGACAGCAGCGAGTCGGTGCGACTGGTCGCCAGGGTCGCGATCACCGCCAGCCCGAGCGCGCCGCCGACCTGCATCGTCGTGTTGACCAGCCCGGAGGCGAGGCCGGCGTCGTCCTGGTGGGCGCCGGACATCGCCAGGTTCATCAGCGAGGGAAAGCCGAGCCCGGCGCCGAGCCCGAGCAGGACCATCGAAGGGAAGACGTCCGCCAGGTAGCGTGCGTCGACCGGCGAGCGGGAGAACCAGAGCAGCCCGGCGAGGATCAGCGTCAGGCCGGGGAGCAGGGTCGCCCGCGGCCCGAAGCGCAGGTTCAGCTTCGCCGAGAAGCCGAGCGAGAGCAGGCCGATCAGGCCGGCGACCGGGAGGAAGGCGAGGCCGACCTCGAGCGCCCCGTAGCCGAGCACCCGCTGCAGGTAGAGGGCGCCGAGGAAGAACATCCCGAAGATCCCGGCGACCATCAGCGCCTGCACGACGTTGGCGCCGGTCACGTTGCGCGAACGGAAGATCCGCAGCGGCATCAGCGGCGCCTTCGCGGTGTGCTCGCGGGCGACGAAGCCGCCGAGCAGGGCGAGCGAGACGCCGCCGAGCCCGAGCGTGTGCAGCGAGCCCCAGCCGTAGTTGGCCGCCTCGACGATCGTGTAGACGCCGAGCATCAGGGCGCCGACCAGGAGCACGGCGCCGAACGAGTCGGCGCCCTCCTCGAGGCCGATCCCCTGCTCGCCTTTGACCAGCTTGGCCGCGAAGACCGCGGTCGCGATCCCGATCGGCAGGTTGACGAAGAAGATCCAGTGCCAGCTGATCGCCTCGGTGATGATCCCGCCGAGCAGCAGGCCCAGCGAGCCGCCGGCGGCGGCGACGAAGCTGTAGACGCCGATCGCTTTCGCCCGCTCGGCGGGCTCGGGGAACATCGTCACGATCATCCCCAGGATCACCGCCGAGGTCAGGGCGCCGCCGACCCCCTGGACGAAGCGGGCGCCGACCAGCATCGCGTCGCTCTGGGCGACGCCGCAGAGCAGCGAGGCGGCGACGAAGACGGCGAGGCCGGTCATGAAGACCCGCTTCGGCCCGATCAGGTCACCGATCCGGCCGGCCAGCAGGAGCAGGCCGCCGAAGGCGATCAGGTAGGCGTTGATCACCCAGGCCAGGGAGGACTGGGAGAAGCCGAGGTCGTCCTGGATTGAGGGCAGGGCGACGTTGACGATGGTCTGGTCGAGGATGATCATCAGCATCCCGGCGCAGAGCACGAGCAGAGCGGTCCAGCGCCGGTCGGTGCCCTCTGCGGGCGGGGCGGAAGCGAGTGAGGGAAGCGAGGGCATCGAGCGGGGTCTCCTGCGAAGTTCGTATGGACGAAGACGGAACCGTAGCAGATCGTCCGGTAGCAGACGATCTGCTTCCAGACAACAGGCCAACCCGCACACCGGCTAGGGCAGGTAGGTGTGCGGGCTGGCCTGTCGTGCCGCGCGCCGTGGGTTCTCCCCCGCGGGCGGGGGACAATCCACGGCGGGCGAGCTAGGGGCGGGGTTCTTTGCGGCGCGGGGCGCCGGAGCACTCGGGGAGGTCCGTCATCAGACCTTCGAGCATCGTCGCCAGCCCCTGCACGAACGCCTTGCGCTGCGCAGTGGGGAGGGCGTCGAGGGCTTCGCCCTGGACCTGCGACTGGACCACCTCGGCCTTGGCGAGGCGGCGCTCACCGGCCTTGGTGACGACGATCACGTGGGCGCGGCGGTCGGTGGGGGAGGGCCGCCGCTCGGCGAGGCCGGCCTCCTCGAGCTCGTCGATGGTCACGACCATCGTCGTCTTGTCGATCCCGACCAGCTCAGCCAGGGCCTTCTGCGTGTACTCGCCGTTGCTGGCGGCGCGCAGCACGTGGTAGGAGCGGGCGGTGAGCTCGAGCGGCGCCAGGGCCGCGGTCATCTCGGTGGCCAGCGCCCAGTTGGCGTTGGCGAGCAGCCAGGTGAGGTCGCCCGCGAAGCACTGCGGGCACTCGGCCTGCGCCGCTTTGGCCTTTGCGATGTCGACAGCCATGTGCCGATGGTAGCGCACTAGGTCCGCTGCCAAATAGTCCGATATCCAACTATCTCCCGATCCTGGAGCACGGTCTGCCCCTCGTCGGATTACCGCCCTATGGGGGCGGAATGGCGACGAGGGCTAGCGCGGCTCTTTCTTCGGGGCGGGTTTGCCCGGGCCGAGACCGGCCTTGCCGGTCGGCTTCTCCGGTTTGCCGGGGTGCTCGCCGGCCCGCGCGTAGGGCAGCGCCTCTTTCAGCAGGCTGGCGAGCCCGGCGGCGCCGTCGAAGGTGAGGTGAAGGTTGTCCGGCTGGAACCAGCTCGGGTGGCCCTGGCTGTAGGCGACCCAGTCGAGCAGCACCGAGCGTTTGGGGTGGCGTTTGACCGCGGCGCGGACGTGGTCGGCGTCGCTGCTGGTGCCGCCGCCGAGCTCGATCGGGGTGACCAGGCCGAGGACCCGTTTGGGGCCGACGATGTGGAAGGCCTTCTGCAGCTGCTGCATCGAGACCGAGGCGTCGGCGCCGAGGAAGATCACGACGAGGTGGGGGAGGGCGTCGCGGCGCTTGTAGTCGCGGATCACGTCGAGACCCTCGTCGAGCGTGCGGCAGCCGCGGGCGTTGACCTGGTAGCCGACCCGGGCGAGGTCGGGCAGGGCGAGCAGCATCGTCGAGTCGCCGATCGCCAGCGGCGCGTGGCCGTCCGGATTCACGGTTTTGCGCGGCTTCGCGGTCTCGGTGCCGCCGCAGGCGGCGGCCGTCGCGGCGCCGGCCCCGAGCAGCGCCGCCGTGGCGAGCAGGGCGATCGCGAGCGTTTGGATCTGCAGTCGGCGGCTCATCGAAACGAATCGAATAGCATCGCCCGCCTTTAGCGGGCGCAGGCCGCCGGCAAACTACTAGAGGCAGCAGCCCCCTTTGCTATTCCCCACCGTCCAGTTCGCGATCTTCTTCCCGATCGTGCTGACGTTGAGCTGGCTGCTGATGCCGAAGCAGCGGTTCTGGAAGCCGTACATCCTGGTCGCCAGCTACGTCTTCTACGCGGCCGCCGACATCCGCTTCTGCCTGCTGCTGGGCGGGATCACGATCGCCAACCAGCTGGCCGCTAAAGCGATCGGCGCGAGCGAGGACGAGCGCCGCCGCAAGTGGATCTGCGCGGCGGCGGTCGTCTTCGACCTGGGTGTGCTCGGCGTCTTCAAGTACTACGGCTTCTTCACCCAGAACGTCGGCGACCTGCTCGACTCCTTCGGGCTCGGGATGCCGCTGCCGCTGCTCTCGATCGCGCTCCCGGTCGGGGTCAGCTTCTTCGTCTTCCAGGCGATCTCCTACGTGGTCGACGTCAAGCGCCGGGAGTTCGAGCCGGCCTCGTTGATGGACGTCGGCATCTACCTCTCCTTCTTCCCCCACCTGGTCGCCGGCCCGATCGTCCGCGCCCGCGAGTTCATCCCCCAGCTGGCCAGCGCCCGCGATCCCCAGCACGTCGCGGTCGGCGCCGGCCTCGGCCTGATCGGGCTCGGCCTGATCAAGAAGGTGATGATCGCCGACTACCTGGGGCGGGAAATCGTCGACCCCGCCTTCGGCGTGCCGCAGGCGTTCGGCGGTCCCGACCTGATCTTCGCCGCCTACGCCTACGCGGCCCAGATCTACTGCGACTTCTCCGGCTACACCGACATCGCGATCGGCCTCGCCCTGCTGATGGGGTTCATCTTCCCGCAGAACTTCCGCAGCCCCTACCGGGCGCTCGGCTTCCGTGACTTCTGGCGCCGCTGGCACATGACCCTCTCGCGCTTCCTGCGCGACTTCCTCTACATCCCGCTGGGCGGCAACCGCAAGGGCAAGGTCCGCACCTACGTAAACCTCTTCCTGACCATGCTGCTCGGCGGGCTCTGGCACGGGGCCTCCTGGACCTTCGTGCTCTGGGGCGGCTTCCACGGCGCCGGGCTCTCGGCCGAGCACGCGCTCGGGCGGCGGGTCGAGCGTGTGCCCGCCTGGCTGCGCTGGTTCGTCACCTTCAACCTCGTCGTCTTCGCCTGGATCCTCTTCCGCTCGCCCGACCTCGACCTCTTCTGGACCTACGTGACCGGGATGTTCTCCGGCGGCGGGATCGAGCTGGTCACGCTGCCGGCGCTGGTCGCCCTGCTGGCGGTGATCGGGCTGCAGCTGCTGCCGGAACGGACCAGCCAGGGGATCGAGGTCGGGATCGAGCGCGTCCACCCGGCGGTCCTCGCGGTCGCCCTCGCCGCGCTTATCCTCGTCGTCGGCGCCACCGTGCCCAGCCAGGGCGTGCCCCCGTTCATCTACTTCGCCTTCTGATGCCCGACCACCACCACAGCGACGACAGCCTGATGGAGCGCTTCGACGAAGAGGAGCTGCGCCGCTTCAGCGCCCGCGACGCGGTGATCTCGACGGTGCTGATCGCGCTGCTGCTCCTGGTCTTCTCCGGCGGCTCGGTGCGGCAGGCGGGGGAGGAGATGGACCCCGGCACCTACCGCGACATCGTCCTCGCGATCGGCGAACCGGCCGGCTGGGTCGCCGACCAGCTGCCGCTGGCGGAAATCGGCCACAGCCTGACCGGCTGGCTCTCGCCCGACACCGAGCTGGTCGGCGCGACCTTCGAAGAAGGGGCGGCCGGCGCCGGCGGCGCGGCCGGGGGCGGGCCTTCGCCGGTCACCCCGGAATGGTTCGAAGCGGCGGCGCTCGGCGAGCCGCAGGCGAAACAGCCGCTGGAGACTCTCCTGGTCACCGGCGACTCGCTCTCCACCCCGCTCGACATCGAGCTCGGCCAGAACCTCGCCCCGGGCGGCGTCGACGTGATCCGCGACCCGCACCTGGCGACCGGGATCTCGCGCGACGACCTGGTCGACTGGGCGCAGCTCTCGGCGACCCAGGTGGCCGCGGACGAACCCGACGCGGTGGTGATCTTCATCGGCGCCAACGAGGGCCTGCCGATGCCGGGCCCCGCCGGCGAGGACGTCTCCTGCTGCGGCCCCGAGTGGGCGGCGATCTGGGCCAACCGGGCGCGGGCGCTGATGGAGAACTACGCGCGGGAAGGCGCCGCCAAGGTCTACTGGCTGACCGTGCCGACCGCCCGCGACCCCGACCGGGCGCCGATCACCGACGCGGTCAACGCCGCCGTCTACGCCGGTGCCGCGCCGCTCCGCAGCGCCGTCCGCGTCCTCGACATGGGCGCGATCTTCACCCCTGAGGACCGCTTCCGCAACGCGATCGACGTCGGCGGCCGCGAGACGATCGTCCGCGAGCCCGACGGCATCCACCTCAACGACGCCGGCTCCGCGATCGCCGCCGAAGAGGTCGAAGCCGCGCTGGCCCGCGACTTCGAATTGTGAGTGTCGAGTTCCTCTCGGCATGCGAGAGGAACTCGACAGGCCCGTCTAGGTGTTCTGGGTGTAGGTGCTGAGGACCTGCTTGCTGCCCCAGGTGCAGGTCACCCTGGAGCTGTACTGGACGCCCGGGACCGCGTCGTAGCGTTTCTCGGTGCAGGTGTAGTTGCCGACCTTGCGGGTGCATTTGCCCTGCGGCTTGCCGCCCGAGGTGCGGCATTTGTTGAAGGCGAGGGTGACGCCCTTGCCCTTGGCGCAGGTCGTCCCCTGCACCTTCAGCGAGGTCACGTACGAGGCGCCGAGGCTGCGCTGCTCTTTGCTGCTCAGCGTGCAGTTGGTCGCCGAGGCGGTCGCCGGCGGCCCACCCGCCGCCATCGCGCTCGTCGTCATCAGGCCCGCGAGCAGGGCGGTGGCAAGTGAGATCCCGATCAGCTTTCGCATCAATCCTCCTGTAGGTGGCCGGCGCGGCGGCACCGATCCTAATCGCCGTCGCCGGTCGGCGGCCGCTCTCCGCGGCACCGATACCCGAGTTCCTTTTTTTGTTCGTATGGTTGAGTGATGGCAGGGGAGCCGAGTGATCAGGAGATGACCCGGCATCCGCTCTGCTTTGTCCTGATGCCGTTCGGCAAGAAGTCCGGGATCGACGGCGGCAGCGTTGACTTCGACGCCGTCTACCGCGACCTGATCGCGCCGGCGGTCGAGGCGGCGGGGCTGGAACCGCTGCGGGCCGACCAGGAGCTGATCGGCGGGCTGATCCACAAGCCGATGTTCGAGCGGCTGGTGCTCGCCGAGTACGCGGTCGCCGACCTCACCACCGCCAACGCCAACGTCTTCTACGAGCTCGGGGTGCGCCACGCGGTGCGGCCCTACTCGACGGTGCTGATCAGCGCCGAGACCCACCGGGTCCCGTTCGACCTCGCGCCCGACCGCGTCCTGCCCTACTCACTGAGCGGGGGGCGGCCCGCCGCGGCGGAGGACGACGCCGGCACCATCGTCGCGGCCCTGAACGCGGCCCGCGCGAGCACCGGCGACAAACCGATCACCGACAGTCCCGTCTTCCAGCTCCTCGGCGATGGCTATCCCGACAAGATCGACCGGCTGAAGACCGACACCTTCCGCGACGAGGCCGTCTACTCGAATCAGATGAAGGCGCGGCTGGCGCGGGCCCGCGGCGAGGGTCCCGACGCGGTGCGGGCGATCGCCGACCAGCTCGGGCCGCTGACCGACGTGGAAGCCGGTGTCCTCGTCGACCTGATGCTCTCGTTCCGGGCGACCGAAGCCTGGGCGGAGATGGTCGGCCTGGTCGAGGCGATGCCGGAACCGGTGCGGCGGACCAAGATGGTCCGCGAGCAGTACGGGTTTGGGCTGAACCGGGCCGAACGCGGGGAGGAGGCCGAGCGCGAACTCGAGGCGGTGATCGCAGGCTACGGCGACAGCAGCGAGACGCTCGGGCTGCTGGGCCGGATCTACAAGGACCGCTGGGAGGCGGCGAGGAAAGACTCGCCGCTGGCGGCGGCCGGCCACCTGGGCCGCGCGATCGCCGCCTACCGCCGCGGCTTCGAGGCCGACTGGCGCGACAGCTATCCCGGGATCAACGCGGTCACGCTGATGGAGATCCGCGAGCCCGGCGGCGCCGAGCAGGCCTCGCTGTTGCCCGTCGTTGCCTACGCCAACCGCCGTCGGCTCGCGGGCGACCAGGCCGACTACTGGGACCACGCGACGAAGCTGGAGCTGAGCGTCGTCGCCCGCGACCGCGAGGGCGCGGACGCGGCGAGCGCGGCGCTGGCCTCGGTGCGCGAGGCGTGGGAACCGAAGAGCACGCTGAAGACCCTCCGGTTCGTCCGTGAAGCGCGCGCCGAGCGCGGCGAACGGGTCGAGTGGGCCGACGCGATCGAGGCCGAGATCCGCAAGGCGACCGGGGACTAGCGGTGGACGCCGCCAAGCAGCGCGCCAAGGATTTCATCGCAGGTGGCGAGCTCGGGTTCGACGAGCTGCGCGACCTCGCCGACGAGTTGCGCAAATCCGGCAAGTACGGGCCGCTGGCGCCGTTGCTGATCGCCGCCGGGCGGCGCGCGCTCTACGGCAAATGGGAGCCGGACCGGCAGGAGGAGCTGGCGGAGCTGATGCGCGACCACCAGCAGTTCGGCTACGGGCGCCGTCTCTACGGGCGGGTCCGCGCGCGGCAGGACAGTCCGGACCTGCGCCGCTGGTACGCCTTCTGCGTCTACAAGGACATGGAACTGCCGCTGGCCCGGCGGCTCGACAAGGCGCTGGGGATCCTCCGCGAGGGCGGCGCGCTCGCCGAGAGCACCAGCGCCGAGACACTCGGGGTCGCCGGGGCGATCTACAAGCGGCGCTGGGCGGTCGACCTGAAGCGCGCCGATCTCGACGCCGCCTATCGCCACTACCGGCGCGGCTTCGACCAGGAGGGCGACCCGAAAGCCGAGTACTGCGGGATCAACGCCGCCTTCGTCGCCGACCAGATCGCCGCCCTGGAGTCCGGGCCGGTGGGGCAGGGGCACAGGTGGCTGGCCGACGGGATCCGCGAGGAGATCGTCACCCGTGGCGGCGGCAGCGACGGGTGGAAGGACGCGACGCTCGGCGAGGCGCTGTTCGGGCTTGGCCGGGTCGACGATGCCTGCGCGGCGCTCGCTCGCTACCGGGCCGAGATCAAGCCGGAGATCTGGAAGCGCGAGACGACGGCGACGCAGCTGGCCGAGCTCGGGCGCCTGCGCGGGTTCGGTGAGGAGAACACGGGGCGGGCGCTGGCGGCGCTGCTCGGCGACTCCTGCGAGGCCCTGATCCGGCGCGCCGACGGCAAGGTCGGCATCGCCCTCTCCGGCGGCGGCTTCCGCGCCTCGCTGTTCCACATCGGGGTGCTGGCGCGGCTCGCCGAGTGCGGGATGCTGCGCCGGGTCGAGGTGCTCTCCTGCGTCTCCGGCGGCTCGATCGTCGGCGCCTTCTACTACCTGAGGCTGCGCGAGCTGCTGCAGGCCAAGCGCGACGCCGAGATCACCGACCGCGACTATCTCGAGCTGGTCGAAGTCGTCGCCCGGGAGTTCCTCGCAGGCGTCCGCGGCGACCTCCGCGGGCACCTCTTCACCAACGTCCTCGACAACTGGAAGATGCTCCGCGAAGCCGACTTCTCGCGCAGCGATCGCGTCGCCGACCTGCTCGACAAGTTGATCTACTCGCGGGTGCCGAAGGGGGAGGGGAAGGGCAAGGGGCCCTGGCGGATGACCGAGCTCTTCGTCACCCCGGCCGGCAGCGGCGAGGACTTCTCGCTGCGCTACGAGAACTGGCAGCGCGCGGCGAAGGTGCCGATGCTGGTCCTGAACGCGACCACCCTCAACACCGGCCACGGCTGGCAGTTCACCGCCTCCTGGATGGGCGAGCCGCCGCAGGCCCTGGATGAGCCGGTCGACGCCAGCCGCCGTCTGCGCCGCGTCTACTACGGCGACGCGCCAAAGGACCACCAGGAGCCGCGGCTGGCGACGGCGGTGGGCGCCTCCGCCGCTGTCCCCGGGCTCTTCCCCCCGGTCAGCCTGCCCGGCCTCTACGCCGGCGAGGTCAAGGGGGAGAAGAAGATCGACGTCGAGCTGGTCGACGGCGGCGTCTACGACAACCAGGGAATCGCCAGCCTGATCGAGCAGGACTGCACCGTCGTCCTGGTCAGCGACGCGAGCGGGCAGGCGCGCGAGGACAAGCGCCCCAAGCGGGGCCTCGTCGGTGTCGCCAAACGCTCCAACTCGGTGCTGATGAGCCGCGTCCGGGCCGCCCAGCTCGAAGACCTCGCGGGGCGCCAGCGCTCGGGGGCGCTGCGCGGGCGGATGGTCGTGCACATGAAGAAGGGGCTGCCGACGCCGCCGCGCGACTGGGACGGTTGCCAGGAGGGGTACCGGGAAACGGACGACCCCTTCGCCGACACCGAGGACGGGCAGGCCAGATACGGGATCCACCACGAGGTGCAGCGGGCGCTGGCCGAGCTGCGCACCGACCTCGACCTCTTCTCCGACACCGAGGCCTACGCCCTGATGGCGGCCGGCTACCGGATGGCCGAGCGCGAGCTGGCAACGGACCTCGGCGAGCTGGCGCGGCCCGACCCCGAGCTGGTCGCGGCCGCCAGGTGGCCGTTCGCGCCGATGCTCGACCGGCTCGGCTCCGCCAACGGCCTGGCCGCCGAGCTGCGGATCGGCAACGCTCTCTTCTTCCGCCGGTTCCGCCGCTGGAAGCAGCGCCTTGGCAAGGGCGCGCCGGGGCCGCTCGCGGCGCTGCCGGGCGCGCTCGGGCGCGGCCTGCGGGTGGGTGTCCTGCGACCGGCGCGCTGGGTGGCCGGCGCCCCGCTCGCGGTCGTCGGCGGCGCCGGCTCGCGCCTCTACCTCTGGGCCAGCCGGATCGGCGGGAAAGGCTGAGATGGCGACCGGAACGATCACCGGCAGCGAGGTCGTGCTGCAGTCCGAGGCGGCGCGGACCTGCGAGGGATACGTCGAGCTGGGCCTTCCGCAGCCGGTCCGGATCCTCGTCCGCAGTGGCGCCACGGCGGCCGGCGCGAGCGCGGGGCAACTGGTCGAAGCGCTCGACCGCGCTTTCAGCGGGCTCGGCGTCAAGCTGCCGACGGGGCCGCTCTGCGGCGGCCGCGTCCCGCTGGAGGAATGCCGGGCGAGCCACGAGCCGCACACGCTCAATCTGCTGGTCTGGGTCGGCGACGGCACGCCACCGGGCTCGGCCGAGGAGGCATATGTCTCGGACTGGCTGGCGAATGGCCCGCAGGCGGCTGCGGTGGCCGTCGTGCCCGAAGGAGCGCCGGCCTACGAAGCGGTCCCGGAAGCGCTCGCCGCCTCGCAGGTGATCTGGTGGAGCGGCGACGCCGAGCGCGCCGCCCTCGACGTGGTCGGGATCGCCGCGCCCGACAGCGGCGAGCGCCGCGTCTTCGTCTCCTACAGCCACCGCGACGGGGTCGAGCTGGCGCACGAGGTCCACGCGATCCTGACCAGGGCACGCTTCTCGGTCTTCCTCGACTCGTTCGACCTCGACCCCGCGGTCGACTTCGCCGAACGGATCGAGCACGAGCTGGTGGAGAAGGCGTTCCTGGTCTTGATCGAGACGCCGGGGGCGCTGCGGTCGCAGTACGTGATCGACCAGGAGCTCGGCTTTGCCCGCATGCACCGGCTTGGGGTCGCCTCGGTCCGCCCGGCCTCCTCGGCCGCGCCGCCGCTGCCGGGGTTCGCCGGCTGGCGCTGGAATCTGCCGCCGGGGAAAGCGGGCGGGGGAGGGCTCGACAGGGCCGCCACCGCCGATCTCGAGCGCTTCCTGCTCGCCCGCCACGCGGCCGCGATCTCCCGCCGCCGCTGGGCTCTGGAGGCGGGGCTGCGGGCGGCGCTGCACCGTCGCGGGGTGAGTCGCGCCGCGGTCTCCAGCTTTCCCGGCGGGCTGCGGATCGACGCTGCTCCCACCCCTGCCTACGTCTCGCTGCGACCGCGGCCGGCCGCTCTCACCGACATGCACGCCGCCTTCCGGCAGACGCCGGGCGGGGCGCGCGGGCTGATGGTGAGCGCCACGCCGCGCGGCGTCGCCGAGCGCGGCGCGCTTTCCTGGCTCGGTCGCGAATCGACGATCCCCCATCACGACGAGGGGCGGCTGCTGACGCTCGCCCGCGAGCTCTCCGAAGGCAGGACCTGACGTGAAGCGCGGGTTTGAGTGGCGGGGCGCGGTCCTCCTGATCGCCGGCATCCCCGAGGAACACGACGAGGACGTCAGCGCCGCGCACATGCTGGGGATCGAAGAGGCGCTGCTGAGCTTCGCCCGCGCGGCCTTCGCCCGGGGGCACCGGGTGATCGTCCCCGCCGACCGGATCGCCGCGCCGCTGCTCGCGATGGTCGCCGCCGAGTATCGCCGGGGGCCGCTCAGCGAGTCGATCGACGAGGAACCGCCGCTGCTCGGCGTCGCCGTGCTTGGCGAGGGCGAGGACCATCCCGAGCAAAGCCTCGGCCCGGTGTTGCCGGACGGCATCGACGCCGGCGGCTTCTCCTCCTTCCACGAGCTCGTCGCCGAGGCCGATCCCTCGAGGGCGTTCCTGATCGGGGGCTCGCCGTCGCTCGGCGAGCGGGTCACGGTGCTACGCGAGCGAGGGGTGCCGATGCACGCGATCGGGCCCACCCTCACCCCGTCTTCCTGGGAGGCCGGGATCGGCGAGTGGGAGGCGAGCGAGCGGATCCTCGGGGAGGTCGAATGGCCCGGCGCCACCGCCGAGGAGCCGAAGCGAGAAGCCCCCGCGGCGGAAGCACTCGTCCCCTACCCGTACCTGATGCAGCGCCTGCTCGAACTCGACGACGAGCTGGGCGCGCCGACCGAGTCGGCGGAGGACCGCCATGCCTACTGAGATCGTGATCAGCTACGCGAGCGAGGACGTCGGCAGCGCCGGGCGGCTCTACGACCGATTCGCGGAGCACTTCGGGGACGAGGCGATCTTCATGGACAAGGGCCGGCTCCAGGGCGGCGCCAACTTCCCGGCGGTGATCGCCGAGGCGATCCGCGAGTGCAGCGTCGTGGTCGCCGTGGTCACCCCCGAGAACTGGAGCAAGGACTTCGGGCGCGAGGACGACTGGGTGCGGCGCGAGCTGCGCGAAGCACTGGCTGCGGGCAAGCACGTGGTGCCGGTGCGGATGCACGGGGCGCCGCCGCCCGCGAGGGCGGGCCTGCCGCCCGACCTCGCGGCGCTGGCCGACGTGCACGCCCGGGCAATCGACGACGAAGACTTCGCCGACGACGTGCTGCGGGTGATCGACGACCTGGCGGGGTACGTCGAGCCGCCGTTGCCGCCCGCGGCGTTCCCGGAGCTGCCCGAGCAGGGCCGGGTCGAGCGGCGGGACGTCTGGCTGGCGCGAATCCCGCCGCGGCAGGCGGGCGAGGTCGCGCAGCGGGCCCTGCGCGACGGCGGGGTCGGGCTGGACGGGGTCGACGAGCAGGGCAGGACGTTGCTGAAGGGCGGCAGCCAGCTCCGGTACCGGGTCGCCGGCTCGGCCTTCGTCGACGTCGACGTCGTGCCGACGAAGGGGTTCCTGCGGATCGGCGGCCAGGGTTCGATCAGCGCGGTCGAGCTCCTCCTCGTCGAGAACCTCCGCGGCGGCACGATCATGGGGCTCGCCGATCGCTACGCGGCTCGTCTCGACGCGCTCGTCGCCGCCGTCAAGGGGGCGACCGGCGTCTCCCGGAGCCCTTCCTGAGAGGAGCTTGGCGCGGGGCGCCGCTCAGGCGCCGGCCAGCGCCAGCAGCTCGGGCATCGCCTCGATCACGTGGTCGGGACCGGCGGCGCGGGCCTCCTCGGGGTGGAAGCCGAAGCTGACCGCGACGGTGACCGCGCCGGCGCCCCGGCCGGCGAGGACGTCGTTGGGGCCGTCGCCGACGAAGAGGGTGCGGCCCGGCTCGGTGCCGAGCCGGCGGATCACCTCGATCACCGACTCGGGATCGGGCTTGGCGACCTTGACCTCGTCGCCGCTGATCTCGACGTCGAGGTAGGCGCCGATCCCCGTGCGCTCGGCTTCGAGGTCGAGCCGGACCCGCGCCTTCGAGGTGGCGACGCCGAGCTTCAGCCCGGCGGCGCGCAGCCGCTCCAGGGTCTCCAGCGTGCCGGGGAAGGGAACCGCCCGCTCGGTGCGGGCGACGTAGTGGGGGTGGAAGGCGGTGGTCAGCCGCTCGGCCAGCTCCGCGTCGCCCTCGGCGAGCAGCGCGAAGGCGTCTTCGCCGCGCAGCTGCACGATCATCTCGGTCTCCTCGTGCGTGCTCGGGTAGGCGCGGCCGAGCACCTCCTCGGTGGTCGCCTGGAAGGACTCGACCAGGACCGCCTTGGAGTCGACCAGGGTCCCGTCCCAGTCGAAGACGACCGCCGCGATCGGCCCCTTGTCGG
Organism: Solirubrobacterales bacterium; assembly: GCA_033856455.1. GTDB lineage: Bacteria > Actinomycetota > Thermoleophilia > Solirubrobacterales > 70-9 > VAYN01. The sequence continues at coordinate 22,580 of JAWVEZ010000145.1, read as the reverse complement.
CTCGCGCTCCGATGCGTCCGAGTCTACGATTGCGCCGATGCTGATCGACGGGAATCCGCTGGCGAACCCGTGCGGACCTCTAAACGAGCTGTTGTTCGCCGGTTTGTCGCGGCCCGACGAGGTCGCGATCATCGCCGCCGACAAGGCGCTGAGCTGGCGCCAGCTGGAGGAGGAGAGCGACCGGCTGGCCGGCGGCTACCTGGGGCTGGGGCTGGCGGCCGGGGACCGGGTCGCCTCGCTGATGCCGAACCGGGTCGACCTCGTCGTCCACTATCTCGCCTGTTTCAAGGCGGGGCTGGTGGCGACGCCGCTCAACTACCGCTACACCCACCGCGAGATCGACCACGCGCTGCGGGTCAGCGGCGCCAGGGTGCTGCTGGCGCACGAGGAGCGGCACGAGGACGTGGGGGAGAGCGAGCTGACCGGCGGCCTTCGGCTGGGGACGATCGTCTACGCGGACGCCGCCGAGCCCGAGCTCGGCGGCACCTGGCGGCACAGCTTCGCGGCGCTGCTGGCGAGCGACCCGCTGCCGGTCGAGCCGGCGGTCGATCCCGGCGACCCGGCGGCGATCTTCTTCACCTCGGGCAGCACCGGCCCCGCCAAGGGCGTCACCCACACCCGCGAGACGCTGCGCTGGATGATCGCCAGCGCCGCCGCGGCCTTCGAGCTGACCGAGCGGGACGTCTTCCTCCCCGGCTCCTCGATGTCCCACATCGGCTCCTTCCTCTGGGCGCTGAGCACGCTCTCGGTCGGCGGCGAGGTGGTGGTGGCGCGGACGATCGACAGCCACGAGCTGCTGCCGCTGCTGCGCGAGCGCCAGCCGACCGTGCTGGCGATGATCCCGGCGGCGCTCTCGGCGCTGATCCACGACCACGACCTGCAGCCGCACGACTTCGACTCGCTGCGGATCTGCCGGGCCGGCGCCGACAAGGTCTCGACCGAGCTGCTGACCGAGTTCGCCGCCGCCGCCGGCTTCCCGATCGTCGAGGGCTACGGGATGACCGAGGTCGGGCTGGCGACCCTGAACCCGCCGAGCGGGACGATCAAACTGGGCTCGATCGGGCGGCCGATCGACGGCTACCGGATCGCGATCCGCGACGAAGCCGGCCAGCCGGTCGAAGACGCCTCGGTCGGGCGGATCTGGATCCACGCCCGCAGCCGCATGGCCGGCTACTGGGAGGCCCCCGACGCGACCGCCGAGGTGATCGTCGACGAGTGGCTCGACTCCGGCGACCTCGCCCGCGCCGACGAGGACGGCTACCTCTGGTTCTTCGGCCGCAAGAAGCAGGTGATCGTCCACGACGGCTCCAACATCAGCCCCTACGAGGTCGAGGGAGCCCTGGTCGAGCACCCGGCGATCGCCCTGGCCGGCGCGGTCGGCGTCCACGACGAGGTCCACGGCGAGAACGTGCGCGCCTACGTCACCCTCGCCGAGGGCGCCGGGAAGCCCTCGAGCGCCGACCTGATCGTCTTCTGCCGCGACCGGATCGGCTACAAGGCCCCGGAGGAGGTCGTCTTCCTCGAGGAGATGCCGCTCAACCCGACCGGCAAGATCGACCGGGTCAGCCTCAAGAAGCTGGCCGAGGACCACCTGCACCCGCACGGGCTCGACGAGTAACCGATCAAGAGGTCGCCAGCAGCAGGTCGCAGTAGCCGTCGGCGATCTGCTCCGGGCTCAGCCGGCCCTGCGGGCGCAGCCACTGGGGGGAGTAGTTGACCATCCCCAGCAGCGCCCGCAGGGCGAGCCCGCGGTCGGCGAAGCTCATCGAGCCGTCGGCCTCGCCGCGGGCGAGCACGTCGTCGAGGATCTGCTCGAACTCCTCGCGCTGGGCGCGCACGCTGCGCCAGCGCGGCTCGCGCTCGATCACGTGGCGCTCCTGGGCGAAGACCAGCATGTGGTCGAGGTGGCCGGCGATGTGGGCGAGCCAGGCCCGCAGCAGCTCCCGCAGCTGCTCTTCGGGGGAGCCGGCGCCGGCGACGATCTCGCGCGCCCGCACCAGCAGCGGCTCCAGCAGCTCGTCGCAGATCGCGATCAGCAGGTCGTCCTTGCCGTCGATGTAGTGGTAGAGCCCGCCGGCGGCGAGCCCGGTCGCCTCGGTCAGCTCGGCCATCGAGGTCGCCTGGAAGCCGCGCTCGGCGAACAGCGCGGCGGCGTCGGCGACGACCTGCTCGCGGCGACGGTCGTAGCGGGCGCGCAGCGCGGGCCGGGTCGGGGGAGGGGCGCCTGCCATCGGCGAAAAGGTAGCTCAGCCGCCGATGCCCGACCAGATCAGCTCCAGCGCCGGGCCGATGCTGAGGCCCGGTTCGGCGCCCGCGGCGGCGGCCTGCACTGCCGGGAACATCGCCCCGGCGGTCACGGTCAGGGCGGCGAAGCCGGGGTTGACGGCCGGGTCGACCTCGCCGCGGCGCTGGCCCTCGGCGAGCAGCTCCGCGATCAGGCCGATCAGCGGGGCCGGGTGGCCGTTGTCGACCATCACCGCGAAGCGGGCGGGGTTGGAGAAGACCTCGACGAAGGCCTGGTTGTGCAGCGGCTGCGAGAGCTCGTCGGCCGTGAGCACGGCGACGAGCAGGCGCTCGGTCGTCTTGCGGACCCGCCTCCGCCGGTCGGCGAGGTTGCGCCGGGCGAGCGGCACGGCGTGGTCGCGAAAGTGGCGCGCGATCGCTTCGATCAGCACGTCCTCCTTGCGCGGGAAGTAGCGGAAGAAGGTCGCCCAGCTGACCTCGGCGTCGGCGATCACGTCCTCGACCCGCGTCTCCGCGACGCCGTCGCGCTCGAACCTGGCAAGGGCGGCGGCGTAGAGACGTTCGCGCTTCTCGCGGCCGCGCGCCTGCTTCGGCGGCTCGGGCAGGCGGACTTCGTCGCGGCCCCCCGCGTACCCGATCACACCTCGGTTTTCCGCCGCCCCGGCTTCCCCGGCCATTGGCCGAACATCGTATCTATTTCAATACGTCATATGGATTCACTACAGTCCCGGCCAGTACGAAATGCGATATGGATTTAGAAGGGATACGAACTTGAGGAAAACGGGACACGGCAGGAGTCGGAAGGCACTTGTGTTCATCGGGGTGGCTCTCGTGGCGATGCTGGCGCTGGCATCGTCCGCGGCCGCGGCCAAGCCCGCCGTGCTGACCTTCACGGTGGCCAAGATCGGTGCCCCGGGCAACCCGTCGGTCGGGATCGTCCCGTTCACCGACGCCCTCTACAAGACCTGCGCCGAAGCGCCGCCGCCGAGCGGCTCGCGCGCTCCCAAGTGCATGGAAGTCGGCGGGGTGGGCTACCGCTACGGGATCGGCCAACTCGAGGTGACGGCCGCACAGTACGTCGCTTTCCTCAACACGGTTGATCCCAGGGGGACCAACAAGCGCCGGCTCTACAGCTACACCGAGAGCGGCACCGCCTGGCCGCGCCTCGGCCAGATCAACTTCGCCAAAAAGGCGAAGCCGGGCCGCCACTACTCGCTGGCCGCGCCGGAATGGGCGAACAAGCCCTACGGCTTCGCCAACTTCCTGCGTTCCGCCCGCTTCGCCAACTCGCTCTACAACGGCACCGTGCTGTCGAAGAAGGAGAGCAGCTCCGGGGCGTTCAAATACACGACCTACCGGGTCCGTCTCTCGCCCGAAACCGAGACGGGCATGTACGAGATGAGCAACCCGAAGACGACCCGCCAGGCCAAGGTCGGCTTCGTGATCCCGAGCCAGGACGAGTGGATCAAGGCCGCCTACTACGAACCCAACGGCGGCGGCACCTTCTCCTACTGGAAGTACCCGACCAACCCGGGCGAAGTCGGCAAAGGCATGAGCGACGGGCCGAAGCAGGCGACGCTCGACCCGACCAACGGCAACGTCACCAACGCCGCCGAGCAGCCGCTCTCGATCTTCCACATGACCGGGACCGAACCGCCGACGCCGGCGCCCACCTGGTGCCCGTCCAACCAGACGGCGGAAGCCTGCAAGACGGCCAACCCGTTCGGGATCCCGCCGCAGATCTACGAACCGGGCTTCTCCGGCAGCCTCGGCACGGTCGGCCAGGCGCTGACCCTCTCGCCCTGGGGCACGCTCGACCAGGGTGGCAACGCGGTCGAGTGGACCGACACGATCACGCCACCGCCGTTCGGGGTCAAGGGCGCGCGGGTCTGGCGCCGGCTGCACGGCGGGATCGCCAACGCGCCGGCCTACCAGCTCTGGATCTCGGCGGTCGGCCTACAGCCGCAGGACAACCCGTTCTACACGGCCATCTACCCGTGGCTGGGCATCCGGATCGGCGTCGTCGGCAACCTCAAGCCGGCCAAGAACGGCTGATGGCGTCCGCCGGAGGCCAATACGCTGCGGTCCTCTTGGCCCGGCGATCCCTGCTCGTAGTCGTCTCCGCCCTGGTTGCGTTCGCCGCGCTTGCGCCTGCCGCGCTCGCCGCGAAGCCAACGCCCGGGACGCTGACGCAGCTGCAGGGCAAGGCGGGCTGCATCGTCGACCGCTCGACCAAACCCGGGAGCTGCGCCGCCGCCCGGGCGCTGAAGGGCCCGGGGCCGTTCATGGGCTCGCGGGCGATCGCGGTCAGCCCGGACGGCCGCAACGTCTACGTCGCCGCGGCGACCAGCGACGCGATCGCGATCTTCCTCCGCGACAAGAAGACCGGCGCCCTGACCCAGGGCAAGGGCACGGCGGGCTGCATCTCCGCCCAGGGCAGGGGCGGCTGCGCGAAAACGGTCGCGATCGACGGGCCGAACTCGGTCGCGGTCAGCCCCGACGGCCGCAACGTCTACGCGACCGCCCGTAACAGCAGCACCCTGCTGAGCTTCAAACGCAACCCGAAAACCGGGGCGCTGCAGCCGATCCCGGGGGCCGGCTGCATCGCCGGGATCCCGCTGCCGGACTTCTGTGCGGTCGCCAACGGGCTGATCACTCCTGACGTCGTCGTGGTCAGCCCCGACGGAGCCAACGTCTACGCCGGTGCCTTCTTCGGCAACTCGGTCGCCAGCTTCGCCCGCGATCCGGGGAGCGGGGCACTGACCCAGCTCGCCGGGACCGCCGGCTGCATCGCCGAGGCGACCGCGGGCTGCGCCACCGGGATCGCGCTGAAATCGATCGAGGGCCTGGCGATCAGCCCCGACGGGGCCAGCGTCTACGCCGGCGCCGCGCTCTCCAACGGCATCGCCACGCTGACCCGTGACCCGTCGACCGGGGCGCTCAGCCAGGCGACCGACGGCAGCGGCTGCGTCACCGACGCGCCGCTGACCGGCTGCGCGACCGGGCGCGAGCTGGCCGGTGCCAACGCGGTCGCGGTCAGCCCCGAAAACGGCAACGTCTATGTCACCTCGCTGCTCTCCAACAGCGTCACCGCCTTCGACCGCAACGCCGGCAGCGGTGCCCTGGTCCAGAAGGAAGCGACCAACGCCTGCCTGATCTTCCTGCGCTCGGCCGGCTGCTCGTTCGGCCGTGCCCTGGTCGGTCCGGAGGGGATCGACGTCTCGCCGGACGGGCGCAACGTCTACGTCGCCTCGTTCCGGACCGGGGCGATCGACGTCCTCGCCCGCAACGGCAAGGGCGCCGTGCGCCAGCTGCCCGGCACCGCCGGCTGCCTCGCCCGCAAGCAGGTTCAGGGATGCGCACCGGGTCGGGCACTGGCCGGGGTCGATTCGGTGGCGGTCAGCCCCGACGGCCGCAACGTCTATGCGACCGCGTTCGAAAGCAACGCGGTCGACGTCTTCAGGAGGAACCGATGAGTGAGTCCGAGCGCAAGGGCCTGACCCGTAAAGAGCTGATCGGCAGCGGGGCGGGGGCCGCCGCGGCGGCGCTGCTGGCGGGGAGCGGGGTGGACCGCGCGGTCGCCGCCGCCAAAGGCGGGCGCAAGGACGTCGCCGGGATGAACGTGATCCTGATCCTCACCGACCAGGAGCGAGCGATCCAGCACTTCCCGCAGAACTGGCTGCGCCAGAACCTGCCGGGGATGCGGCGGCTGCGCCAGCACGGGCTCAGCTTCGAACGCGCTTTCACCAACGCCTGCATGTGCTCTCCCGCCCGCTCGACCCTGATGAGCGGCTACTTCCCCGCCCAGCACGGGGTCAAGTACACGCTCGAGGAAGACATGCCGTATCCGGAATTCCCGCTGCAGGCCGAACTGCCTCACCCGCCCGACCTGGCGAACCCGGCGACCGTGGCGCGGGCCGCCGGATACACCCCCGTCTACAAGGGCAAGTGGCACTGCTCGAAGCCGGCGATCAAAGAAGACGCCCAGCCGTCCGATCTCGCGAAGTACGGCTGGACCCGCTGGAACCCGCCGGACGCCGGCGCCAACCAGACCGTTCCCGAGGCGGGCGGAGGCTACATCGACAACGACGGCCGCTTCATCGAATCTGTCGGCTCGCCGGAGACGGGCGAAGAGGGCGTGATGCAGTACCTGAGCTCGGTCGCGGCCAAAGAGCAGCCGTTCTTCATGGTGATCTCGCTGGTCAACCCGCACGACGTCCTCTTCTTCCCGAGCAAAACGTTCGAAGAAGCGGGCTACGACAAATCCTGGATCCGGGGCGAGATCGAACCGCCCGCGACCGCGGAAGAAAGCCTGGAGACGAAGCCCACGGTCCAGGAAGAATTCCGCAACATCTTCAACCTCACCGGGAAGCCGAAAGGGCCGAAGCAGATGGCCCAGTACCTGAACTTCTACGGCAACCTGATGCGGTCCTCGGACAACTACATCGTCAACGTCCTCGACAAACTCGAAGAGACCGGGCTCTACGACGAGACGCTGATCATCCGCACCGCCGACCACGGCGAGATGGGCCTCGCCCACGGTGGCATGCGGCAGAAGAACTTCAACTTCTACGAGGAGGCGACCCGGGTCCCGCTCGTCTACTCGAACCCGAAGCTCTACCCGAAGCCGCTGACCAGCGACGCGCTGGTCTCCCACGTCGACTTCCTCCCGACCCTGGCCAGCCTCGTGGCGGCGCCGAACGCGGCGCGCTCGAAATGGAAAGGCAAGGACTACTCGAGTCTGGTCCTGCAGCCGAAGAAGAGCAAGACGGTGCAGGACTACGTCGTCTTCACCTACGACGACGTCCAGTCAGGGCAGAACAACGGGCCCTACCCGAAAGCTCCCAACCACATCGTCAGCATCCGCGAAGAGCGCTGGAAGCTGGCCAAGTACTACGCGGTCGAACCGAAAAAACCGACCCCGCCGCAGTGGGAGATGTACGACCTCAAGAAAGACCCGGAAGAGACGGAAAACCTCGCCCACAAGAGCTACGAGCGGTCGGCGCTGCAGGAGCGCGAATTCCAGCGGCTGAAAAGGAAGCTGGCGAAGGTCGAGAAGACGCGGCTGAAGTCGCCGCGCACCGCCTCCTAGGAGGAACTGTCGATCTAGCGGAAGTCGGTCCGCTCGCAGTGGAGGCTGACGTCGCCGGCGTCCTTGAAGACGTCGTCGCGGCCGGCGCCGCAGTCGACCCGGTCGCCGCGCAGCTGCTGGCCGACGCTGATGCTGTCGTCGCCGGCGCCGCCGAAGACCTCGTCGGGGAGCAGGTCGACGTCGATCCCGCCGACGTCGCTCTGGTTTTCGACGTCGTCGTTTCCCTTGCCGCCCTTGGCCCGGTCGCGCCCGGGGCCGACGACCAGCTTGTCGCGGCCGCGGCCGCCGAGCAGCAGGTCGTCGCCGTCGCCGCCGCTCAAGGCGTCGCGGGTGGGACCGCCGTTGAGCACGTCGTCGCCCGCGCCGCCGGTCATCACCAGGCGCTCGGCGGCGAGCACCGCTTCGGGGAAGCCGGGGGCGCCGAGGGCGCTGAGCTCGTCGTTCCCGTCCCTGGCGACGATCCGCAGGAAGACCCCTTCGCCTTTGGCGAAGCCGACCGAGAGGTCGGTGTCCTGGCTGCCGCCGTCCTCCTGGGCGTTCAGGTTGACCCCGACCGCCCGCCGATTGCGCTGGCCGACCTCGATCCGATCGTCCCCGGCGCCCGCGGCGACGTTGACCACTTTCGGCTCGTAGGTCTCCTCGATCACGATCTCGATCTCGTCGCCGCCGGGCTCGGCGGTCGCGCCGGGCGCCAGCGGGCCGTCGCCCAGGTAGTTGACGAAGGGCACGCCGGTCGAGGTCGTGTAGACGATCTTGTCGATGTTGAAGACGGTGGGCGTCGTCCGGGCGCAGGCCGCCGGCTCGCGATCGGCGTTGTTCGAGACCACTATCTCGTCACCTTTGCGGTAGATGTGGGTGACGCTCTGGGAGTTGTCGACGACCTTGAGCACGTTGCCTTCGGGCCCGGCGGGGTTCGCGGCACCGCCCAGGGTGACCTGGCAGCTGACGTTGGCGGCGCGGGCCGGCGCGGCGCTGACGAACAGCACCGCGAGCGCGACGAGCGAGAGCCCCAGGACCCGGAGGCCGGTGCGAACCATGCGGCGAGCCTACATCCGCCCCGCGACGGCAATCGGTACGGGAGGGTCTCGCTCACCGTTACGGTGTGCGCGTGGGGGTGACGATCGACGAGCTGGTGGTGGCGGACGAGCCGCGGGCCTGGGAGGCGCTCGGGTTCGAGCTCGACGGCGACACGGTGGTGGTCGGCGAGGTCCGCGTCCGCGCCGCCGGCGGGGCCGCCGGCAAGGGCCTGGTCGGCTGGTCGCTGCGCGGCGCCGCGAGCACCGAGCTCGACGGTCTGCCGACGACCGCCTCCGAGCGCCCGGCGCCCGCGGTGGCCCCGGCCCACCCGAACGGCGTCAGCGGGCTCGACCACGTGGTCGCGATCACTCCCCAGCTCGAGCGCACGATCGCCGCCCTGGAGGCGGCCGGCCTCGACCTGCGGCGAATCCGCGAGCAGCCGACCCCTGCCGGCGCCCCCCGCCAGGCCTTCTTCCGCCTCGGTGGGTCGATCCTCGAGGTCGTGCAGGAGCCGGCCGACGTGGCCGAGCGCAACGGCCCCGACCGCCCCGCCTTCTTCTGGGGCCTCGCCTTCGTCGCCGCCGACCTCGACGCGACCGTGGCCACGCTGGGCGAGGAGCGGGTCAGCGAGGTCCGCGAGGCGATCCAGCCCGGCCGCCGCATCGCAACCCTGCGCCGCCCCGCCGGCCTCTCGCTCCCCGTCGCCCTGATGTCACCGCGGCCCTAGAAAGCGACTGTCGACTTCCTCCCCCACGTGAGTGAGTAAGTCGATAGGGGGTCCGTCCGAGCTCGCATACTGGCTCGGTGATCTGCGCGATGACGGGCCAGCCGCACACCCTGTTCTGGATGCGCTCGGCCTGGTGGTGCGCCGACTGCCGCCAGAAGATCGAGTCCTGCTGCGAGGGCGGCGGCTGCCCCTCGGTCGCCGAGGTCGCGGCCGTGGTGTCGAGTAAGTCAACCCCTGGTTGACAAAGTCGACCCGTCAGTCGGGCCGTAGGTCGCGCACGCCGAAGCCCCAGTCGCGCTCGAGCCGAGCCGCGATCAGGGAGCGGTGGCAGGCCTCGGGGTCGCGCTCGACGCAGAGCAGCGCGGCGCGGCTGGGGCCGATCCACCTGACGACCGGCTCGAGGTCGACGGCGTCGAGCACCTGCTCCGTATACAGGGAGACGTACTCGCCGCTGAGCTCGGTGCGGGAGCGTTTGCCCTCGCCGCGCCGCTCGTCCTCGCGGTACTGGGCTTCGCGCATCGCCGTGGTCGGCGCCAGCTCCTTCAGGTGGGTGTAGCCGACGCCGGCCTTGCTGAGGGCGGCCTGCAGCCGCCCGGCGTTCGCCCAGGCGTACTCGCTGCCGCGCACCCCGCGCCGCTGGCGCACGTCGAGCAGCAGCTCGACCTCGGCCTCCGCCAGCGCCGCCTGGAAGGAGTCCGCCTGGAACCCGTACACCCCGATCGTCGCGATCGTGCGCATCCCGCGAGTTTGACGGCTAGATTCGCGGGGGATGGACAACCCGACCAAGTACGCGGTCTCCGAGGACGGCGTCAACATCGCCTACCAGGTGCACGGCGAAGGCCCGCTCGACCTCGTCTTCGTGCCCGGCTTCGTCTCCCACGTCGAGTTGGTCTGGGAGGACCCGGCGCTGGCCCGGTTCCTGCGCCGGCTCGCCTCCTTCTCGCGGCTGATCTTCTTCGACAAGCGCGGGCAGGGGCTCTCCGACCGGCTCGGGCGGCCGCCGACCCTGGAGGAGTCGATGGACGACCTGCGCGCGGTGATGGACGCGGCCGGGGCGGAGCGGCCGGCGATCTTCGGGATCTCCGAGGGCGGGCCGATGTCGATCCTCTTCGCCGCCACTTATCCCGACCGCGTCGCCGCGCTGGTCCTCTACGGCACCTTCGCGCGGTTGCTCAGCGCCGACGACTATCCCCAGGGCGTCGCGCCGCGGCGGATGGACGGCTGGGCGAGGATGGTGCGCGAGGACTGGGGAGGGCCGGTCAGCGTCGAGCTCTGGGCGCCCGGCGAGGTCGGCAACCCCGAGTTCGAGCGCTGGTGGGCGCGGCTGCTGCGGCAGGGGACGAGCCCGGCGGGCGCGGTCGAGCTGATGGAGCTCTACCGTGAGATCGACGTGCGCGCGGTCCTGCCGACGGTCGGCACGCCGACCCTCGTCCTCCATCGCAGCGACGATCGTCTCGTGCCCGCACGCCAGGCCGAGTACCTCGCGGCCAACATCCCCGGCGCCCGTTACGTCGCCCTGCCGGGCGAAAACCACCTGCCGACCGGCGGCGACCAGGAGCAGCTGCTCGACGAGGTCGAGGAGTTCCTCGTCGGCAGCCGGGTCAGCGAGCCCGAACGGGCGTTGGCGACGGTCCTCTTCACCGACATCGTCGGCTCGACCGAAACCGCGGCGCGGCTCGGCGACCGGCGCTGGCGCGACCTGATCGAGCGCCACGACGCGGCCGTGCGGCGTGAGCTCACCGTCCACCGCGGCATCGAGGTGAAGACGATGGGCGACGGCTTCCTCGCCACCTTCGACGGCCCGGCGCGGGCGATCCGCTGCGCCTGCGCGATCCGCGACGAGCTCGGCCAGATCGGGGTCGAGGTCCGGGCCGGGATCCACACCGGCGAGGTCGACCTGATCGGCGCCGACGTCGCGGGGATGGCGGTCAACATCGGCGCCCGGGTCGGCGCCCTCGCGGATTCCGGCGAAGTCCTCGTCTCCAGCACCGTGCGCGAGCTGGTCGTCGGCTCCGGGATCGAGTTCGAGGAGCGTGGCACCCATGCGCTGAAGGGCGCCCCCGGCGACTGGCGTCTGTTCGCGGTCCGATAATCGTTCGATGCTCCGCTGGGTCCCAGTCGTGCTCTTGGTCGGCCTGATCGCGGTCGCGCTGATCAGCACGCACTGGGTGCCGCTGCTGGCCGTCTTCCTGATCGCCGCGATCTACCTCGGCTACGAATACGTCTCGAAGCGGTAGCGATGGGGCTGGGACGGCAGATCCTGCTCGTCGTGCTGGTGCTCGGGGGTATCCTCGTCGGCGCCGTCCTGGTAGCCGACGGCTGCGCCGAGAGGCTGGTCGAGTCCGAGACGAGCGCCGAACGCGCGCCGCCCGTGATCGAACGCCGCGACCGTGAGCCGCCTCCCGAAGAACGGGTAGAGCCCTCGCGCTGCCCGCCCGAAGTGCCCGAATGCGCCGAGACCGAAGGCGAGATCTTCTACGTCGAGGCGGTGGACCCGGACGGCGACGGCGACGCCCACTTCGTGATCTGGGATTCGCAGAGCATCACCCTGCCCGGCCTGACCGCGATCGACGTCGAAAAGTCCCTGCGCCCGCACCCGCTGCCCGAACCGGGCGACCTGGTCAGCGCCGCCGGCCCGGTTCAGACCGGCTCCTACGACCAGAGCCAGATCCACGCGCTCGAGTTCCACGTCGGGAAGCCGGCGAAGTGACTGGCCGCTAGCGGTAGGTGATCAGGGCGCGGTCGACCTCCTCGAGATGGGAGTGCTCGTTGACCGAGATCAGGTTGGTGCCGGCGGAGCCGAGCCCGAGCTTGGTGACGCTGGCGTTGACCAGAACCCGGTTGATCGGCAGAAAGGCCTCGGGGGAGCCGAGCAGGGCCGCGCAGATCGCGGCGATCACGCCGCCGGAGGTGAAGACGAGCGCGGTCTCACCGCGGCCGAGCTCGGCGCCGAGCGACTCCAGGCCGGCGGCGCCGGCGGCGGTGAAGACCGGCCATGAGGGGGCGCTGGGGCTGCCGTCGCCGGCCTCGACCCAGGCGGCGAGGGCGGGCTCGAGCATGCCGTGGAAGGCGCGGTTGTCGACCTTGCCGTCGCCGAGGCCGCCGGGGCCGTCGAGTCGCATCGCGGTCTCGGCGTGGTGGGTGAGGACCTCGTTGGCGTCGTACTCGTCCCAGCGCCCGTCGAGCTCGACCTCGCCGTACTCGGCGAAGGCCGCCGCGGTTTCGCGCTGGCGCCGCAGCGTGCCGCTGACCAGCCGGGCCGGGACGACCCCGCGCCGCTTCAGTGCCGCCGCCAGCAGCTCCGACTGGCGGACGCCGGCGGGGGAGAGGACGTCGTAGTCCTCGGCGCCGAAGGATGCTTGTCCGTGGCGGACGAGGAGGACGCTGGGCACGCCTTTGATTATCGACAATGGCGCGGCGATCGGCACTCGTCGGCTCCGACAGCCGGGTCTAGGGTCACGGCGATGCGGCGCACCCACTTCACCGACGAGCACCGGCTCTTCCGCGAGTCGGTCGCCGAGTTCTGCCGCCGCGAGGTCACCCCGAACCTGGAGGAGTGGCGCCGGCGGCACCTGATCCCGCGCGAGGTCTGGCTGCAGGCCGGCCGCCAGGACTTCCTCGGGCTGGCGATGCCGAGCGAGCTCGGCGGCACCGACCTCGCCGACTTTCGCTTCAACCAGGTGCTCGGCGAGGAGCTGGCGGCGACCGCGATCGCGGTCAACTCGGCGCTGATGCTGGCCGTCGACGTCTGCGCCCCCTACCTGCTGGAGCTGACCAGCGAAGCCCAGCGCGAGCGCTACCTGCCCGACTTCTGCGCCGGCAAGCTGATCCCGGCGATTGGGATGACCGAGCCGCAGGCCGGCTCCGACCTGGCCGCGCTGCGCACCCGCGCGGTCCGCGACGGCGAGGGCTGGGTGCTGAACGGGACCAAGACCTTCATCACCAACGGGACCGCCTGCGACCTCGTCGTGCTCGCCGCCCGCACCGGCGATGACCGCAAGGACGTCAGCATCTTCCTCGTCGATCGCGACGCCGAGGGCTTCAGCAACGGTGCGCCGCTGGAGAAGATCGGCCAGCATGAGGCCGACACCGCCGAGCTCTTCTTCGAGGACGTGCGGCTGCCGGCCGAGGCACTGCTCGGCGAGCAGGGCAGGGGCTTCGCGTACATGATGGAGCGGCTGCCGCAGGAGCGGCTCAGCGTCGCCGTCTGCAGCGTCGCCAACGCGGCCAGTGTGCTCGCGGAGACGATCGAGTACGTGAAGGAGCGCCACGCCTTCGGGCAGCCGATCGGCCGCTTCCAGAACACCCGCTTCGTCGTCGCCGAGCTCAATACCGAGGTCGACGTCGCCCAGGCCTTCGTCGACCGCTGCGTCGAGGCGCACGTGCGCGGCGAGCTCTCGGCGGTCGACGCGGCGAAGGCGAAGTGGTGGACGGCGGAGATCCAGAACAAGGTGCTCGACGCCTGCCTGCAGCTGCACGGCGGCTACGGCTACATGGACGAGTACCGGGTCGGGCGCGCCTGGGCCGACGCCCGGGTGACGAAGATCTACGCGGGCACGAACGAGATCATGAAAGACGTGATCGGCCGCTCGCTCGGCTTGGGCTGAGGCGCCTCTCTTAGGAGGTTCTACAGGGGCGTTCGCGATTGCCCGCCGACCGGCCCGGGGTCGCGGATTACGGTCGGCTGATGACTACTGGATTCCACTGGAACGAGCTCTACGCCTGGCACGACACCGGCACGGGCTCCGCATACATGAGCGCCGGCGGCCTGGTCGAGCCCGAGGTCCACGGCGAGAACGCGGCGACCAAGCGACGGCTGCGCAACCTGCTCGACGTCACCGGCCTGCTGGCCAGGACGACGCCGATCGAGGGCCGCGCCGCCACCGAGGAGGAGCTGCTGCGCGCCCACACCCCCGAGTACGTGGCGCGGATCAAGGCCGAAAGCGAGGCGGGCGGCGGCGACGGCGGCGAACTCGCCCCGTTCGGAGCCGGCGGCTACGAGATCTGCGCGCTCTCGGCCGGCGGCGTCATCGCCACGATCGAGGCGGTCTGGAGCGGCGAGCTCGACAACGCCTACTCGCTGAACCGTCCGCCCGGTCACCACGCCGAGCGCGACGAAGGCCGCGGCTTCTGCATCTTCGCCAACATCGCCGTCGCGGTCGAACAGATGCGCGAGGCGCACGGGCTGGAGCGGGTCGTCGTCGTCGACTGGGACGTCCACCACGGCAACGGCACCGAGCACGCCTTCTACGACGACCCCGACGTGCTGACGATCTCGCTGCACCAGGCGGGCCTCTACCCGGCCGAATCGGGCCTGGTCGAGCACAGCGGCGAGGGCGCGGGGGAGGGGTTTAACATCAACGTGCCGCTGCCGCCGGGCTCCGGCGACGGCGCCTACGTGGCCGCGCTCGAGCGGGTCGTCGTTCCGGCGATTCAGAACTTCAAGCCGCAGATGGTGATCATCGCCTGCGGCGTCGACGCCTCGATGATGGACCCGCTGGCGATGATGTGCGTGACCAGCGAGGGCTACCGGAAGATGACCGACGTGCTGATGGCGGTCGCCGACGAGGTCTGCGACGGCAAGCTGGTGGCGATCCACGAGGGCGGCTACTCGACCTCCTACGTGCCGTTCTGCGGCGCCGCGGTGATCGAGGGCCTGCTGCGCTCCGAGAGCTCGGTCGAGGATCCCTATATCGCCGCCTTCCGCGGCATGGAGTACATGGACCTGCAGCCCCACCAGGAGGCCGTGATCGAACGCTCCGCGGAGCTCGCCGCGGCGCTCGGCAGATGAACCTCGCCGGCAAGGTCGCCGCGGTCACCGGCGGCGGCTCGGGGATCGGCGAGGCGATCTGCGCCCGGCTGGCCGCCGACGGGGCGCGGGTCGCGGTCCTCGACGTCGACGAGAGCGCCGCCGAGCTGACCGCGAAGCTGGCCGGCGACGGCCTGCCGGTGGTCTGCGACGTGACCGACCCGGCCGCGGTCGACGCCGCCCTGGCCAGCGTCGAGAGGCAGCTCGGACCGGTCGACGTCTGGGTCAACAACGCCGGGATCGCCGGCGGCGCCGTCTCCGAGCGGATCAACCCGCGGGCCGAACAGCAGCTCGCCGAGGCCGCGGTCGGCGAGGTGAAGACCGCGCTCGACTCGCTGGTGCGGATGGAGGACGAGGACTGGCAGGGGATGCTCGCCGTCCACCTCGACGGGACCTTCTACGGGACCCGCGCCGCCGCCCGCTCGATGGCCGCCCGCGAAACCGGCTCGATCGTCAACATCGCCTCGATCTGCGGGATCGAGGGCTGCACCGGCCACCCGCACTACTCGGCGGCGAAGGGCGGCATCCTCGCCTTCACCCGCACGGTCGCCAAGGAGCTGATCCAGCAGAACGTGCGCGTCAACGCGATCGCCCCCGGCTTCGTCGACACCCAGCTGGTCAGCGGCTCCCTGACCGAGCCGCTGGTCGCCGCCGTGGTCATGCAGACCCCGCAGGGCCGCCTCGGCCGCCCCGAGGAGGTCGCCGCCGCCGTCGCCTTCCTCGCCACCGACGACGCCTCCTTCTTCGTCGGCGACACGGTCAGCCCCAACGGCGGCTTCGTCACTTCTTAGAGGTTCCAGCCCGGCGCTGTCGAGTTATGCGCCCTATAGGGGCCATAAGTCGACACGGTGCTACGGGAGGCCGCCGTGGTGCGGGACCTCGACCTCGACCGTGTAGAGCGCGGCGCGCGGCTCGCCGTTGCCCATCCCCAGCCGCCAGTCGGGGGCGACGCAGAGCAGCAGGGTGCGGCCGCCGGCGCCGCCGAGCTGGACGGCGTAGATGACGGCGCCCTCCTCGGGTGCGGCCAGGGTCTCGAGGATCTCGCCGCCGGGGGCGATCCGGGCGATCTCGGTGCCGAGCGAGTTGCCGGCCCAGACGCAGCCCTCGTCGTCGAGCGCGCAGCCGTCGGGGCCGTAGCCGACCTTGGTGTATTCGGCGTCGATCTCCGCCAGCGGCGGGCTGGGTGCGATCTGGGCGTAGACGCGGCGGTTGGAGAGCTGGCCGTCGGCGCCGAGGTCGAAGGCGGTGAGCCGGGCGGCGATCGTCTCGGCGACGATCAGGGTGTCGCCGGGCGGCGGCAGCATGATCGAGTTCGGGAAGTGGAGGCCCTCGGCGGCGGCGTGGACCGAGCCGTCGGGGTCGACCCGCATCAGCGTCGCCCCGCGCGCCGCCTCGCCGGCGTAGAGGTCGTAGCCGAAGCTGCCGACCCAGGCGCGGCCCGCGGCGTCGACGCAGAGGTCGTTGGCCTCGCCGCGCGAGAGCTCGGAGAGGTCGGCGTAGAGCTCGGGGTCCCCGGACCCGCCGGGGACCCGCCAGAGCTCGTGTCGGCTCATCGAGACCGCGAGCAGGTCGCCGTTCGGGAGCCAGCCGAGCCCGGAGGGTTGCTCGAGCGGAACCACCCGCTCGATCGCGCCCTCCGGGTCGACCGCAAGAATCCGGCCGCCGTCGGTGTAGAAGTCTGAGACCCACCAGAGGCCGTCACGCCAGCGTGGCCCCTCGAAGAACGACCCTCCACCCAACAGCTTGGCCGGTTCCCTCATCCGCAGCCCAGGCTACGTCGCGGCGGCGCCGCGCCCCGGCGTTTCCGCGGCCGGGCTTGGAGGGATCTCTAAGCCTTGGCCGGGGCGGCGGCCGCGGCCTCGCGCTCGGCGACGCTGGCGATCGTCGACCGCACCAGCTCGACCAGCTCGGCGTCGCCCGCGGTGGCCGGCTCGGCGCCGGAGTCGAGGCCGTGGAGGACGGTGTCGAGGAAGGTGCGGGCGATCGACTCGACGCTGACCTCGCCGGCGGGGTCGAACCAGGTCCAGGTCCAGTTCATCATCCCGAACAGCTGCAGGGCGACGATCGTCGTGTCGGCGCGGCGGAAGGCGCCCTGCTCCATCCCTTCATCGAGGATCCCGCGCAGCGTGTCGAAGTACTCGCGGCGCATCGCCCGCACGTCGTTCATCAGGTCCTCGCGGGAGAAGCGGACGATCTCGCGGGCGAAGGCGCGGGTCGCGTCGGCGTCCTGCTGCATCGCGATCAGGTTCTGGAAGACCATCGCCTTGAGGCGCCGCTGCGGGCCGTCGAGCTCGGCGAGGATCAGCGCGATCTCGTCGAGGCGGCGGCGCATGTAGGTCGAGTGGACCTCCTCGAGCAGCCGGTCCTTGGAGCCGAAGTGGTGCAGGACGGTGCCCTTGCTCATCCCCAGGTCCTCGGCGAGGTCGCGGATCGCGACCGCGTCGTAGCCGTTCTCGGCGACCATCCGGGTGAAGCTCTCGACGATCTCGCCGCGGCGGCTGGCGCGTTTGCGCGGGGTGCTGGTCTCAGGCATTGGGCATCTCTATCAACGGGACTGGCGGAACCGGCTCGTACCCAAGTCCGCCAGCCTAAACTGACCGTCCGTACGGCTAGTTTGACGAAATCCCAGGAAAAGGGGGAGAGATGGCGGCGAAAGCAGCCCTGGTGACGGGCGGATCGAGCGGGATCGGCCTGGCGATCGCGCGGGTGCTGGTCGAGGACGGCTACGCCGTGACGATCAGCTCGCGGCGCCCGGAGAAGCTCGCGGCGGCGGCGGCGGAGCTGCGCGAGCTCGGCGGCACGGTGGTCGAGGCGCCGGCCGACCTCAGCACCGAGCAGGGCGTCGTCGGCGTCGTCGCCCGCCACCGCGAGGAGCTCGGGCGCCTCGACGTGCTCGTCAACAACGCCGGGATGGGGATCGGCTCCCCGGTCGAGCGCCTGCAGGCCAAGCACATCGACCTGCAGCTGGCGCTGAACCTGAAAGCGGTCTTCTTCTTCTACCGCGAGGCGCTGCCGCTGCTGCGCGAGGCCGGGGCCGAGCACGGCAACGCGCTGGTCGTCAACGTCTCCTCGATCACCGGCAAGCGCGGCCACCGGGACATCTCGGTCTACTCGGCGACCAAGCACGGCATCGTCGGCTTCACCCAGGCGATGGAGTCCGAGCTGCACGGCGACGGGATCAAGTCCTGCGCGCTCTGCCCCGCCTACGTCGACACCGACCTCGCCGACTACAAGAAGGGCGAGCTGCCGGCCGAGCAGATGATCAGGGTCGAGGACGTCGCCGGGGCGGTCCGCTTCCTCGCCGGCCTCTCGCCGACCTGCGCGGTCCCCGAGATCATCTTCACCAAGCCCGGCGAACTGGCCTGACCGCCGAAGCGCTTGTCCTTGGTCGCCCTCTGGGCGACCGAAGACAAACGGTCACGGGTCTTCGGCTCGTGCCTGGTCGATCTGCGCCTGGAAGCGCTGCATGCCGCCGAGCCAGCGCTCGGGGTCGGCGGCTTTGCGCTGGGCGTAGGTCTGGACCTCGGAGTGGGAGAGGATCAGGAAGCGGCCGTCCTCGATCCCGGCGAGCAGCGCCGCCGCCGCTTCTTCCGGGGTGATGGTGTCGCCGGAGGCGCTGGCGAGGCGCGAGCTCGGGTCCTCTTCGCGCCATGTTTCGAGCATCGGCGTCGCCACCCCCTGCGGGCAGAAGCAGGAGAACTCGACCCCGGACTCGGGGCCGCCGTAGGTGATCGCGAGCCACTCGGCGACCGCCAGCGCCGCGTGCTTGGTCACCGAGTAGGTCATCAGGCCGGGGTTGGCGAGCAGGCCGGCGGCCGAGGAGGTCGAGTTGAGGTGGCCGGAGCCGCGCGCCAGCATCCCCGGCAGCAGCCGGCGCGCCGCCCATATATGGGACATCACGTTGATCTCCCAGGTCCGCTGCCAGAGCTGGTCTCCGACCTCGGGACCGCCGTAGGGGCCGGCGACGCCGGCGTTCGAGCAGAAGAGGTCGACGCCGCCGAGCTCCGCCTCGGCCCGGTCGACCAGCTTCGCGATCCCGGTTTCGCGGCCGACGTCGACCTCGACGCCGATGCCGCCGATCTCCGCCGCGACCGCGGCGGCCGCCTCGCCGTCGAGGTCGGCGACGACGACCCCGGCGGCGCCCTTCGCGGCCAGCCCGCGGGCGATCGCGGCGCCGATCCCGCTGCCGCCGCCGGTCACCACCGCTCTCGCGCCCGCGACCTTCATGCGAGCAGCTCGCGGGCGATCACGTAGCGCTGGATCTCGGCGGTGCCGCCGCCGATCTGCATCAGCTTGGCGTCGCGCATGAAGCGCTCGACCGGGAACTCGTCGATGTAGCCGTAGCCGCCGAGCACCTGCACCGCCTCGCTGGTCACCCGCATCGCGAGGTCGCCGCCGAGCAGCTTGCAGGCGGAGGCGAGGGCGCGCAGGCCAGAGGATTCGCCGGCGTCGATCCGGGCGGCGAGCGAGCGGGTCAGGGCCCGCGCCGCCTCGGTCTCGGCGAACATATCGGCGAGCTTGGCGCCGACCAGCTGGAACTCGCCGATCGGCTTGCCGAACTGGCGGCGCTGGCCGGCGTAGGCGAGCGCCACCTCGAGCGCGCCCTGGGCGAGGCCGACCGACTCGGCCGCCATCAGCACCCGCTCGCTGTCGAGCCCGTTGAGCAGGATCGCGCGGCCGCCGTCGGGAGCGCCGAGCAGGGCGTCGGCGCCGACCTCGCACTCGTCGAGCATCAGCTCGCCGGTCGGGGAGCCGCGCCAGCCCATCTTCGAGAACTTCTTGCCGCGACTGAGGCCGGGCGCCTCGGTGGGAACGGCAAAAAGACCGAGGGCGCGCTCGCCGGCTTCCGGGGTGCGCGCGTAGATCAGCGCCAGGTCGGCGACGGGACCGTTGGTGATGAAGGTCTTGGTGCCGTTGAGCCGCCAGCCGCCCCCGTCGAGGCGCTCGGCCCGGGTGCGCATGCTCATCACGTCGGAGCCGGCCTCGGCCTCGGTCATCGCCAGGCAGCCGATCAGCGAGCCGTCGATCAGGCCCGGCAGCCAGCGCTGCTTCTGTCCGGCGTCGCCGTGGCGGGCAATTCGCCCGACCACCATGTCGGCCTGGTGGAGAACGGTCGCCGCGGTCGAGATGCAGACCGCGCCCAGCTCTTCGCCGATCAGGCAGAGCTCGGTCAGGCCGAGCCCGGCGCCGCCGTCCTCCTCCGCCACCGTGGTCCCGAGCAGGCCGAGACCGGCGGCTTCCTCCCAGCTCTCGCGCGGGAAGCCCTGCTCGGCGTCGAGCGCCCGGGCCCGCGGCGCCACCTTCTCCTGGGCGAACTGGCGCACGGTGCGGCGCAGCAGCAGCTGCTCGTCGCTGAGCCCGAGCTCGGCGGATCGGGGGAGGCCCATCTCAGCGGCCCTCGAAACGGGGCTCGCGGCGCCCGAGGAAGGCGCGGGCGCCCTCGACCCGGTCGGCCGAGCCGAGCGGCTCGGCCAGCCGCCGTTCGGTGCGGGCATTGGCTTCGTCGATCTCCGGCAGCGCCGCGACCGCGTCCGTCGCGTCGCGCAGGCGGCGGTTGTAGTCGAGGTTCTGCTCGCCCGTGTTGGCGGCGATCTGCTCGAGGTCGGCGCCGGCCTCGGCGATCGCCGCCGCGGTCGGTTCGTCGAGCACCGCGGGCCCGTTCTCGTCGCCGAGCCGCAGGAGTGCGACGCCTGCCTCTGTCGTCAGCTCCAAACCGGCTCGCGAAGTCGCTTCCGAAGCGGCCATCGGGAGGTAGACTAACCGTCCGAGCGGTCAGTCACAAACAGGAGGAGGCCGCGACTTTGGCCACGCCGACGAAAGCCGAGGACGAGGGGGAGCTGCTCGCCCTCTACCGCAACCTCGCCCGCATCCGGGCGCTCGAGCTGCTGCTCAACCGCTATATCGAGAAAGAGGGCTTCGGCGGCTTCTGGCATCCGGGTCTCGGCCAGGAGGGCGTGCAGGCCGGCGCGGTCGCGGCGCTGCGCGAGGACGACTACCTCTTCTACGCCCACCGGGGGCTCGGCTACGCGCTCGCCAAGGGGATGTCGCCGGTCACCCTGCTCGCCGACCTGTTCGGCAAGCGCGGCGGCAGCGTCGGCGGCAAGGGCGGCGGCACCGTCCACTTCGTCGACCCCGCGCGCGGGGTGCTCGGCCAGGGCGGTACGGTCGGCTCCAGCTTCGTGCTCGGCGCCGGGGCCGGCGTCTCGGCGCAGATGCTCGGCACCGACCAGGTTGTCGCGATCTTCTTCGGCGACGGCTCCTCGGCCCGCGGCACCTGGCACGAGGCGGCGCTGACCGCCTCGGTCTGGAAGCTGCCGCTGGTCTGGATCTGCGAGAACAACGGCTGGGCGATCTCGGTCCCGATCGCCGAGCAGAGCCCGACCGAGAACATCGCCGACCGCGCCGCCGGCTACGGCGTGCCCGGGGTGATCGTCGACGGCCAGGACGCGGTCGCGGTCCGCGAAGCGACCGCCGAGGCAGTCGCGCGGGCGCGGGCCGGGGAGGGGCCGACCCTGATCGAGGCGAAGACGCTGCGCGTCCGCGGCCACTTCGAGGGCGACAAACAGGCCTACCGCGAGGACATCGTCGACGGGCTCGAGGTGCCGCGCGACCCCCTGAAGATCCTCCGCGAGCGGGTCCCGGCGGCGGAGGCCGACCGCCTCGACGCGGAGGCGCGTGAGGAGGCCGAGGCGGCGCTGCAGGAGGTGCTGGCGATGCCGGGTGGCGACGCGGAGACGGTGGTCGAGGGGGTGTGGGTGTGAGCGCGGTGACCGCGGTGACGGTGGAGAGCGGCGAGAAGCTCGGCTACGCGCGGGCGATCAACGCGGCGCTGGCCGAGGAGATGCGCCGCGACGAGCGGGTCTGGACCCTGGGCCAGGACGTCGGCCGGATGGGCGGCGTGTTCGGCGTCACCCGCGGCCTCTACGACGAGTTCGGCGCCGACCGGGTCCGCGACACCACCCTGAACGAGACGTTCATCGTGGGTGCAGCCGTGGGGGCGGCGCTGACGGGAACGATCCCGATCGCCGAGCTCCAGTTCGCCGACTTCATGATGATCGCCGGCGACGAGGTCTTCCACAAGATGGCCAAGTGGCGCTACATGCACGGCGGCAACCTCTCGGTGCCGATGGTCCTGCGCCTGCCGACCGGGGTGCTCGGCGGGGTCGGGGCCGAACACTCGCAGTCGCTGGAGGCGCTCGGCATGCACTTCCCGGGCCTCAAAGTCGTGCTGCCGGCGACCCCGGCCGACGCCAAGGGCCTCCTCAAGACCGCGATCCGCGACCCCAACCCGGTGCTCTACTTCGAGCACAAGGGGATGTACCGGGTGAAGGGCCCGGTCCCCGACGATCCCGACTTCCTCGTCCCCTTCGGCGAGGCGGCGCTGCGCCGGGCCGGCGACGACCTCACGGTCGTGGCCACCGGTCTGATGGTCCCCCGCGCCCTCGAAGCCGCCGAGCAGCTCGCCGAGGACGGGATCTCCCTCGAGGTGATCGACCCCCGCACCCTGGTCCCGCTCGACATGGAAACGATCGTCGCCTCGGTCGAGAAGACCGCCCGTGCCCTCGTCGTCCACGAGGCCGTCCGCACCGCCGGCCCCGGCGCCGAGATCGCCGCCCGCATCCAGGAGTCCGCCTTCTTCGCCCTCGACGCCCCCGTCTGGCGCCTCGGCGCCCTCGACACCCCGGTGCCAC
>JAWVEZ010000144.1:0-2520 GCA_033856455.1 Solirubrobacterales bacterium | reverse complement strand
GGCGAGTACGGGAAATTGATGGAGCAGATGCGGCTCGAGGGCTACTCGCGGGTCAAGGTCAACGGCGAGCTGCGCCGGCTCGACGAGGAGATCGTCCTCGACAAGAAGTTCAAACACGACATCTCGGTCGTCGTCGACCGCCTGGTGATGAAAAACGACCTGCGCCGCCGCCTCTCCGAGTCGGTCGAGGCCGCCGCCGGGCTCGCCGCCGGGCTGATCGAAGTCGAGATCGTCGAGGGCGCCCAAGCGGGCGAGACGCTTCTTTTCTCCGAGCAGTTCGCCTGCCTCAACTGCGGCACCTCGATCCCCGAGCTGGAGCCGCGGATCTTCTCCTTCAACTCGCCCCACGGCGCCTGCGAGCGCTGCCACGGGCTCGGCTTCCAGCGGGTGATCGACCCCGAGCTGGTCGTCCCCGACCCGACCCTCTCGCTCGCCGAGGGCGCCCTGCAGCCCTGGAACCGCGGCATCTCCGCCTACTGGAAGCGGCTGATCGCCAGCGTCGCCGAGGAGTACGGAGTCGACGTCGACGTGCCCTGGTCGCAGCTCACCAAGGACGAGAAGGAGCTCTTCCTCTACGGCACCGGCGAGTCCCGGCACCAGGTCACCTACACCAACCGCTTCGGCCGCCGCCGCTCCTACAAGGTGCGCTTCGAGGGAATCGTCAACAACCTCCAGCGCCGTTACGAAGAGACCGACTCGGAGGCCAGCCGCGAGCGGATCGAGAGCTACATGGCCGAGCAGCCCTGCCCCGTCTGCGAGGGCGCCCGCCTGCGTCCCGAGACCCTCGCGGTCAAGGTCGGCGGCCTCTCGATCGCCGAGTACAGCGCGCTCTCGGCCCGTGCCGCCGGCGAGTGGATCAACGCCCTGGAGCTGACCGACACCGAGCGCGCGATCGCCCGCCTGATCGTCCGCGAGATCACCGAACGGCTCGCCTTCCTCGAGAACGTCGGGATCGGCTACCTCTCGCTCTCCCGCTCGGCCCGCTCGCTCTCCGGCGGCGAGGCGCAGCGGATCCGGCTGGCGACCCAGATCGGTTCCAGCCTGGTCGGGGTGATGTACGTGCTCGACGAGCCCTCGATCGGCCTCCACCAGCGCGACAACGAGAAGCTGATCGCGACCCTGGACCGGCTGCGCGACCTCGGCAACACGGTGATCGTGGTCGAGCACGACGAGGGCACGATGATGGCCGCCGACCACCTGGTCGACCTCGGCCCCGGGGCGGGCGAACACGGCGGCCACGTGATCGCCGCCGGCACGCCGAAGGAAGTCGCGAAGAATCCGGCTTCGCTGACCGGCCAGTACCTCTCCGGCAAGCGCTCGATCCCGGTCCCCGAGCAGCGACGCGACCCGAAAGGCGCGCTGCTCGTCCGCGGCGCCCGCGAACACAACCTCAAGGACGTCGACGTCGCTGTCCCGCTCGGCGTCTTCTGCTGCGTCACCGGCGTCTCCGGCTCGGGCAAGTCGACCCTGGTCAACGAGACGCTCCACCACGCGGTCGCCAACCGCCTGCACCAGGCGAAGCTGCGTCCCGGCGCCCACGACGGGATCGACGGCCTCGCGCAGATCGACAAGATCATCAACATCGACCAGTCGCCGATCGGCCGCACGCCGCGCTCCAATCCGGCTACCTACACCGGCATCTTCGACCACATCCGCCAGCTCTTCACCCAGACCCAGGAGTCGCGCGCCCGCGGCTACAAGCCCGGCCGCTTCAGCTTCAACGTCAAGGGCGGCCGCTGCGAGGTCTGCAAAGGCGACGGCCAGATCAAGATCGAGATGCACTTCCTGCCCGATGTCTACGTCCCCTGCGAGCAGTGCCACGGGAAACGCTACAACCGCGAGACGCTCGAGGTCCGCTTCAAGGGCAAGAACATCTCCGACGTGCTGGAGATGTCGGTCGAGGAGGCGGTCGAGTTCTTCGAGAACGTGCCGAAGATCCACCGCCGCCTGCGGACCCTGCACGACGTCGGGCTCGACTACATCCGCCTCGGCCAGCCGGCGACGACCCTCTCGGGCGGCGAGGCGCAGCGGATCAAGCTCGCCACCGAGCTCTCGAAAGTCGCCACCGGCGACACCCTCTACATCCTCGACGAGCCGACCACCGGCCTCCACTTCGCCGACGTCGCCCGCCTGCTCGAAGTGCTCGGCCGCCTGGTCGACGCCGGCAACAGCGTGGTCGTGATCGAGCACAACCTCGACGTGATCAAGACCGCCGACTGGCTGATCGACCTCGGTCCCGAGGGCGGTGAAGGCGGCGGCGAGATCGTCGCCACCGGCACCCCCGAGGAGGTGGCGGCGGTCGCCGGCTCCTACACCGGCCGCTTCCTCAAGGAGCTGGTCGAGCCGGCCAAGCGCAAGCGCGCCCGCGCCAAGCGCGAGCTTCCGGTCGCCGCCTAGCTGTAGCTACTCACCACGTTGTTCCAACTCGGCGAGCCGAGCCGCGGGCGGCCTGTGACCAAGGGAGCCGTGTCGTCTCCTGAAGTTGTAGTGATCGAGCCAGCCGGGCAGCGCGGCGATGCG
>JAWVEZ010000143.1:0-6322 GCA_033856455.1 Solirubrobacterales bacterium | reverse complement strand
CGAGATACGCACCGCGTTCGGCGATCTCGAGGCCGGCGGCGAAACCGGCAAGGTCGTCCGCATCGCCGGCCGGGTCTTGGCCGAGCGCCGCCACGGAGGACTCGACTTCGCCGACCTGCGGGACGAGACGGGCCAGATCCAGCTGATGGCGACCCGCGACGCGGTCGGCGCCGACGAGCTGCAGGTGTTCTCCGAGCTCGACCTCGGCGACTGGGTCGGGGTCGAGGGCGAGGTGATCGCCTCGAACCATGGCGAGCTGAGCGTCCGCGTCGCCAAGTTCGAGCTGCTCTCGAAAAGCCTGCGGGCGCTGCCCGACGTTCGCCACGGGATCGCCGACCCGGAGACCCGCTATCGCCAGCGTTACCTCGACCTCACCCTCGACGAGGACTCCCGACGCGTCTTCCGGATCCGCTCCTCGGTGATCGCGACCACCCGCCGGGTGCTGACGGAACGGGGATTCAGCGAGGTCGAGACCCCGGTCCTGCTCGGCCAGGCCGGCGGCGCCGCGGCGAAGCCGTTCATCACCCACCACAACGCGCTGAACATCGACATGACCCTGCGGATCGCGCTCGAGCTGCCGCTGAAGCGGCTGATCGTCGGCGGCATGAACCGGGTCTTCGAGATCGGCCGCGTCTTCCGCAACGAGGGGCTCGACACCCGCCACAATCCCGAGTTCACCCTGCTCGAGGCCTACCAGGCGTTCGGCGACTACCACGACATGATGGACCTCACCGAGTCGATCATCGCCACCGCCTGCGAGGAGGCGATCGGGACCACGGTGGTCCAGATCAACGGCCAGGACGTCGACCTGAAACCGCCCTGGCGGCGGGCGACGATGGCCGAGCTGATCAAGGAGAACGCCGGGGTCGAGATGCATCCCTCGATGCCGGTCGCCGACGCGCGGAAGATCGCCGACGAACGCGGCGTCGATTACCTCGACGTCTGGGGCTCGGGGAAAATCATGAGCGAGGTCTACGACGACAGCTCCGAGTCGAAGCTGATCGAGCCGACCTTCGTGATGGACCACCCGCGCGAAGTCTCGCCGCTGGCCCGCGCCCACCGCGACGACCCCGAACTGACCGAGCGCTTCGAGCTTGTCGTCGCCGGCCGTGAGCTCGCCAACGCCTACAGCGAGCTCAACGACCCGGTCGACCAGGCCGAGCGCTTCCAGACCGAGGCCAACCTGCAGGCGGGCGGCGACGAGGAGGGCGAACCGGTCGACGACGACTACGTGAAGGCGCTCGAGTACGGGCTGCCACCGACCGGCGGGCTCGGGATCGGGATGGACCGGCTGGTGATGCTGATCTCCGGCGCCGAAGCGATCCGCGACGTGATCCTCTTCCCCACCCTCCGTCCCGAGGGCTCTTCAGCTGAAGACGACGGCGCGGCGGCAGCTTCCGCCGGCGCCCCCTCCGCCACCGACTTCGCAGCCCCGGAGGAGGCTGGTGGGGACGAGGCCGGTGACTCCCCTGAAATCACTCTGCGCGATAGCGCGATTTCAGGGGAGGTGCCGACGGCGTCCACGCTAAACCGCCGTCGTTCGCTGCGCCCCCTCGCCTGGCTGAGCGTGCTGGTCGCGATTCTGTCGCTGCTGCCGACCGCGACCTCGATCCGCTTCGACATCGGCCACTTCAGCTTCATCGAGGGCGGCGGGCGCTCGGCCGGGTTGATCGCATCGGTGGCGATCGGGCTCGGGATCCTCGCCGTCGCCCGCGGCCTCAGCCGCGGCAAGCGCCGCGCCTGGGCGATCGCCGTGATCCTCTTCGCCGCCGCCGCGGTCGTCCATCTGATCCACGGCCCCGACCCGATCTCGGTGTTGCTCTCGGCCGCCATGCTGGGCGCGCTGATCTGGTTCCGCCAGGACTTCCGCGCCCACGGCGACCCCGGCTCGCTGCTGCAGGCGGCGCTGTTCGTGCCGATCTACCTGCTCGGCGTCTTCGCCTTCACCACGATCACCCTGTTCGCCGAGCGCGAGCACGTCACCCCGGACCTCACCTTCTGGGGCAACGTCGAAACCGCCTACAAGGGGATGGTCGGGCTCGACGGCCCCTACGCCTACGGGCGCGAGGTCTTCGGCGACTTCTTCGAAATCACCCTGATCATGCTCGGCGTGATCGGGCTGCTGACCTTCCTCTACCTGCTGCTGCGCACCTTCGTCCAGGCCGAGCCGCCGAGCGCCGAGCGCCGCCGCAAAGCCGAGGAGATCGTCCGTCGCTGGGGCGACGACACGCTCGACTACTTCGCCCTGCGCCGCGACAAGAGCTACTTCTTCTCCAGCGACGGGCGCTCGCTGATCGCCTACCTCTACGTGCGTGGGACGGCGATGGTCGCCGCCGACCCGATCGGGCCGCCGCAGGACACCGCCCGCACGCTCGACGAGTTCCTCGCCTTCTGCGCCAAGCGCGGCTGGCGGGTCGCCTTCTTCGCGGTCCGCGAGGCCGACGCCGACCTCTACAAGGAGCGCGGCATGCACCCGATCTACCTCGGCGACGAGGCGATCGTCCACCCCGACAAGTTCACGCTCGAGGGCGCTGAGATGAAGGCGGCGCGGACCGCGGTCAAGCACGTCGCCAAGGACCACGACTTCGAGCTGATCGCCGAGACCGAGGCGAGCCAGGAGCTGATCGACGAGCTGAACGAGATCAGCGCCGAGTGGCGCGACGGCTCGCCCGAGCGCGGCTTCACGATGGAGCTCGGCGAGGAAGTCGGGGGCACCAACCCCGACTTCGTGATCGCGATCGCCAAACAGCGGAGCGGCCGGGTCGCCGGCTTCCTGCGCTTCGTCCCGGTCTACGGCTCCGAACCCGGCTACTCGCTGGACCTGATGCGGCGCCGGCCCGACTCCGCCAACGGGATGACCGAGTACCTGATCGCCGAGGCGGCGCTGGCGCTCGGCTCGCGCGGCTTCCAGCGGCTCTCGCTCAACTTCGCCGCCTGGGGCCGGCTGCTCGACAGCGCCGAAGGCGCGGGCCTGACCGGCAAAGTGCAGCGGCTGATGGCGAAGGGCCTCAACCCCTTCTTCCAGATCCAGAGCCTGCGGGACTTCAACCAGAAGTTCGACCCCGAGTGGGTGCCGCGCTCGATCGTGATCGACGACGTCTCCGACCTGCCGCGGGTGGCGATGCTCTACGCCAGCGTCGAGGGCTTCCTCGACGTGCCGGTGCTCAGCCGGGTGCTGGAGGCGCCGCTGCGCCAGCGGGTCGAGGCGGAGACGGCGGCGGAGCCGGTAGCGCCGGCTGGCGACGCCCCTCCTGCCTAGCCATCAGCCGCACCGAGATCAGCAGCAGGACGTCGACGCCGATCCCGAAGACTCCGCCGAACTGGGACTCGACGAAGACGAAGACGCGGGTGACGAAGATCGAGACGAGCAGCGCCCGGGTCAGCCAGAGATAGGCGGCCGAGCGGTCGCCGCGGACGAGCCGGGTCAGGCCGACGATCACGAAGGCGGTCGAGACCGCGGTCGAGACGAGGGTCGCCCAGTTGACGAAGTTGAGATGGCCGACCGAGTCCTCCTCGAAGCCGACCCGGGCGGCGTCGCCGGCGAAGCCGGCGGAGAAGATCAGGCCGACGATCGCCAGGATCGAGGCGAACACCCAGAGGGCGAAGACGCCGATCACGGCGCCGTGGAACCAGGGCTGCTCGGACCAGCGCTGGTAGCGGGCGGCGACGCCGTCGGCGAAGCGCCGGTACCAGGGCGGGTTCGGGTTCGGCGCGGTGTCGATCCCCTCGGCGAGCGCGACCAGCGGGTCGCGCAGCGGGTGGGTCGCCGGTACTTCCGCGAGCAGGGCCAGCGCCTGGTCGCGATACTCGACCTTGCACGTTCCCTGGGTCGCCTCGCCGATCAGCTCGACCGCGTTCCGCACCCGCTCGGCCTCGTTCAGGCCGCGGTGCTGCTGGAAGGCGCGCGAACCGAGGTAGAGGGCGATGAAGATCAGGTAGATGATTCCCGCCGCCGGTTTGAAGAAGTAGTTGTTGTCGGCGGTGATGAACTTGCCGAGCTCGTCGATGAAGAAGCCGAAGCCGACGCCGGCGACGATCGCCGCCGCCTGGCGGGCGCCGCGGCCGAGGAAGCTGAGCAGGATCGCCAGCGCGACGACCATGAAGAGGCCGCCCCAGAGCAGGTGGGCGATGTGCAGGCCGTGGCCGCCGAGCTGCGGGTAGTTGGTCAGCCAGAGCTGGGTGCGGATGCAGAGCTCGGTGACGATCGCGGTGACGAAGAAGGCGAGGTGGAGCGCCGGCAGGTTGACGTTGCGGGAGGCGCGCTGCAGCGGGTGGAAGCTCACGCCCCCTCCTCTCCCTCGGTGGCCGGGCGCCCGCCGGCCAGCACCGCCGCCAGCTTCTCGCCGCTGTGCTGGCGGGCGTAGAAGAAGTAGATCGTCAGGCCGGCCGCGGTCCAGACCGCGAGCCGGATCCAGGTGTCCCCGGGCAGGGTCGCCATCAGCGCGATCGAGGCGACGATCGCGGTGCCGGCGACCAGCGGCAGCGCCGGGACGCGGAAGGGCCGGTCCAGCTCGGGGTGGGTGCGGCGCAGGCGCAGGACCCCGAAGGAGACGATGATGAAGGCGAGCAGGGTGCCGATCGAGATCAGTTCGCCGAGGATCGAGAGCGGGACCAGGCCGGCGACGACGCCGCCGACGACCGCGCTGAGGACGATCGCGAAGACCGGCGTCCTGGTCTGCTCGCTGACCCGGCCGAAGGCGGGCGGCAGCATCCCGTCCTCGGACATCCGCATGAAGATCCGGGTCTGGCCGTAGAGGGTGACGAGCACGGTCGAGGCGAGGCCGACGACGGCGGCGACGTCGGTCAGCTTCAGCAGCCAGTCGAGGTCGCGGCCGCCGGCTTCGAGCGCCACCGAGATCGGGTCGCCGACCCCGAGCTCGCGGTAGTTGACCATGCCGACCAGGACCGCGCCGACGGCGACGTAGATCGCGGTGGCGATGATCACCGTGCCGAGCAGGCCGATCGGGACCGTGCGTTTCGGGTTGCGCGCCTCGGCGGCGGCGGTGGCGACCGCGTCGAAGCCGATGTAGGCGAAGAAGACGACGCCGGCGCCGCGCAGGATGCCGCTCCAGCCGAAGTCCCCGAAGCCGCCGCCGGAGGCGGGGACGAACGGCTCGTAGTTGGAGGAGATCACGTAGAAGGCGCCGACCGCGACCAGCAGGGCGAGGATCGAGAGCTTGAGCAGGACCATCGTGTTGTTGGCGATCGCCGACTCGCGGGTCCCGATCCAGAGCGCGGCGGAGGTGAGCAGCATGACCCCCAGCGCCGGCAGGTTGACGATCCCCGGGTCCTCGCCGAAGGGCGGGTTGGCGAGGTCGTGGGGAAAGTGGATCCCGACCGAGCCGAGCAGGTCGACGAAGTAGGAGGACCAGCTGACGGCGACGGTCGAGGCGGCGAACAGGTACTCGAGCAGCAGGTCCCAGCCGATGAACCAGCCGATGAAGGAGCCGAAGGCGGCGAGGGCGTAGGAGTAGGTGCTGCCGGCGGCCGGGATCATCGAGGCGAGCTCGGCGTAGCAGAGCGCGGTGAGGCCGGCGACGATCCCGGCGAGGACGAAGGAGATCACCACCGCCGGCCCGGCGTGCTCGGCGGCGGCGATGCCGGTGACCGCGAAGATGCCGGCGCCGACGACGCTGGCGATCCCGAGCAGGGTGAGGCTGAAAGGGCCGAGCGCGTTCGAGTTGAGCCGCTGGCGATCGTGCTCGGCCGTGGTCAGGATCGCGTCGAGGTTGCCCCCCTCCTGACCTTTCGCGCTCATGCGGCGGGATTCTGCCTCAGCGCGCCCGCTCCTTTTAGTCTGGGCGGCCATGCGGGTCCGCCATCGGTCCACCGCGCTCGCCGGTTTCGGCGCGGCGCTGCTCTGCAACTACTGGCTGCTCGAATGGTGGCTGTCCGAACGTACGGACACCCCGCGCTCCTGGATCAGCGACCTGGCGACCCGGACCGAGGCGACCGGCTGGCGCTTCCAGCTGCTGGCGATCCTCTCCGGCCTGGCGATCAGCGCCTTCGCGGTTCTGCTCCTCCGGGTGGTCGCCACTTCCTCCCGTATGGGTACGAAACGGCGACCACCCGGAGCGATCGACGCGGCGCTTCGCCGTGGCCTGCTGGCGCTGCTCTGCGCCGGCGCCTTCGCGACGGTCGCCGGCGCCGCCCCGCTCAGCTGCCCGGAAGGGATCGAACCGAGCTGCACGCTCGTCGAAGACCCCGGCGACGTCGTCCACGCGCTCGCCACCGGCGGCGAAATCATCGCCACCATCCTCGCCTTCCTCCTGCTCGGCCTCGCACAGCTGGGTGGTCGCCATTTGCCACCTGTAGGGGGGCA
>JAWVEZ010000142.1:0-16253 GCA_033856455.1 Solirubrobacterales bacterium | reverse complement strand
TTCATCGACGGCGAGGTCTTCTGCTGGGTCGCCAACATCTCCCACCAGAACGACATCGGCGGCACCGTCCCCGGCTCCTTCTGCCCGAACGCCGAGGACGCCTTCTGGGACCCGCCCAGCTTCCCGCCCTTCAAGATCGTGGAGGGGAACCAGATCGTCCCCGACATGGAGGCGCTCTACCGGCGCTGCTCGCGCACCCCGGAGAACCTCTCGCTCGACCTGCGGGCGACGATCGCCGGCAACAACGCCGCCCGCGGCCGCATCCTCGGCCTGGTCGAGAAGTACGGCAAGGCGGTCGTCAAGGGGGTGATGCGGCGGGCGCTCGACGCCAGCCAGCGCGCCATGGAACAGGCGCTGGAGACGATCCCCGACGGCGTCTACTCCGACCGCCTGATCCAGGAGGTCAGCCGCAGCGGCGACCGCGGCACCTACCCGGTCCAGACCACCGTCCGCAAGCAGGGCAACCAGCTGATCTGGGACAACGTCGGCACCCACGACCAGGTCGGCGCGATCAACGTCGGCTTCGCCGCCTGGCGCGGGGCGATCCTCGGCTCGATCAACGTCCTCATGCTGCCCGGGCAGATGGGCTGCATCGGCGGCGCCGCCCGGCTCTGCAAGTTCGACCCCGAACCGGGGACGATCACCGCGCCCGACTGGGGGGCGGCGGTCAGCCCGGCCGGCGTCTACGCGACCGAGACCGCGATCTCGCTCGGCAACGCGCTGATCTCGAAGATGATGCTGGCCTCCAGCGACCCGCGGATGCGGGCCAACGCGGTCACCCCCGACGGCGCCCAGTGGCCCTGCCACTTCGTCGCCGGCGACAACCAGCGCGGCGACTACTACGTCGGCGGGATGGGCGACAACATGCTCGGCGGCGGCTCCGCCAGCTTCGGCCGCGACGGCGAATTCGCCAACGGCCACTTCTGGATCCCCGAGGGCCGCGGCCCCAACGTCGAGGCCTACGAGGCCGACTGGCCGATCCTCTACCTGTTCCGCCGCGAGCATCCCGACTCCGGCGGCGCCGGCCGCCGCCGCGCCGGCAACGGCGGCGAGATCGCCTACGTCCCGCACAAGGGCGAGTCCTTCCTCGGCCTCTACTGCAACGAGGGGGTGCCGAAGACGCCGGGCCTGCTCGGCGGCGACCCGGGCTCGACGATGGAGACGCGGGTGATCCAGGGCTCCGACCTGCGGGCGCGCTTCGCCGCCGGCGAGCTGCCGCAGGACCTCGACGCGCTCGAGGGGAACGAGATGGACGTCGACGGCAAGGGCGACGGCTTCGCGGTCACCGACGACGACGTCCTCTACTGGAACTGGCTCGCCCCGAGCGGCTACGGCGACCCGCTGACCCGCGACCCGGAGGAGGTCGCCGCCGACCTCGCCTCCGGCGCGGTCAGCCCGGAGGGGGTCGACCACTTCTACGGGGTCAGGTTCGACGACGAGCGCAGGGTCGACCGCGAGAGGACCGAGAAGTACCGCGAGCGCAAGCTGCTGGAACGACTGCACGATTGCGGCGCCGAGCGCGACGAGCTGGCGCCGCGGGTCGAGGTGCCGGACGGAGCCGAGACGATCGGCGACGTCTACCTGGTCGACCGCGAGAGCGGGGTGCTGCGCTGCCACAACTGCGCCACCGACCTCGGCCCGCTGGCCGCCAACGCCAAGGAGAAGATGGCGATGCGCGAGCGGCCGCTGCAGTCGATCAAGCCGGGCGCCCCGGACCCGAGCCGGTTCGTCGACGACGAGGTCGTCTGGCGCGACTTCTGCTGCCCCGGCTGCGGGGTGCGGCTGGCGACCGAAACCGCCTACCCGGGCGCGGCGCCGTTCCACGAGCTGAGCCTGGAGCCTTAGTGCCGCTGGCCGAGCCCGGCATCTCACGCTGGGTCCCCGCCGCGGGGGAGGAGCCGCCGCTGCGCGAGCTGACCGTCGGCGGACTGCTCGACGAGGCGGTCCAGAAATGGCCCGACCGCGAGGCGATCGTCTTCTCCGCCTACGAGGATCTCGGCATCGCCGCCCGCTGGAGCTTCGCCGAGCTGCGCCAGCGGGCCCGCCGGGTCGGCCGGGCGCTGATCGCCTCCGGGATCGAACCGGGCGAGCGCTTCGGGATCTGGGCGACCAACATCCCGGAGTGGCTGGAGCTGCAGTTCGGCGCCGCCTACACCGGCGCCGTGGTCGTCCCGATGAACCCGCTCTACCGCCAGAGCGAGGTCGAGTTCGTGCTCGCCCAGTCGGGTGCCTCGGCCTGCTTCGTGCTCCCCGAGAACCGCGGCGCCAGCCTCTGGGAGATGACGACGGCCGCCAGCGCCGACCTCGACCACGTGCGGCTGCTGGTCCCGATCGGCGGCGCCGCGGACGGGGCGCCCTCCTGGGAGGAGTGGCTGGCCGGCGGCGACGCGGTCGACGAGAGCAAGCTGGAGCGGCGCGCCGCCGCGGTCCGCCCGGCCGACACCTCGCAGATCCAGTTCACCTCCGGGACCACCGGCTTCCCCAAGGGGGCCGAGCTCTCGCACTACGGGATCGTCAACGACGCCCGCCTCTTCGCCCACCGCGCGAGCCTGCGCCAGCACGGCCGCCACTCCAACCCGATGCCCTACTTCCACTGCGGCGGCTGCGTGATGTCGACGCTCGGCAGTGTCGCCACCGGCTCCGCCCAGATGCCGGCGGTCAGCTTCGACGCGGCGCGGATCGCGCGGACGATCGAGCAGGAGGGCTGCACCTCGGTCTCGCTGGTCCCGACGATGATGATCGGGCTCGAAGAGGAGGTGGCGAAGAGCGGCCGCGGCCTCGGCTCGCTGGAGATCGTCGTCACCGGCGGCTCGCCGGTCCCGCCGGAAGTGATGCGGCGCTGGATCGACCGCTACGGGGTCGGGATCAACAACACCTACGGGATGACCGAGGCCTCGCCGGTGATCTGCGCGACCCTGCCCGACGACTCGGTCGAGCTGCAGACGACGACGGTCGGCCCGCCGCTGCCCCACCTCGAGGTCGACGTGGTCGAGCCGGGCGGAACCGAGCCGATGCCGATCGGGGTCGAGGGGGAGCTGCGGACCCGCAGCGCGATGGTGATGGCCGGCTACTGGGACGACCCGGAGGCGAGCGCGGCGGCGATCGGCGCCGACGGCTTCCTGCGCTCCGGCGACCTGGCGACGATGGACGCCAAC
The DNA here is from genome assembly GCA_033856455.1 of Solirubrobacterales bacterium. Lineage (GTDB taxonomy): Bacteria > Actinomycetota > Thermoleophilia > Solirubrobacterales > 70-9 > VAYN01. The sequence continues at coordinate 13,098 of JAWVEZ010000142.1, read as the reverse complement.
GGCTACGTCTCGATCACCGGGCGGGCCAAGGAGATGATCATCCGCGGCGGCGAGAACATCTACCCGGCGGAGATCGAGAACGCGATCCGCGAACTCGAGGCGGTCGCCGACGCGGCGGTGATCGGCGTGCCCGACGAGCGCTACGGCGAGGTCTGCGCCGCCTTCGTGCGGCTCGCCGAGGGGCACGCCGAGCTCAGCCACGAGCAGCTGCGCGAGCAGATGACCGGCCGCGTCGCCCGCTACAAGATCCCCGCCCACCTGCGGGTGCTGGAGGAGTTCCCGCTCACCCCCTCGGGCAAGGTGCAGAAGTTCAAGCTCAAAGAGCATTTCGAGGCGAGCGTCGATGCCGGCTGAGCGCTGGTTCAGCGAGGACGAGCTGGCGCAGATGTCGCGGCCGACGATGGACCGTGCGATCGAGGCGATCAAAGCCGGGGACACGGAGCTGGCGCTCGAGCTCTGCGAGGGGATGAAGTACGAGTGGCGCTTCCTGCACGACGTGATGGCCGAGTCGATGCTGGGCCTGGTCGACTTCATCCAGCAGAAGCTGGGGGACGAGGGCGTGGGGGAGTGCTGGGAGGTGGCACTGCGGCGCGGCTGGAAGCGCGACGCCGGCAAGGTCCTCGACCGCGACCGCCGCGAGGTGGTCGAGGCGCTGGCCGCGAGCTGGCGCGCCCACTCGGGCAGCGCCACCGGCCCCAGCCCGGGCGCCTTCACGATCAGCGAGGACGAGCAGAAGTTCACCTTCGCGATGAACCCCTGCGGGTCCGGGCAGCGGCTCTGGCGCAACGGCGCCTACGAGGGCGAGGACGCCTACGGCGTCACCGAAGCCGCGCACGACTGGTCCTACGGCCGCGAGGGCTTCCCGCTCTACTGCACCCACTGCGCCTTCATGAACGAGCTGCTGCCGATCAAGTGGTACGGGCTGCCGCTCTATCCCTCGAAGCCGCCCGACGACTTCGACCACGATCCCTGCCTCTGGTACTGGTACAAGCGCCCCGAGGACATTCCGGACGAGTACTGGCGGCGGTATGGGATGGAGCGGGCGGAGCTGAAGTGAGCGGGGGGGATGCGGACCAGCGCGGTCGCATCACCTCCGTTCGGCAGGTAGGAGGTGCTGCGACCGCGCTGGTCACCGGCGCCGGTGGTGGGATCGGCAGGGCGATCGCCCTGGAGCTCGCGGCCCAGAGCTGGAAAGTCGCGGCCTGCGATCTGGCAGGCGCGGAGGTCACCGCAGATCTGATCCGAAAAAGTGGGGGAGAGACGATCCCCCTCTCCTGGGACGTGAGAGACGCGGAGGCCGGTCGCGAGGCACATGCGCGGTCCGAGGCGGAACTCGGACCGGTCGGGGCCGTGGTCGCCAACGCCGCGATCGTCGACCGGATTGCGCCGGCCGAGACGCTGAGCGAGGAGGGCTGGCGCAACGAAGTCGAGGTCAACCTGACCGGCGCGTTTCTCTCCCTGCAGCCGGCGATCGCCGGAATGCGGGAGCGTGGCCAGGGCCGGATCGTCACGGTCTCCTCGACCGCCGCCACCGACGGGCTCGCCGGACAGGCCGCTTACGCGGCCAGCAAGGCCGGGCTGCTCGGCCTCGTCCGCACCCTGGCCCTGGAGCTGGCGGCCGACGGCGTCACCGTCAACGCCGTCCTCCCCGGCATGGTCGAGACCGAGAAGGTCGCGGCGATGCCGGCCGAAGTCCGCGAGCGCGCCCTCGCGGCGATCCCCGCCGGCCGCTTCGCGACCGTCGGGGAGATCGCCTCCGTCATCGCCTTCCTCTGCTCCGACACCGCGAGCTACCTGACCGGCGCGAGCATCCCCGTCGACGGCGGCATCGGTCTCTCGAACCTCACCTTGGGCCGCGACCGTTAGCGCACCGTGGGTTCTCCACCGTATACGGGGGACAACCCACGGCAGGCGATCCAGCCGGACCTAGAGGGTGACGCGCTCGCGCGGGGGTTTGACGACCATCGAGCCGGTGGCGACGACGGTGGCGTCCTGGTTGGTCCAGGTGATCGCCATCGTCGCGCGGCCGCGCTCCTCGTCGAGCTCGGCGACCTCGACCCGGACGGCGATCGTGTCGCCGAAATAGACCGGCGCCTTGTACTCGACGTAGTTGGAGATCGCGATCGTTCCCAGGCCCGGCAGCTCGGTCCCGAGCAGCCCGGCACAGAGCGAGAGGGTGAGTGGGCCGTGGGCGACCCGCGCCCCGAACGGGGTCCCCTTCGCGTACTCGGCGTCGACGTGCAGGGGGTTGAAGTCCCCGGTGACGCCGGCGAACAGGTAGACGTCGCTCTCGGAGATCGTCTTGCGGGATTCCGCGGCGTCGCCGAGCTTCAGTTCGTCGAACGCGACCGAGTTCATCGACCGACCCTATCCCGTCCGGCTCAGGCCATCGGAAAGGAGCGCGAGGTGGAGCCGCCGTCAGCCAACAGCGCCGTGCCGGTGCAGTAGCTGGACTCGTCGGAGCCGAGGTAGAGGATCGCGTAGGCCATCTCCTCCGGGGTGCCGGCGCGGCCCATCGGGACCATCACGTACCTCGTCGCCTCGTCCTTGAACGCATCGATCGCCGGTTCGATCATCGGCGTGTCGATGAACCCAGGGCAGATGCAGTTGGCGCGCACGCCCTGTTTCGCGTAGGTGATGCCCATCGAGCGGGTCAGGTTGATGATCGCGCCCTTGGCCGCGGTGTAGGCGTGGGCGTCGTAGAGCCCGGTCAGTCCGGCCATCGAGGCCACGCTGACGATCGCGCCCTTTTCGCGCTCCAGCATGTGGGGCAGCGCCGCGTGGATCATCGTGAAGTAGCCCTCGAGGTCGACGCCGCCGATCACGTCGCGCCAGTTTTCGACGTTGGCCTCGTGCACGCCGGCCATCGTCCCCGGGTTTTCTTCGCCGTACTTCCAGCCGACCCCGGCGTTGCAGACGAGGATGTCGATCTGGCCGTACTCGTCGAGCGCCGCCTGGATCACCCTGTCCGGGGTGGCGTCGTCCTCGAGGTCGGCCGGGACGATGATCGCCTCGCCGCCCGCCGCCTTGACGGCGTCGAGACCTTCCTGCAGCTTCGACTCGGTGCGCGCGGTGGCGACGACCTTGGCGCCCTCGCGTCCAAACAGCTCGAAGCTGGCGCGGCCGATGCCGCTGCTCGCTCCGGTGATCACCGCGACCTTGCCGGCGACCCGGCCGTTTCCGTCACTCATTTCTCTCCTCCATCCGCTGATCGGTTGTTTCGATCCTGGCCCTTCGGGCCTGGCGCGGCTGGCGAAATCGGTATCGCCGTTGGGGTAACCACAGCCTTGCGCGGGCGCCGCTTCCGGAGCCAGCGCGATTCCCGTGTATCACTAGGCCGAGCCGATGGCAGCCCCTTCGCAACCCCAGCTAACTCGCGGCGCCGGTGCGCTCCCGGTAGGCGTGGATGTGCTCGGTGTCGTTGAACGAGAGCAGTTTCCAGTTGCCGCCCTCCATCCGCATCAGCCGGGTCAGCGAGCCGTTGGAGTTGAGCAGGAAGGCGAAGGGCTCGCTGCCGGTCACCTGGCGGCAGAACTCGGCGATCACCGCCGCGTGGGTGACCGCGACGACGATCTGGCCGTCGGCGCCGGCGTCGGCCGCCGCCTCGATCCCGCGCCGCACCCGCAGCTCCCACTCGTCGGCCGGCTCGGCGCCCGGGACCAGGTCCCAGCGCTGCTCGGCGAAGACGCGGGCCAGCTCGGGGTCGCCGCGTTCGCCCCGCGAGTGGATTCCGTGGCCCTCCCACTCGCCGAGGTAGATCTCGCCGATGTCCTCGGCGACCGCCGGCTCCAGCGGGTGGCGCTCGAGGATCGCCGCCGCGGTCTGCTCGGTTCGCCGCAGGTGCGAGATGAACACCGCCGCGATCGGCTCGCGGGCCAGGCGCTCGCCCGCCGCCGCCGCCTCTTCGCGACCGCGCTCGTTCAGCGACGGGTCGCTGCGACCGTCGATCAATCCGTCGGCTGCCGGCGGGTCGCAGGCGCCGTGTCGCACCAGGACCACTTCGCGGGCGCCGGGCGGCGCGACCATCGCCCGCTGGAAGTCGATCTTCACGCACCTATCATCGAGGTTGCTCGAGCAGCCCGCCACGGAGGAGACCGCTGCACATGGAGATGAGCCCAGAGACGATCAAGGCCTTGCTTGACGCCTTCGAGCGCAGCGACTGGCGCGAGATGGTCGTGACGGTTGGCGAGGACCGGCTGCATGTGTCGAAAGATCCGCTGCCTGATGCCGTGGTCGCACCTCCGGCCGTTGCGCCCGCGGGACAAGCCGCGCCGGCCGCGGGTCCTGTCGCGGCAGTGCCCCCACCGGCTGCGGTAGCTAAAGCTTCCTCGCCGGTGGGACCCCCTACCGCGCCACCCACGGCAGAAGCGGAGCCGACGGACGGGGTGAAGATCGAATCGCCGTCAGTTGGACTCTTCTGGCGAGCCCCTTCGCCCGGAGCGCCTCCGTTCGTTGAGCTTGGGCAGAAAGTGGCCGCGGGGGACACCGTGGCCATCGTCGAGGTGATGAAGCTGATGAACCATGTGGCGTCGCCGGTTGACGGGGTGGTGACCGCCATATTGGTTGAGAACGGGGGCGCGGTTGAGTACGGGCAGACGATCGTGGTCGTCGATCCCGAAGGCTGAGGTAGACGGGTGGCTCTGAGCCGGGTGCTGATCGCCAATCGCGGCGAGATCGCCGTTCGCGTCATAAAAGCCTGCTTTGACGAGGGGATCGAGTCGGTGCTCGCGGTGTCGGAGGCCGACAAGGGGAGCTTGGGAGCACAGCTTGCTGACCAGACCGTGGTGATCGGGCCGGCGGCGGCGGCGGAAAGCTACCTGGACGTGGACCGGGTCGTTGCCGCGGCGAAGGTGACCGGTTGCGACGGACTGCATCCCGGATATGGGTTTCTCTCGGAGCGGGTGGAGCTGTCGGCTGAGTGCGAGGAGGCGGGGGTGGCGTTTATCGGTCCCTCGCCGGAGGCGATGCGACGGAGCGGCGACAAGGCGACCGCGCGGGCGCTGGCCAAAGAACTGGACGTGCCGATCAACGAGGGCTCGGACGTGATCGCGAGCGAGGAGGAGGCGCGCGAGGTCGCCGCGGAGGTCGGTTACCCGGTGCTGCTCAAGGCCTCGGCCGGCGGCGGCGGGCGGGGGATGCGGCTCGTCGAATCCGAGGACCAGCTGGCCTCCGCCTACGCGCAGGCCCACGGCGAGGCCGAGGCCGCGTTCGGCGACGGGCGGCTCTTCGTCGAGCGCTACGTGCGCCACGCACGCCACGTCGAGGTTCAGGTCCTGGGCGACGGAAAGGGCGGCGCGATCCACCTCGGGCACCGCGACTGCACCCTGCAGCGCCGCTACCAGAAGCTGGTCGAGGAGGCGCCCGCCTACGGGCTGCCGGCCGAGCTCGACGCGCAGATAACCGGCGCCGCCGTGCGCCTGATCGGTGCCCTCGACTACGCCGGCGCCGCCACCTGCGAGTTCCTCGTCGACCCCGAGCGGGGGACCGCCGGCTTCCTCGAGATCAACGCCCGCCTGCAGGTCGAGCACCCGGTCTCCGAAGTGGTGACCGGTGTCGACATCGTCCGCGAGCAGCTGCGGATCGCCGGCGGCGAGGGACTCTCGGTGACCCAGGACGAGGTGACGGTCAGCGGCCACGCGATCGAGGTGCGGATCAACGCCGAGTCCCCCGAGCGCGACTTCGCCCCGACCCCCGGCACGCTCAGCGTCTGGGTGCCGCCGCAGGGCAGCGACGTCCGCGTCGACACCGCCTGCTTCCCCGGCTGGTCGGTCCCGCCCTACTACGACTCGCTGCTCGCCAAGCTGATCGCCTCAGGCCCCGACCGCGAGGCGGCCCTGGCCCGCACCCGCCAGGCGCTGACCCACCTGCGGGTCGAGGGCGTCGAGACGACCGCCGGCTTCGCCCTCGACCTGCTCGAGCACCCCGACGTGGTCGCCGGCGCGGTCCACACGAAGTGGGTCGAGGAGACTTTCATGCCCGCCTGGAACCAGCCCGAAGAGGAGACCGCCTGATGGCCCGCATCGAGATCGTCGACCAGACCCTGCGCGACGGCCAGCAGAGCTACTGGGGGATGCGGATGCGCGCCGGCCAGCTGCTGCCGGTCGCCGACGCGATCGACTCGGCCGGCTACCGGGTCGTCGACCTCACCGGCTCCTCGATCTTCGAGGTGATGGTCCGCTTCCGCCAGGAGAACCCCTGGAAGGGCCTCGACGCGATCCGCGCCGCGCTGCCGAGCTCGACCCTGCGCGCCGGCACCCGCTCCAACGGCGTCGTCGGCATGGGGGTGACCCCCGACTCGATCGTCGAGCTCTGGATCCAGACCCTGGCCAAGCACGGGATCGAAAGCCTCTGGATCTTCGACTGCCTGCACGACGCCGAGAACATGATCCGGGTCGCCAGGGTCGCCCGCGAAGCCGGCCTCGCGCCCTCGCCGCAGCTCAACTTCTCCGAGTCCCCGGTCCACACCGACGAGTACTACGCCGACGTGATCGACCGGATGATCGCCGGCGACGCGGCCGAGACGATTCTTCTCGGGGACGAGGCCGGGGTGCTCGGGCCCGAGCGAGCGCGGCGCTGGATCCGCCAGAGCCAGGAGCGCGCCGCGGCCGGCGGGGTGCCGCTGGAGATGCACTTCCACAACCGCACCGCGATGGCCAACCTCAACCACATCATCGGGGTCGAGGAGGGGGTGACGATCGTGCACAGCGCGATCTCGACCCTCGCCAACGGGGTCTCGATGCCCTCGACCGAGATGACCGTCGACAACCTGCGCCGGCTCGGCCACGAGGTGGCGCTCGACGACAGCCGCCTGGCCGAGGTCGCCGAGCACTTCGCCGGCCTCTCGGCCGACGAAGGCTTCCAGACCGGCGCCCCGGTCGAGTACTCGGTGGCGGCGATCCAGCAGCAGTTCCCGGGCGGGATGATGGGGACGCTGCGCGAACAGCTGAAGCAGGTGAACATGTCCGACCGCCTGCCGGAGGTGCTGGAGGAGGCGATCCGGGTGCGCGAGGAGATGGGCTGGCCGATCATGGCGACGCCGTTCTCGCAGCTGGTCGGGATCCAGGCGCTGCTAAACGTGGTCCAGGGCACCCGCTATGCGACGATCCCCGACGAGAACCTGATGTACCTGGCCGGCTGGTACGGGAAGCCGCCGGGCGAGGTCGACCAGGAGGTGCTCGACAAGGCCGCCGCCACGGCCCGCGGCAGGGAGATGATCGCGACCGGGCACGCGCCGCAGCCGAGCCTGAAGGAGATCCGCGCCGAGTACGGCGAGAACCTCTCCGACGAGGAGCTGCTGCTGCGCTACCTGATCCCCGGCACCGACGTCGACGAGATGTACGCGGCCGACAACCCGATCGAGCCGATCTACCCGATCGGCGGCGCCGCCGGCCTCGGCTGGATCAAGGACCTGCTCGCCGGCTCCGGGACCCGCGGGGTGCGCGCCAGCCGCGGCCCGGTCAGCGTCACCCTGAGGCGCTGAGGGGCGACCATGGACCTCGCCTACGAGTTCACCTACGACGCCGTCCTCGCCCCCAAGGTGCCCGTCGGCGAGGGCCCGTTCGGAAGGCGCCACGTGCGCGAGGTGACCGGCGGCAAGGTGACGGGGGAGAGGATCAACGGGACGGTCGGGAGCGGCGGCGGCGACTGGATTTTGGTCGGACCAGACGGCTGGGGCCGGCTCGACGTCCGCCTGCAGATCCACACCGACGACGGCGCCGACATCTACGTCCAGTATTTCGGCATCGTCGAGTACAACGAGGCGGCGGTCGGGGCCAACGAAGGCAGGGGCTCCAGCGACTACCCCGACCACTACTTCCGCACCGCCCCCCGGCTGGAGACCGGCGACCCGCGATACGAGTGGGTCAACCGCACCATGTTCGTCGCCGAGGGCCGCCTGCACCCCGGCCCGGTCGTCGAGTACCGCGTCTTCCGCGTCCTCTAGGGCGGCCCCTGTCGATTTTGTTCGACCTCTCCGAACAAACTCGACAGGTCTGAAATCGGCTCCTCTAGCGCTCTACAGAGCCGATTGGTGAATCTCCAACGCTGTCAGACCATCCTGCCCCGCGCCCCAATCGGCGCGCCTACGCTTGCCACAAGTCCGGTTTTGCTATCGAGGAGGAGAGTCGATGAAGCAACAGAACCGTCGCGGTGCGACGAGTTCGAAATGGGCCCTATTGCTGGCCTTGCTCGCGCTCGGCGTCTGCGCGTTTACGCTCGCCGCGTGTGGGGGTGATGACGACACGTCTGGTGACACGACGGCCGAATCCACCGAAGCCGAAGGCGGTGGTGGTGGTGGCGAAGAAGCCAAAGGGGAGCCGATCGTCACCTGGACCTACACGGACGTCAACACCGAAGGTCCGCAGTACAAAAACATCGAAGAAACCGCTCGCGTCTACGAGGAATGGGTCAACGCGAACGGTGGCATCGGGGGTCGTCCTCTCGAAGCCAACTTCTGCGATGCACGGGGTACCCCGACGGGTGTAGCTGCCTGTGGTCGTGAAGCGGTCGCCGGCGGCGCTGTCGCCGTGGTCGGCAACTTCACCTTCACCGGTGACGCGATCATCCCCATTCTCGAGAAAGGCAAAACCGCTCAGTGGGGCAACTGCTGCGCGATCGCGCCTTCTGAATTGGTGTCTCCGATCAGCTTCCCGATGGGGAACCAGCCGCTCTACTCGGTTGGCCTCGTCAAAAAAGCTGTCGAAGACGGCTGCAAAAAAATCAACGGCGTAATCATCGAAGGCGCGGAAGCCTTCATCCCGCTGATGGAAAACGCGGCCAAAGCCGAAGGCACGAGCATCGGCAAATTCGTAACCCTGCCGGCCACCGCGCAGGACTACGCGCCCCAGGTCGCGGAAGCGACCTCCGGCGATGCCGACTGCCTGGTGATGATCGTCTCGGAAACGCCGTACATCGCCTGGATGCCCGCGTTCGCCCAGTCTGGTTCTGAAGCCCGGATGTACGGGCCGCAGGGCAACTTCAACGAAAACGCCGTCAAAGGCTTCGAGGAAGTTGTCGAGGGCGACGTCAACGCCGGTATGTACCCGGACATCTCCACGGATGCGTGGGCTGACTACCGGGCGGCGCTCGACGAATACGAAGCCGACTCCGCACAGGACTACAACAGTCTCGGCGGGATGGGCACCTGGGCCGCTTACGAAGGGTTCAAACAGGTTGTCGAATCGATGGGCGGTGAAAAACTCGACAACGAGTCGTTCCTGAAAGCGGCTGAAACCGCTGTGATCGACCTCCCGGGCATGGTCCCGCCGGAGGACTTCGCCCTCAACTGGGGCAAAGACGGCGGGCCTGAAGGCTACGACCGCCTGGTTGATCGCTGTGTCGTCTACTCCGAATTCAAAGACGGAAAACTGACTCCGGCCAGTACGGAATTCACGGACGTCTCTGAAATCGCCGGTGGTACCAAACCGATGGACTGTGGTCCGCCCTTCGGTTGATTCGCAACTAGCTCCGTCAACGGCCCCGGGCGCGCTGCCCGGGGCCGGGACGGGCCCTAGCTTCGAAAGAGAGCACTCGTGGAGGAAGTAATTCGATTTGCGTTGTTGGGCCTCGGCATCGGGGCCACCTACGCGCTCGCCTCGCAGGGCCTGATCATCATCTACCGCGGCTCCGGGGTCCTCAACTTCGCCCTCGGCGCGATCGGCATGGCCGGCGCCTACGCCTGGTGGGAGCTGACCGCCAACCAGGGCTGGTCCTTCCTCCCCGCACTCGTCGCCGGCGTCGCCTTCTCGGCGCTGATCGGCGCCTTGGTCCATCTCTTGATCATGCGGCCGCTCAGACACTCAGCGCCGCTGGTCCGCGTGATCGCGACGCTCGGCGTCCTGATCACGATCCAGGCAATCGCCGTGTTGCGCTACACGGCGACCTCCAAGTTCGTGCTCAGCGACCTGCCGACTGACATCGTTCACATCCACGGCACGATCGAGATCTCCGCCGACCGCCTGATCCTGCTCGGGATCGCCGTCGCCCTCACCGTCGGGCTCTGGCTCTTCTACCGCTACACGAAATTCGGCCTCGCGACCGCCGCCGTCTCCGAGTCGGAGCGCTCCGCCTCGGCCCTCGGCCTCTCGCCCGATCGCATCGCGACCCTCAACTGGGCCTTCGGCTGCGGCCTCGCCGGCCTCGCCGCGATCCTCATCGTCCCGATCGTCACCCTGCAGCCGGCGGTCCTCACCAACCTCGTGCTCGCCGCCACCGCGGCCGCCCTGGTGGCGGGCTTCCGCTCCTTCCCGATCGCCCTGATCGCCGGCCTCGTCATCGGCATCGCCCAGACCGAGGTGACCAGGTACGTCGACCAGACCGGGGTCGGCACCGCCGTGCCGTTCATCCTGATCGTGCTCTGGCTGGTGATCCGCGGCCAGGCACTGCCGCTGCGCGACTACCTCTTGCAGAAGCTGCCGACGATCGGCACCGGCCAGATACACAAGGTCGGCCTCGGCATCGGGGCGCTGATCGGCGTCGTCCTGCTCTCGGTGATGTCGCCGCTCTGGATCGACGCGATCACGGTGACGATCTGCGTCGCGGTGATCCTGCTCTCGATCGTCGTCCTCACCGGCTATACGGGCCAGCTCTCGCTGGCCCAGTTCGCCTTCGCCGGCTTCGGGGCCTGGGTCGGCGGGCGATTGCTGGCGACGACCGACATCCCGTTCTTCCTCGGCTGTCTCGCCGGGATCGCGGCTACGGTGCCGCTGGGCGTCCTCTTCGGGCTGCCGGCGGTGCGAACGCGCGGGATCAACCTGGCGATCGTCACCCTCGGGCTGGGCAGCGCGGTCGAGCTGGTGCTGTTCTCGAACACCGACTTCACCGGCGGCTTCGGCGGCACCCAGATCGGCGACCCGAGCCTCTTCGGGCTCGACGTCAACGCCGCCTCGCACCCGACCCGCTACGGGCTGATGGCGCTCGCCTGCCTGATCGTCGCGACCCTGGTCGTCGGCAACATCCGCCGCGGGCGCACCGGCAGGAGGCTGATCGCGGTGCGCACCAACGAGCGCGCCGCGGCGGCGCTCGGGATCAGCGTCCCCGGCGCCAAGCTCTACGCCTTCGCGGTCGGCGCCGCGATCGCCGGCCTCGGCGGCATCCTGATCGCCTTCCGCACCCCCTCGATCAGCTTCGCCGTGTTCGACTCCTTCACCTCGATCACGATGGTCGCCTACGCGATGATCGGCGGCATCGGCTACCTGCTCGGGCCGGTGATCGGCGCCACCCTGGCGCCGGGCGCCTTCTCCGAACGGCTGCTGAACGAGATCGACAGCGGGATCGGCAAATACATCCCGCTGATCGGCGGCGTCTCCCTGATCCTCCTCCTGCTGGTCAACCAGAACGGGATCGTCAAGGAGCAGATCGCCCAGGTCGCCTTCCTGCGCCAGAAGCTGGCCGGGTTCCTGCCCTTCCTCGCGGTCAAGGAGAAGGCGAAGCGCGAGCTGCCGAAGCCGAGCGCCACGCACGAGAAAAAAGTCAGCGCGAAGACGCTCGAGGTCCAGAACCTGACCGTCAAATACGGCGGCACGGTCGCCGTCGACGACGTCTCGCTGAGCGTCAAGCCGGGCCAGGTGCTGGGACTGATCGGTCCCAACGGCGCCGGCAAGACCTCCTTGATCGACGCCGTCACCGGCTTCACGAAAGCCTCCCCGGGCACCGTCATGCGGCTCGATGGCGAGGACATCAGCCGCTGGTCGGCGACCAAACGGGCCCGCGCCGGGATGGGCCGCTCGTTCCAGTCGCTGGAGCTGTTCGAGGACTCGACCGTGCTGGAAAACCTGCGCGCCGCCTCCGATCCCCGCGACTTCGGCTCCTACGTGCGCGACCTCGTCTGGCCGGTCGACGTCGACCTGCCCGACCGGGTGCTGTCGACGATCAACGAGTTCGAGCTCGAGGACGACCTCGACCGCACGGTCGAAGACCTGCCCTACGGGCGCCGGCGCCTGCTGGCGATGGCGCGGGCGGTGGCGACCGAGTCGAGTGTGCTGCTGCTCGACGAGCCGGCCGCCGGCCTCGGCGACGCCGAGACCGCGGAGCTCGCCCACCTGGTCGGCCGCCTCGCCAAGGAGTGGGGGATCGCCGTGCTCCTGGTCGAGCACGACATGAACTTCGTGATGTCGGTCTGCGACGAGCTGGTCGTGCTCGACTTCGGCCGCAAGATCGCCGAGGGGCCGCCGTCGGTGGTCCGCAACGACCCGGCGGTGATCGCCGCTTACCTCGGTACGGAGGAGAGCGACGAGGAGGTCGCGAAAATCGGCTCGCTGCCGGCGAGCATCACCGGTCAGGAGGGTTCGTGATGGCGGAGAGCGGCGGCAACGGCGCCACCAACGGCGGCCCGGTGATCTCGGTCCGCGGGATGTCGACCGGCTACGGCGGCAACCCGGTCGTCCACGACCTCAGCTTCGACGTCAGCGCCGGCGAAGTCCTCTGCCTGCTCGGCCCCAACGGGGCGGGCAAGACGACGACGATGCTGGCCCTGGCGGGCGAACTGCCGCTGCTCTCCGGCGAGGTCGAGTTCGCCGGCGTCGGCAGCAAGGCGCCGCTCTACAAACGTTCCCGCAACGGCCTCTCCTACGTCACCGAGGAGCGCTCGGTGTTCAAGGGGATGACCCTGCGCGACAACCTGCGGGTCGGCGGCGTCGACTCGAAAGAGGTGATCGACCTCTTCCCCGAGCTGGAGCCACGGATGTCGACGCGCGGCGGCCTGCTCTCCGGGGGCGAGCAGCAGATGCTCACGCTCGGCCGGGCACTGGCCCGCAAACCGCGCCTCCTGCTGGCCGACGAGCTCTCGCTCGGCCTCGCGCCGCTGGTCGTCGACCGCCTCCTGCAGGCGGTGCGCCGCGCCGCCGACGAGCAGGGCACGGCCGTGATCATGGTCGAGCAGCACGCCCACAAGGCGCTCCGCTACACCGACCACGCGATCGTCATCCGCCGCGGCCGCGTCGGCCTCGACCTGACCGGCGAAGACGCCCGCAAGCGGATCCAGGACGTCGAGCAGGCATACCTGACCAGCGCCGGCGGCAACGGGACGACTGCTTCGAAGGCTTAGGCGAGAAGGGGTCGGGTGGTCCCCTTCACTTAACTTTTTCGACATCGGCCGCGGCT
>JAWVEZ010000141.1:0-4324 GCA_033856455.1 Solirubrobacterales bacterium | reverse complement strand
TGCCGGCCGAAGAAGCGCAGGCGCGTCTAGATGGCCCGCGACACCTCCCCGCAGTGCAAGCAGTGCCGGCGCGAGGGCCAGAAGCTCTTCCTCAAGGGCGAGCGCTGCTTCACCGACAAGTGCGGTGTCGAGCGTCGCTCCTATCCGCCCGGCGAGCACGGCCGCGGCCGCATGCGGCAGTCCGAGTACCGGGTGCAGCTGCGCGAGAAGCAGAAGACGCGCCGCTACTACCAGGTGCTGGAGAAGCAGTTCCGCGCCTACTACGACAAGGCTTCGCGCCAGGACGGCGTCACCGGCGAGAACCTGCTGCGGCTGCTCGAGTCGCGTTTCGACAACGTGCTCGTCCGGCTCGGCTTCGCCGCCTCACGGCGCCAGGCCCGGCAGCTGATCACCCACGGACACTGGATGATCAACGGCCGCCGCGTCGACATCCCCTCCTACCAGGTACGTCCCGAGGACATCATCTCGATCAAGGCCGGCTCGTCCGCGACGGACACGATCCAGCGCGCGACGGAACTCGTCTCGACGGTTCCCGCCTGGTTGCAGGCGGATCACGATGCCCTCACCGCCAAGGTCCTGCGCTACCCAGAGCGCTCCGAGATCTCGGCGCCGGTCCAGGAGCAGCTGATCGTCGAGCTGTACTCCAAGTAGCCCGGAACCACCAGCCATTTCTGAACACGCATACGCAAGGAACTCATGACCACTGATTTCCAGGTCCCCCGCATCACCTCCGAGAAGGTCGACGACCGCCGCGGCACCTTCACCATCGAGCCGCTGGACAAGGGCTTCGGCTATACCTTCGGCAACAGCCTTCGACGCGTCCTGCTGTCCTCACTGGGCGGCGCCGCGATCACCAGCGTCCGGATCGAGGGCGTCGCCCACGAGTTCTCCACCGTGCCTGGTGTCAAGGAGGACGTCACCGACATCATCCTCAACCTCAAGGACCTGGTGGTCCGCATGCACACCGACGCCGACGAGGTCGAGGCGCCGCTGGTGGCAACCGGCCCCGGCGAGGTCAAGGCCAAGGACATCGACCTGCCCTCGGGCGTCGAGATCCTCAACCCCGAGGCGCCGATCGCGACGCTCGAGAAGAAAACCAAACTCGAGGTCTACCTGACGATCGGCCGCGGCCGCGGCTATTCGCCGGCCGAAGAGAACAAGTCCGACGAGCAGCCGATCGGCGTGATTCCGATCGACTCGATCTTCTCGCCGATCCGCCGTGCTTCCTACGCGGTCTCGGCGGCTCGCGTCGGCCAGCGCACCGACTTCGACAAACTCGAGCTCGACCTCGAGACCGACGGCTCGATCGAGCCCGCCGCGGCGCTGCGCGAGGCCTCCGAGATCCTGATCAAGAGCCTGGCGATCTTCACCGACGCCGAGCGGGTGGAGGAGCTGACCGCGCGCGAACCGATGCCGGTTCCGCTCAGCGATTCGCTCTCCTCGGGCAGCGGCGACGGGATCGCCAGCAACAACGGCCTCGACGAGATCCTGATCGAGGAGCTCGAACTCGGCGTCCGCTCCTACAACTGCCTCAAGCGCGCCGGCGTTCAGACCGTCGGCGACCTCGTCCGCAAGTCCCGTGCGGAACTGAACGCGATCCCCAACTTCGGTCAGAAGTCGATCGAGGAAGTGATCGAGACCCTGCACGCCCGCGGCCTCGACCTTCAGCAGGACTGACGGCGGGAACGAGGGGGAGAGTCCAGTGCGCCATCGCAAGAAGCGGAACAAGCTGAGTCGCACCTCGGCGCACCGTGAGTCGCTGCTGGCGAACCTCTCCAAGCAGCTGATCGAGCACGAGCGGATCGAAACCAGCCAGGCCAAGGCGAAGGCGGTCAAGCCCGAGGTCGAGCAGCTGATCACGCTCGCCAAACGCGGTGACCTACACGCCCGCCGGCAGGCATTGGCAACGCTGCACAACGACAAGTTCATCGTCCACAAGCTCTTCGACGAGGTCGCGCCGCGGTATTCGACTCGGCCCGGCGGCTACACCCGCATCATCAAGATCGGCCCTCGGCGCTCTGACAGCACCGAAATGGTCTACCTCGAGCTCGTCTAGCTCACTCGTAGGCGACAGATTCGAGGTACAGGCCGTGGGGTGGCGCCGTTTCCCCTGCCTCAGCGCGAGGCGCACCTTCGAGGAGCTGCGTGAAGCTTGCGACCGTGCGGCGTGACGAGGCGACCTCGAGCATCGTGCCGACGAGGATGCGGACCATGTTGCGCATGAAGGCGTCGGCGGTGATCACGAGCTCGAGGCTGTCGCCCTGACGCTGCCAGGCGGCGGTGAGGACGTCGCGGTCGAAGCGCACGTGGTCGGTCTGGGTGGGGGTGAAGGCGGTGAAGTCGTGGTTGCCCGGCAGCGCAGCGGCGCAAACCTCGAGGCCCTCGTAGTCGACCCGGTGGGGCCACCAGAGCGCCCGGCCGCGCTCGAACGGGCTCGGCGCCGAGCGCGCCAGCAGCCGGTAGCGATAGGTCCGGGAGCGGGCGTCGCGGCGGGCGTCGAATCCGTCGGCTACGACCGCGGCGGCGGTGATGCCGATGTCCCGCGGTCCGATCCCATTGAGCCGCCGGACCAGGTCCCCAGGCACCTCGGCTGCGGTCTCGAAGCTCGCCACCTGGCCCCGGGCGTGGACGCCGGTATCGGTGCGGCCGGCGACCGTCAGCGTCACCGTGTCGCGGAGGACGGTGGCAAGCGCCGTCTCCAGCTCGCCCTGGACCGTGCGCAATCCCCGCTGCCGCGCCCAGCCCCGAAAGCCGGAGCCGTCGTACTCGATGTCAAGCCTGACGGTCGGCATCGGGAGAAGTATCTCCGACACCTAGAATCGAGATCGTGCGGATACTTCTCACCAACGACGACGGGATCTCGGCGCCAGGGCTGCAGGCCCTGCGCCGTGCCCTGCGCGAGCTCGACGACGTCACCCTCGACGTGATCGCTCCCAACTCCAACCGCAGCGCCACCGCCCGCAGCATCACCACGCGGGCGCCGCTGGCGGTCGACGAGGTCGAGTTCGGCGACGGCGACAAGGGCTTCGCAACCGACGGCACCCCGGTCGACTGCGTCCGCTTCGCCGAGGTCGGGCTGATCGGCGGGCGCCCCGACCTGATCGTCTCCGGCATCAACCACGGCGCTAACCTCGGCGACGACATCACCTACTCCGGGACGGTCGCCGCGGCGCTCGAGGGGATCATCCTCGGGATCCCCGCCGTCGCCTTCTCCCAGCAATCCTCCGGCGGCGGCATGGGCTACGTCAGCGGCCGCTTCGACTTCAGCCACTCGGCGGCATTCGCCGCGGCGCTGGTCGAGCGTCTCGCCACCGAGACGATGCCCGCGGCGACCCTGATCAACGTCAACATCCCCGCCGGCGAGCCTGAGGGAATCGAGGTCACCAAGCTCGGCAAACGCATCTACAACGACGAGCTGCGGCTGATCGAGGAGTCCGAGGACGGTCGCCGGCACTACGAGATCTACGGCTGGCAGCCCGGGCACGAGGAGATCGAGGGCACCGACCTCTACGCGGTCGCCCAGAAGCGAATCGCGGTGACCCCGATCCACTTCGATCTGACCGATCACGGCGGCCTCGAGAGCCTGCGCGGCTGGGGCTTCGAGGAGATGCTGGCGGCGAGCGTCACAGCGGCGTGAGCGGCTCGGCCGAGCAGCGGGCGGAGGAGCTGCGGGCACAGCTCGCCCATCACAACCGCCTCTACTACGTCCACGACGACCCCGAGATCGGCGACGACGAATACGACGCGCTCCTCGACGAGCTGCGCTCGCTCGAGGATCAGAACCCGGAGCTGCGAACGCCGGACTCGCCGACCCAGCGGGTCGGGGCGGCCCCGCTGGAGCGCTTCAAGCCGGTCGAGCACCACGAGGCGATGCTCTCGCTCGGCAACGCCCGCAACGAGGAGGAGCTGCGGGCCTGGGAGAACCGGCTCGCCAACTACCTGAAGCGGCTCGACATCGCCGCCTCGGAGTTCAGCTACACGACCGAGCCGAAGATCGACGGCCTCGCGATCAGCCTCACCTACGAGGACGGGGTGCTGGTTCGCGGCGCCACCCGCGGTGACGGCCGCGTCGGCGAGGACGTCACCCAGAACCTGCGCACGATCGGCTCGGTGCCGCTGAAGATCCCCGACGCGCCGGAGCTGATCGAAGTCCGCGGCGAGGCCTACCTGCCGATCGCCGCCTTCAAAGCCCTGAACGAGCGCCGGGCCGAAGCTGGGGAGCCGACCTTCGCCAACCCGCGCAACTCCGCCGCCGGCTCGATCCGCCAGCTCGATCCGGCGCTGGCGCGCGAACGGCCGCTGTCGACCTGGATCTACGGGATCG
>JAWVEZ010000140.1:0-40672 GCA_033856455.1 Solirubrobacterales bacterium | reverse complement strand
GCCGTTGTTTCCGCCGCCCTCGCCGACGGGTAACCGCGGGGCATGCTCGACAGTCGCGACGAAGGCCGCCGGCCGCGGCGCCACCAGCCCGACGGCGAGCGTGAGTCGAAGACCGCCCTGCTGATCGTCGACATGCTGAACCCCTACGAACACGAGGACTCCGAACAGCTCGCCGAGCACGTGGCCGCGGCGCTCCCCGGTGTCGAAGCGCTGATCGACCGGGCGAGCGAGCTGGAGCTGCCGACCGTCTACGTGAACGACAACTTCGGCGACTGGAACTCGAGCAGCGAAGAGCTCGCCGAGCGAGCCAAGAAGGGAGCACATCCCGAGCTGGTCGAGCCGATCCTGCCCGCGGAAGGCGCCTCGTTCGTGATCAAGGCCCGCCACAGCACCTTCTACGAGACGCCGCTCGAGTACCTGCTCGACCAGATGGGAGTCGACCGCCTCGTGCTGTCCGGTCAGGTCACCGAGCAGTGCATTCTCTACAGCGCCCTAGATGCCCACGCCCGCCACTTCAAGGTCGCGATCGCGACCGATGCCGTCGCCGCGATCCACGACCACCTCGCCGAGGCGGCGCTGGAGATGGCCGAGCGCAACCTCTCCGCCGAGCTCGGCCGCGCTAACGAGCTTGCGCTCTGAACCGCTCCCAGCCCTCGCTGCTGAGCGCGACGTAGGTGCGGCCGTCGGGGCCCCGGCGCTCGAGCAGGAGCCCGCGACGTACCGACCGCTTCAGCCCTCGACGCAGCTCGCGGGAGCCGAACTGGCGCAGCCGCACGCTCAGCTCCCCGGTGGGGCAGAAGCCGTCGTCGGCGATCTCGACCACCGCGCCAGTAGCTCCTCGTCGGTGGGCAGGCGTCTAAGCCGCGGCGAGATCGAACGGCTCGAAATCGGAGACGGAATGCACGACGAGGGAATGGTCGCAGGCTGCGCCCGGCGAGCAAACGGACCTTGCGGCCTCGCGCCAATCTGGAGCACCGCAACCGTTTGAGTTGTGCGAAACGGGGTAGACCTCAGGCATGGGACGACCGGGAGTAGGAAAAACCGAGCTAAGGCGCCGCAACATGCCGTTCAAGCTGCTCCGCCACTACCGCGCCAACCTCAGCTCGCGCCAGCGCCTCGTCCCGCCCGCGCCGCGGCCTCGCCGCCGGAGACCGCTGATCGGGCCGTAGGCTGCCGTCGGTGATCGCCGTGATCGCCGACACCCACATGCCGAAGGGCTCGCGGCGCCTGCCGGACCGCTGCGTCGAATTGCTCGCCGCCGCGGACGCCGTGATTCACGCCGGCGACTTTTTCGCGGGCTCCGTCCTGGCCGAGCTCGAGCGCCTCAACCCGGTCGTCCACGCCGTCCACGGCAACGTCGACGAGCCGGCGCTGCGGGAGCGGCTGCCGCGGCGGCTGCAGATCGAGGTCGGCATCCATCGAGTCGGCCTGATCCACGACGCGGGACCCGCCAAGGGCCGGCTGGCGCGGCTGCGGGCCTCGTTCCCCGACGCCGGCGCCGTCGTCTTCGGTCACAGTCACCTGCCGCTGCACGAGCACGACCGCGACGGCTTCCAGATCTTCAACCCCGGCAGCCCGACCGAGCGGCGCCGAGCGCCGCGGCGCTCGATGGGCATCCTCCGCACCGATCGCGGCGAGCTCGCCTTCGAACACGTTTGGCTCGGCGGTTGAGAAGGGCTTCGCGCTCGGATTGGCCACGCGCCGCGGGGGTACCGGCTCCGCATGAAGAAGCCGGAGCAGGACGGCTATGCGGTGGTTCGGGCCGACGAGGTCGAGGACGCCTACGCCGGGAGCGACGTGCCGGGGGAGTTCCGCAGCCTCAGCGACGCGCTCAGCTCCGAGCAGGTGGCGGTGACGCTGATCCGGGTGCCGCCTCATTCCGACTTCGAGCAGGGCAGCGGCCACTTCCACGAGGAGATCGAGGAGATCTACCTGGTTACCCGAGGGACCTTGACGATGCGATTCGGCGACGACGTCGTCGAGGTCGCCGCCGGCAGCGCGGTCCGGGTCGCGCCGCGGACGCCGCGCTCGCACCGCAACGAAGGCGGGGACCCGGTCGAGCTCTGGGCGGTCTCGCGCCTGCTCGACGGGGACGGCGGCACCAAGATCGACGAGTTCTGGGATCCCTCGCCCCGCGCCCGTCAGCAGGCTGCGGACACCGAGAGCCCGGAGCGCTAACCTCAAAGGCACGATGAGTGACGTTTCAGCGATTGGGAGCGACGGCACTGGCGTCGAGACCGAGACCGGCAGTACACATGTGGGTCTCTACGCAGCGGTCTCGCGTGAAATGGTCCGCCTCTACAAAGAGCAGTTCGGCCGCGGCCCGACCAAGGCGAGGACCGAGTTCGCCGGCCCCGATTGTTTGATCTGCACGCTCGAGGACAGCCTCACCCCGGCTGAGCGCGCGCTGGTCGAGATGGGCGAGCACCAGCGCCTGCGGGACGTCCGCATGTTCTTCCAGCACGCCTCGGAGAATGAGTTCCGCGGCGTGATCGAGAAGCTGACCGGCCGCAAGGTGCGGGCGTTCGTCAGCGGCATCGACACGGTCGAGGACGTCTCCAGCGAGGTCTTCTACCTGCGCTGACGTTCACAGGGCCGGAAGGGATCAGACGGTCTTCGAGAGAGCCTGGTCGCGGTTCTCGAAGACGAGGCCGTTTTCCGTCGAGTCGATGAAGTCGCAGGCGCTGAGGTCGATCAGGACGGACTTGGAGTCGATCTCGTCGAGGGCACCCTGAAGGCGGTCTGCAACCGCCAGGTCGAGCTCCCCTTCGACCCGCAGCTCCCGCTCGCCGTCCACCGTCGGGACCTCGGTCAGCTTGAAGCGCTGCATGACGAACCAAACTTTCGAACGAGCATGAGACATACCTCCGGGAACTCATTCTTCCGCGGCGACGTCCTGCTTGGTGTCGAGACCGCTGATGAAGGCCCGTACCTTGCGTTCGAGCACCCGCTCGATGATCTCGCAGAACTCCATCTCCGTCGTGTGCTGGAAGTAGAGGCGCAGGTCGCGCAGGCGCTGGTGCTCGCCCATCTTCGCCAGCCCTCACAGGGTCGGTGACGGGACGTAGTCGGACATTCCGTCGAGAGGGGTGAGCGAGTGAGGTTCCTGGCCTGTGAGCAGCCGTTGCGGATCGGGCTGATCGCCTCGGCCACCCAGACCGTCGAGGAACCGTTCGCCGGGGGCATGGAGGCTCACACCGCGGCCCTGGCTTCGAGCCTGCGGTCCAGGGGGCACGAGGTGACGATCCATGCGGCTTCGAGCGCCCGCCCGCGGCACCAGGCAGCGCTGGCGGCCGCCGGCCCGCTGCGGATCTCCGCCAGCGCCCGCCGCGACGTCAGCATGCCCGCGGAGGCGTTCATGGCCGAGCACCACGCCTACCTCTCGCTGATGCTGGGCCTCGACGAGCTCGGCCACGATGTCGTCCACAACAACTGCCTCCACTACCAGCTCGGTTCGAGCATCCGCGGCGGCCACCAGCCCCGCTGGCCCGGCAGGCGCTGGTCGGGGAGCCGGGCGACCCCGTCCCCCGGCATCCCGATGTGGCGAACGTAGGGATGGTCGGCGGGGACGGAGGCGACCCGGATCACATCTATTTCTTCTTCTGGGCGACGACCCCGGTCGGCTCTTTCGGCAGGCCGGCCGCTTCGCGCAGCTTCTGCGCGATTTCCTCGATTTCACCCGGCTCGGAGCCGGGCGCGAAGACGGCGGGCTGCGCGGGCAGGTCGTAGGCGGGAGCGCCCTCGGGGTGCAGCTCCTCGGCGACTTCGAGCTCCTCGCCGGTTTCCGGGTGCGGGCCGTTGAAGACCGCCGCCAGCTCCTTGAAGTCCTCCGGGGACCAGCGGTAGAGCTTCAGGTGTTCGCCGCGCTTGATGTGCGGTTTGCACTCGGGGATTTTGTCGGTCGGGATTTTCGGCGAGGGGAAGAGCTTCGTCATGTCGGCCCCGGTCAGGTTCTCCAGCGCCCGCGCGTAGGCGACCTGGTGGACGCCGCCGCGGACCAGTAGATAGCCGGTCAGCGCCCGCGCCGCCGGGTGGTCGACCATCTCGTAGACCTTGAGCTTGTTGTTGCGGGCGCCGGTCTCGAGGAAGAAGTTGTGGGTCAGGTCCCCGACCAGGTCGCCGGTGGCGTTGACGTAGTCGCCGTTCCAGGGCTTGCCCATCGAGTCCTGGACCATCGCCGAGGCGCCGCCGGCGATGAACTGCTGCGTGTTGCGGGTGTCCTTGACGCCTTTCAGCGCGCCTTTTTTGCCGGCTTTCCCGTTCGCGGCGCCGGTCAGCATCGTGTTGATCGCGGTCGAGACCAGCTCGATGTGGCCGAACTCCTCGGCGGCGATGCTGGCGATCAGGTCGTAGAAGGGCCGCGCGCCCTGCCGGTTGCGGAAGTTGAACGACTGGTACGTGTAGTTCATGAAGGTCGACATCTCGCCGAACTTGCCGCCGAGCAGCTCCTGGACGACGGAGGCGCCGATCGGGTCGGGGTCGGTCGGGGGTGGAATTTCCGCCTGCAGGCGGTCGAGGCGCATGATCATCGGCTCACTCCTTATGGGTTGGGACTACCTGTGTCCTCTAGCCCTGTGCCGGTCCCCCTGTTCGCCCTGGTCAGGCGACGAGTGAGCGGGTGCTCTGAGGTCTCTTGAAGTGGGCGGCCCGAAGGGCGGAAGCTCTGCTTAGGAAATGGATCCTCGCGGCTACCGCTGTGCCGCCCGCTAGAGACCTACCCGCTGGTCGAGCGAGAAAACAGGAGTTGGGAACCGGCGGCGGGGGTAGGGGGCGGAGCATGGCCGACGACGTCCAACCGACCAGGATCACGCCCTACCGCAACGGCCCCTACCTCGTGCGGGGACCCTTCGTCATCTGCGACCAGGACGGCAACGAGATCGAGAGCAAGCGCTCGGTGGTGGCGCTGTGCCGCTGCGGGAAGTCGCAGATCCGCCCCTTCTGCGATGGCACTCACAAGACGATCGGCTTCCGCTCCGAGAGCGAGGCCACCGAGTTCCCGGCGACCGGCAGCCGGACCTCGCCGTAGCGGACGCCGCCCCGAGCTTTCGCCCCGACCGCCAGCCAGGAGCAGATCGCCCGCTCGGTGAGCCAGGCCGGAGCCAGCAGCGAGCCGCTGGGCGGGAAGTGGTCGCGTCCGTTCGCCCGGCGCCGGCCGAGCTCCGCGAGAGCGACCGAGGCGGCGGCGCCGGCTCCGACCCAACGACCGCGTCGCCTCGCCAGCAGCCATGCCGTGGCGGGGAGGATGCTCAGCCAGACGCCCATCCGGGCCGGGATCGCGAAGTCGTCGTAGGCCTGGCGAACGCGCTGGGAGAGGAAGTGAGCGGTGCTGGGGGGCCGCCGGGCCACGTAGAGGTCGAGGGGGGTGTGGACCGTGCCGCCGGCGGCCTGGACCGTCCGGATCAGCTCCAGGTTCTCGAACAGGGCGTCGCCGTCGTAGGCGCCGCTGGAGTGGAAGGAAGAGCGACGGACCGCCAGGGTCCCGGGGAAGTCGCCGACCGGGAGGGCCGGGTCTCCGGTGAAGACGCGGTTCAGCAGCGACCGGGCGGTGTCCCAGCGAGCGTGCCAGGGCAGCTGGTCGAAGTAGTTCTGGGGGCGGACGAGGTCGGCGTTGCCGAGCAGCTCGACGGTGCGCTGCAGCGAACCGCGGTCGTAGCGCACGTCGTCGTCGGCGATCACGACCCGCTCGCGCGAACAGGCGCGCAGCCCCGTGATCACGCCGTTGACCTTGCCCATCGCGAAGCCGAGGTCGGGATCGGGGGGAAGGTGGCGGACGGAGGCGCCGAAGGCGGCGGCGTGCGCGGCGAAGACCGGGGCGGGGGAGCCGTCGACGACGATCGTCTCCTCGACCTGGGCCGAGACCCAGCGCAGGTAGCCGGCGAGCTCGTCGACGTCGCCTCCCTCGGCCCAGCGCAGCGGCAGGACATAGGCGGCGGCAAGGCGGTCGTCGTCGCCCACGCGATCCTCAGACGCCCGGCAGCGGCGAGCGCAGTGAGATCTCGCCCGCCTCCCAGGCCGAGAGCAGGTGGCGGGCGAAGCGGTCCTCGAGCTCGAGCAGGGCCCGGGCGCCGAAGATCACGTCGGCCGCCAGCTCCGGCTCGGCGCGGGCGAGCCCGCCGGCGAGGTCGTAGGCGGCGATGTTCTCGTGCACCGCGTCGGCCTCGACGTGCTCGTCGTAGAAGTCGGTCGCCTCGCGGTCGAAGCCAAGCCGGCGCAGACCGTTGCCGTAGCGGCGGTTGGGCCGCGCCGAGGTCATCTCGAACATCGCCAGGTGGCCGACGAGGGCGCCGCGCCAGCGCCGCCGCAGGCCGAAGAAGGAGAGCAGGTTCACCGCGGCCAGAGTCGGGCCGGGGATCTGGTCGAGGTAGGCGTTCTCGGCGTCGTCGAGGCCCAGCGCCCGCATCGTCTTCGCGAAGAGGGTGGAGTGCATGCGCTCCGCCCGGCCGCCGCCGTACTCGTCGTGCTGGACCTCCAGCAGCGCCGTCTTCGCCGGGCCGCGGAGGCGGGGGATCGCCCACGAGTGCGGGTCCGCCTCTTTCAGCTGGTAGAGCGAGCGCTGGACGACGAACTCCCGGAACTGGTCGAGGTCGGCGCTGGTTTCCACGTAGCGGGAGAGCGATGGCCCCTCGTCTTCGGCCTCGAGCTGGAAGAGCCGGTCGCCGACCCGCTCGGGGTCGACGGCCGGAAGGGGAGGGACAGCCCGCGCCAGCGCCGCGCCGAAGCGGTCCTCGAGCACGGCCCGGGCCGCGATCAGGTCCGGGTTCCACTCCCATTCCGGATCGATGCCGGGGAACCCGCGGTAGTGGAGCTCATAGCAGAGGTAGAGAGCCAGCTGGAGGTCGCGATTTTCGAGCGGTTCGGCGACGGCGCCGCTGAACTCGCTCAGCGTCCCGGCGGCCCACAACCGGCTCGACCCGGCGGCCGGCTCGGCCAGCATCGCCAGCACCACCTCGCTGAGCGGCCCCGCCGGCTCGACCAGGCTGGTGCTGAGCGGCTTCTCGTCGATCGCGCTCATCGGGCCGAGGAGGGCTGGTCGATCAGCGAGAAGGTTCCCTGCTCGTCGACCACGCCGAAGTGCCAGCGTCGCTCGGCCTCCAGGGCCCGCACCCGATAGGTCCCCGGCGTCAGGGTCTGGGTCGCGTCGAGTGCCGCGATCGCCTGGTCGATGTCGAAGCCTTCATCGCCGGTCCGCGAGATCCCGAGCGCTTCCCAGTCCCCGTCGTCTCCTTCACGCTGGAACTCGAAGATCATCCCTGGCGGATTACCCCGAGATTCTGCTCCAAAAACTCCCGGTGCGCTGACGTCGAGTGACGGTACGCCCAGCGCGGTCGCCAGCTGGACGACGGCGGGGTCGCCGCTGACCACCGTTCCGGCCGCGGCAACGTAGGCGGCGAGGGTGAGCAGGCCGGTCTGGCCGGCCAGCACCGCGGAGCGCCGCAGCCCGGCCTTGGCGGCGATCCAGCGCCCCAGCTCGGCCTGCATGCAGGAGCCGGAGATCAGCACCGTGCGACCCTCTCCCCGCTCGGCGGCGGCGATCTCCGCCCAGCGCTCGGCCGGCCAGGTCTGTGCTGAGGCGGCACCGGGATGGATCAGGGTCGCGCCGTGGGCCCAGTCCGGCGGGATCGAGGTGGGACGGGAAATCGAAAGCTCGGTCGGGTCGGCGGGGATCCCCGAGGAGCGCAGCATCCGACACCAGCGTTCGACCTCGTGCTCGCCCGGCCGCCAGCGCGGCATCGCCGCGGTCTCGGGGACGGCGTCGTGACGAAAGGCGATCAGGCGCACCGGGCCCGTGGCCAGCAGCAGACGGTGGCTCTCGGGCCCCTGATCCTGGAGGTTGACCGCCACCTCCGGCCAGCCCGGCAGGGCGGCGGGGTCAGCGTCGAGGTCGTCGCACTCGGCCAGCCCGTGAACGCACGGCTCGCCATGCTCGACGATCAGCGGCAGCAGGGGACCCAACCGGTGCGGGGCCGCCAGCAGGCGGTGGTGCTCGGGAAAGGCGCGGGCGAGTGCGCGCAGGGCCGGAACCACGGCGAGCAGCTCCCCGAGGCCGAGCGCGCGCAGAATCGTCAACCGCGGTTGCCGGGCCATCTCAACGCCAATAGCGGTCGGTCGTGTCATTTTGCGGCGGAGACAGGATCGGCCGCGTCCCCCGGGCCCGCTCGCGTTCCTTCCTGCGGATCTGCAGCTTGCGGGTCGCCGAGAAGCTGATCGGGCTCAGCTGCTTCCTGCAGTGCGGGCATTCCCCCCGAGCCCCGACCGCCCCGTGGCGACGGGTGACGAACCCGCAGTCCCAACATGCAACCAGTGCTCCCGTCATCAGCTCACCTCACCTGGGTCGTGCGCCCTTCGGCGCGATCTCGGCCTCCGGACCCAACTCGCCGCGGAACGACGGAAGTGAGCGGTGCTGTGTGAGAGCGGGGAAGTCGGCTGCGCGCCCACCCGGCTCTGCCTGAGAATTACCCAGACGAAGCAGCGGGAAACAGCCGATCCAGGGACTAGGGCTTCAGCACCACCTTGATCGCGCCGTCTTCCTTCTTCTGGAACATCGAGTAAGCCTCGGGTGCTTTCTCCAGGGGCCACCGATGGGTGGTCAGGTCCTCGACCCCGAGCGGGTCGCCGGCCTCCTCGTCGAGCAGCGGCAGGATCTCGTCGGTCCACTGGCGTACGTGTGCCTGCCCCATCCGCAGCTGCAGCCCCTTGTCGAAGATCTGCATCATCGGCAGCGGGTCGAGCTGGCCGCCGTAGACGCCGGAGATCGAGACGGTGCCGCCGCGGCGGACGCTGTCGATGCAGGCGAGCAGCGCCGAGAGCCGGTCGACGGCGGCCTTTTCGGTCAGCTTCGCCGCGACCGCGTCCGGCAGCAAGCCGGTGACCTTCTGCAACGCCTCGGCACCGGGTGCGCCGTGTGCCTCCATCCCGACCGCGTCGATCACGCTGTCGGGCCCGCGGCCGTCGGTCAGCTCGCGCAGCGCCGCCGAGATGTCCTCGTATCTGCTCTCGTCGAGAACCTCGATCCCGTTGCGGGCCGCCATCTCCAGGCGCTCGGGGACGTCGTCGATCCCGAAGACCTTGCCGGCGCCGTGGTGACGGGCGATGCGGGCGCTCATCTGCCCGATCGGCCCCAGCCCGAAGACCGCCACCGAGCCGCCGTCGGGGATCGCGGCGTAGTCGACCGCCTGCCAGGCGGTGGGAAGGACATCGGAGAGGAACAGGTAACGCTCGTCGGGGGCGCCGTTCTCGGGCACTTTGATCGGCCCGAAGTGGGCCTGCGGCACCCGCAGGAACTCGGCCTGCCCGCCCGGGACCTGGCCGTACATTTTCGTGTAGCCGAACAGCGAGGCGCCCTTTTCGTACTCGCGCACCTGGGTCGTCTCGCACTGGGCGAAGAACTGCCGCTCGCACATCCAGCAGTGCCCACAGGAGATGTTGAAAGGGATCACGACCCGGTCTCCGGGAGCGATGTGAGTCACCTCCGAGCCGACCTCCTCGACGATCCCCATCGGCTCGTGGCCGAGGACGTCGCCCTCGTCGATGAACATCCCGAGAATTCTGTAGAGGTGCAGGTCCGAGCCGCAGATCGCGGTCGAGGTGATCCGCACGATCGCATCGGTGGGGTCCTGGATCGAGGGATCCGGGACCTCGTCGACGCGGACGTCTTCGTTGCCGTGGAAGGTCAGCGCCTTCATGATTTCGCCTCCTCGGCCGTGCCCGGTTCGGCCCCGCTCGAGGCGCCCGTAACCACCGCCGTCCTCCTCTGCTCTCCAGCCTCCATCAGCCTCTCCTTCCTCGTTCTTCCGTCCTTCGGTCCGCCGCGCTCAGGAGGCGGAGATCGCCTCGACCAGCTCGCCCGTCTTCTCGTCGGGCAGGTTGGTGGCGACGTCGGCCTGGCTGACGATCCCGATCAGCTCGTGCCCGTCGATCACCGGCAGTCGCCTCACCTTGTGCTCGGTCATCGTCCGCAGCGCCTCCTCGACGGAGTCGTCGGCGCCAATCGTCACCGGCTTGCCGTCGCCGAGCTCCCCGGCTTTGGTCTCGGTCAGCGACTTGCCCTTCGCGACCGCCTTCACGACGATGTCGCGATCGGTCACCATCCCCTTCAGACGGTTGTCCTCGCCGCAGATCGGCATCGCCCCGACGTCGAGCTCGGCCAGTCTCTTCGCCGCCTGCTCGAGCGTCTGGTTCTCGCCGATGCACTCGGCGCCGCCGGTCATGATGTCGCGCGCAGTAGCCACGTTTCTCTCCTCTTGCCTGGCCGATCGCTCGGCTCGCTCACTCGTGCGCCAGTCCGGTCTCGGTCCGTTTGGGACGCTGAGCCGTATCTGGTCTGTCGATAGCCCGGCGGCACCCAGGCGGGCACTCCGGTCTTCGCCCTGACTACCCGCGCGGACCCGGCTCAACCTTTCTCCGCCGAGGTGGCGAGAGCGCCGGGATGCGCTACGGTGGTTGGGACGTCTTGGACTTGGTGCCGACGGCGTTCAACTCAACGTAGAGGCACGCGGACCGGGTTGACCCGGGGCCACGGATTTCTCCCAGACACCGAACACGGGAGTGTCCATGTCTCAACTCGATCGCCCGGCCCAGACGCAGGCTCGGCCGCGCCTTTTCAAGCTCAGCGAACAACGGATCTGGCCCGGCTGCGTCGAGATCCAGATCGAAGGCGAGCTCGACTTCACGGTCTCCGACCGGCTTCGTTCGGCCTTGGACGCGGCGGAGGCGACCCCCTGTCACGTCCTGCTCGGCTTCGCCGCCTGTGAATTCGTCGACTCCAGTGGTCTGGCCGTCCTCGCGGCGGCCGATCGCGCCTTCGCCGCCCGCGAAAAGCAGCTCCTGCTCTTCGGCATCCGCGGCCAGGTTCGCCGTCTGCTCTCGGTGGTCGGAATGGCGGAGAACGGGGTGCTCGCCGGCGACGGCGCCGGGCGGGTGGATGCGGCCGGGGAGACGGACCTGGGCCGCAGCTTCGAGGTCGCCCTGGCGCGCGGGGGGTCCGCGCGGCTGCGGCGTCCCGAAGCCCTCACCCCTTGAGGGCGCCGTTGCCCGCCGACGGCGGGGAACTCGGACTGCCCAGTTCTGCAGGGTCGCCTCCAGAAGTCGGCGCTGCCGATGGCTTCGAGCGGATCCCAGCGGGTGGCGAGTGCGGTCAGCGCCTCGAGCACGCCGGCGATCAAGTGCGACGTGTTTGTACCCCGATTCCCCTCGGTCAATCCGGGTAGACACGCAGTGATGCACTCGGCCGGAACGAACCAGTGGTAGAGGAGGCGAGACGGATCGAGCTGTCAGCCGAACCGGAGGCCGTCTCGCGGATCCGTGCGGAGATCGAAGCCTACGGAAGCGAGCGCGGCATGGAGCCCGAGCGGCTTGCCGACCTGAAGACCGTCGTCTCGGAGGCGTGCGGCAACGTGGTCCGCTACGCCTACGAGGAGAACGCCGAGAACAAGCCGCTGGAGGTTACGATCACCACGGTCGGGAGGGAGCTCGAGGTGTCGGTCAAGGACGAAGGTGGGGGGATCCGCCCGAACGTGAAGGGGAAGACGCCCGGACTCGGGCTCGGCCTCCCCTTGATCGGCGCCCTCTCGAGCCACTTTCACCTCCGCAGCAGACTTGGCGGGGGCACGGAGCTGGTGATGTCAGTGCCGATTGCCTCGCAGTAGCCGCTCAGGACGCGAGTCCGAGCGGGACCTCGGGGCGATCCCAGCTGGCGGCGATCTGCTCGGCGGCGTGGCGCTCCTCGGCGAGGATCTGCTCGGCGACGGTGACGACCTCCTCGTCGCCGGCCCGGGCCGCGGTCCGCTGCAGCAGTTCGTAGGCGGCGATCTCCAGATGCTCGAAGGCGAAGGCGAAGCCGGCGAGCTTGGTCGTGGAGTCCGGCTGCGCCCCGAAGAAGGCCGAGAGGTTCAGCCCGCCCGCCTTCAACGCCGCGTCCTTCAGCTTCGACGGGGACGCTCCCCGCGCCTCCAGCAGGGAGGCGATCCGCTCGCGGTGGCCCTTGGTCTCCGCCAGGTGCTCGCGGAACCCCGCCGCGAGGGTCTCGTCCTCGACCCGCTCGGCGGCGGCTTCCAGCAGCTCGATCGCCTGCCCCTCGAGGGCGTGGGCGTCGGCGAGGTAGGTCGTGAGCGTGGCGCCGAGGTCGTCCGCCTCGACCGCGGCCAGCGAGGCCTCGACCGCGGTGTCGAAGCACTGTTCGAGCCGCTCGGCCATGCGCCGCTCCTCGGCGCCGACGTCGGCGGCCAGGCGCGCCGTCTCCTCGTCCCCGGCCCGCTCGGCGAGCCGCCGCAGCAGCTCGTAGGCGGCCAGCTCCATGTGCTCGTAGGAGTAGGCGTGCATGGTCAGCTTGCCCGGCGTGTCAGGCTGGCTGGCGGCAAAGGCCACCATCGCCCAGCCGCCCGCGGTGCCGGCGGCGTCCTTCAGCTTGGAGGGCTTTCCCCCGAGGCTTTCGAGCCGCTCGCGGACCCGGCGCTCCTGGTCTTCGGTCTCGACCAGGTGCTGGGCGAATGCCTCGGCGAGCCGCTCGTCGCCGGCGATCTTCGGGGCCGCCCGCAGCTGTGCCAGCGCCTGCAGCTCGATCGAGTGGACGTCGGCCAGGTACTTGACCAGCTGCTCGTCGCGGTCCCGGTCCCACTGCCGTCCGCCGACCCCGGTCCTGATGTCTTCGATCCGGGCGCCGGCGCTGTCCTCGGCGAGCGGCGGGGTCGCGTGGCCGTGCCCCTCGCGCATGCCTTCGAGCAGCTCTTCCAGCGCCTCGATCCCGCTCCGGGTGGGCTGCCAGTCGAGCTCCGCGCGAGCGCGATCGGAAGACATCAGCGGTACGTTCAGAGCCATGTCAAGCCAGCCCGGCGGGGTCGGCTGCAGGTGCAGCCGCCAGCTCAGGTCGGCGAGCCGGCGGACCGCCGAGGCCGGCACCGGGAAGCTGCGGACGCCGATCCTGGTCGCCAGCTCCTGGGGGCTCAGCGGTGGCTCGGCGGCGATGTTGTAGGCGCCGCGGGCGTCGGCGAGGACCGCCCGCAGGTAGGCCTGGCCGACGTCCTTGGAGTGCACCGCCTGGAAGCGCAGCCGCTCGATCCGGGGCAGGGCGGGGAGGAGGCCGCGCCGCAGCAGGAAGGAGGGGAGGAAGGGGCCGACGAAGAGGCGGCGGATCTCGGTCGCCGCCTCGTCCTTGAAGATCAGCGCCGGCCGCAGCCGGACGACCGAGATCTCGGGATGGTCGGCCTCGAGCTCGTCGAGCTGGCGCTCGACCGCGACCTTGTGCCGCGAGTAGAAGGACGAGGGGGTGCCCTCGGTGGGCCAGCTCTCGTCGACCTCGCGGTCCTTCGGGCCGGGGGAGTAGGCCCCGACCGAGGACGCGTGGACCAGCTTCGGCACCTCCGCCGCGGCGACCGCGTCGAAGACCCGCCGGCTGCCGCCGATATTGATCCGCTCCAGGGTTGCGGCGTCGCGCGAGGGCTGGATCGCCCAGGCAAGGTGGATCACCGCCGCGGCTCCGCGGAAGCACTCCGCCAGGTCGGCGGTGAGGACGTCCGCCTCGACCCACCGCGTCTTCGGCGGATCCCAGGCGGGCCGCCGCCGCGCCAGGCCGACCACCTCCTCGATCTCCTCGCAGGCCCCGAGCGCTTCGACCACGCTGGTCCCGACGTTGCCGGTGGCTCCGGTGACGACGACTCTCATTGCTCTGCCCTCGCTGGCATCTCTGCCTCCTCGGAAAAGTCAGGTTCTGTTTCTTGCGAGAGCTCTCAAGTCATCGACGATGCCCGTCGAGCCTGAACTGGATTTACCCGCGTCCGACGCCGCGAAAACAGGGCCGCTGGCGTCAGCCGGCCAG
This sequence comes from Solirubrobacterales bacterium, assembly GCA_033856455.1. GTDB lineage: Bacteria > Actinomycetota > Thermoleophilia > Solirubrobacterales > 70-9 > VAYN01. Next base: position 26,862 of record JAWVEZ010000140.1, on the reverse strand, counting down.
CGCGCGTTGCAGAAAATCGATCTGGTGCTGCTTGCGCATGATCAGGTGCTCGAGCATGTGCTCGAGCGCCTCCGAGCGACCCTCGCGTCCGGTCGGCTCGATCGCCTCCTGCAGGCTGTCGACCAGCTGCTGCTCGCACTCGGCCAGCCATCCGAGCGCCTCGGCCGGCTCACCCTGGAAGCGCAGGGGAGCCACCTCGACCGTGGGCTCGCCGCCGAGGGAGGCGATCTTTTCGACCAGCAGCCGGACCGCGTTCAGCTCTTCGTCCCCGAACGCCTTCAGATGGGACCCGAGGCCGACCCCCTGGATCCCGACCAGGCTGGAAGCGACCAGCGAATACTGGAGGGCGGAGCGGTACTGGTCCATCAGGGCCTTGTTCAGAAGCTCGACCGCGCGATCTGCGTCGAGGCGCTCTTCCTGCTCGCTCATCGTCGTCCTTTCTCTTCTCGCACCTTTACTCCGTCGACGAACCAGATCCGGCGGCCGTCGGGGTAGGTGGCCGCCGGCCCATCCTCCGGATCGCGGTGTCGCAGCCCTTCCCGGTACCACTTCTCGGTGCCGTTGACGTAGACGCAGGCGGGCGCCCCCTCGCGATGGCGCACCCCGTCCCGGTAGTACTTGACCGAGCCGTTGGCGTGGACGACCGCCGGCCCGTCGTCGCGGTGCAGGCGACCGTGCTGGAACCACTCTTCGCGCCCACTCGGAAAGACGCGCGCCGGGCCGTCTTCTCGGTGCAGGCGGCCCTCGTCGTCGCGCCACTCGATCGTGCCGTCGGCGATCAGGCTCCCTGGCGCCTCGGCGATCATCGCAGCGCCAACCTTGCCGCCTCTTCCTGCAGCGCCTCGACCTCGGTGCGCTGGCGGTCGGCGCGCTCCCCGAGCTGGGCGAAGTCGACGCCGGGAACGCCGTCGCCGACGTTGGCCTCCAGCACCTTCCAGAGCCGCGCCTTGCCGCTGATCCCGATGTAGAGGCCTTCCAGCTCGACCAGCCGGCTGAGTGGCGAGTAGCCGCGCAGCTGCCCGTTCGGCTTCAGCCGGCCGAGCTTCTCGGCAATCCAGCCCGCCGCCGGTTTGAGGTGGTCGCGCTTGACGCCGAGTGCCTCCATCACCCGCTCCAGCGTCGCCCGGTCCGCCTCGATTTCCTCGCAGATCCGCGCCAGCGGCGGGCCGAAGCGCTCGTCGTCACGGTTGCTTCCAGCCGTCCGCCTCGCCAGCTCGACCCCGATGGTCGAGCCGGCGAGGTGGTCGTTCAGGTAGATGGGGAGAAGGCGCTCAGGAATCGGGATCCTCCTCGGCGGCCAGCGCCAGCGAGCCCTCCTTGACGTCGCTGAAGTGGCGTTCCTGGATCGGCAGGGCCCACTCGACGAGTTCGGCGATCTCGCTCTCGCCGGCCTTCTCGTTGAGTTTGCCGAGGATCGCCCAGTGGCCGACCTCGCCGGCCTCGGCCATGGTCATGAACTCGAGACCGTCGAGACCGTCGGCGTCGTCGCCGAGGTAGGTGTCGGCCATCTCGGAGGCCTCGGTTTTCGTTTCCTGGGCCTTTTCGAGGATCGCCGTCTTCTTTCCGTCGCGCTGATCGATGATCGCGCTGCAACGCTCGTCGGTCTCGGCCGCCTCCTCTTTCATCTGCTCCAGCTTCCTGCTGACCTCGTCGTCCTCGACCATCCCGGCGACTTTCTCGCTGAGGTCTTTGGCCGCTCGCGCGAGGCCGGTCACCTCCGCCAGCTTCTCCTCCAAAGTCGTGATCTCCGCCATCGTTCCCTCCTTGTCTTGTTGCTTTCTCTTGTTGCTTTCGGTGGCGAGCGTGTCGGGCGATTACCCAGGTCGGGGAAGGTGCGAAACTTGCCGCCGCCGCGGTTTCCCCGGTGCTCTGGCGCGGGTAACCGGCGCCGATGAGCAGTTCGGCTCCATCTTCGAACGCGGCGCCGCGGCGCCGCCTGCGGCGCTCGGATTGCGCCGGGGCGGGGATCCGCAGGATCGGCCGCGGCCGCGGCTTCTCCTACGAGGACGGCGCCGGCGCCCGGATCGACGACGAGGAGACGCTGGCCCGGATCCGCGCCTTGGCGGTCCCGCCCGCCTGGAAGGAGGTGTGGATCTGCCCGGACCCGCTCGGCCACATCCAGGCGACGGGGTTCGACGAAGCGGGCCGCAAGCAGTACCGCTACCACGAGCGCTGGGAACAGCGGCAGGCGGCGCGCAAGTACGAGGAGATGCGCGAGTTCGCCCGCCGCCTGCCGAAGCTGCGCCGCGCGGTGAATCGCGACCTCGCGCTCGAGGGGATGCCGCGCGAGCGGGCCCTGGCCGCCGCGGTCCGCCTGCTCGACCTCGGCTTCTTCCGGATCGGCGGCGAGGAATACGCGGAGAGCAACGAGAGCTACGGGGTCGCGACGGTGCTGCGCGAGCACGTGCGGCGCGAGGGCGAGGAGCTCGTCTTCGACTTTCCGGCCAAGAGCGGCCAGCGCCGCGTCCAGTCGGTCCGCGACAAGCCCGCGATCGCCGCGATCGAGACGATGCGCCGCCGCCGCGGCGGTCCCGACGACCTGCTCGCCTACAAGGAGGGGCGCCGCTGGCACGACGTCCGCTCCGACGACGTCAACTCCTACATCCAGGGGTGCCTCGGGGAGGAGTTCTCGGCCAAGGACTTCCGCACCTGGCACGGCACCGTGCTCGCCGCGGTCGAGCTGGCGGGGGAGGATCCCCCGGCCTCCGAAGCGGCGGCGAAGCGGACGATCGCCGTCGCGGTCAAACGGGTCGCCGAGCGGCTCGGCAACACGCCGGCGGTCTGCCGTCGCTCCTACATCGATCCCCGCGTCTTCGACCGCTTCCGCAATGGCGTCACGATCGAGGTTCCGCGGCCGCGGAACGGAACGATCGGCGAGCGGAACCGTTCGCGGGTCGAGCGCGCCGTCCTCGACCTCGTCGGTTGAGCGCCGCCAGTTTGCCTCCCTGGAGCGCGGGTAATTCCGGCTCAGCGTGCCGACCGGCACCTACCTGTCGACCGGCACCCACTTGTCAAGCATGGGATTCGACGGAACGCAGGGAGATGAGACAGAGATGATGTTCGAGAAGCTGAGTGGCAAGAAGGTGGCCTTCCTGATGGCCAACGAGGGGGTCGAGCAGGTCGAGTTGACCGAGCCCTTGGAAGCCCTGCGCGGCTGCGGCGCCGAGGTCGAGCTTCTGGCCCCGGAAGCAGGCGAGATTCAGGCTTTCAACCATCTCGACAAGGCCCACACGTTCCCGGTCGACCGCGCCGTCGGCGAGGCCGACCCGAGTGAGTACGACGGGCTGGTGCTGCCGGGCGGGGTCGCCAACCCCGACATCCTCCGCACCGAGGAGGAGGCGCTGCGGTTCGTCCGCGCCTTCTTCGCTTCCGGCAAGCCGGTCGGCGCGATCTGCCACGCGCCCTGGACCCTGATCGACGCCGGAGTCGTCGAGGGTCGGACGCTGACCTCGTGGCCCAGCCTCGAGACCGATCTGCGCAACGCCGGTGCCGAGTGGGTCGACGAGGAGGTCCACGTCGACCAAGGGGTCGTCACCAGCCGCAAACCGGACGACCTCGACGCTTTCGTCTCGAAGGTTCTCGAGGAGCTGTCCGAGGGAGTGCACGAGGGCCAGAAAGCCAGCGTCGCCTCCGACTGAGGCGCCCGATCAAAGGAGCAGCGATGCCACCACGCGGAGTCAAAAAAGGCAGCAAACGCGACCGTCAGTACAAAAAAATCAAAAAAGCCCAGAAGAAAGAGGGCCGTTCCGAGAAACGCGCCGAGGAGATCGCCGCCCGCACCGTGAACAAGGAAAGGGCGCGCTCCGGCGAGTCGAAAACGAAATCCAGATCCTCCACCCGGGGGAAATCGGCGAGCGCCCGCGGCGGCAAACAGTCCGGCAAAGGCCCCTCCGGCAAAACCAAGGAACAGCTCTACAACGACGCCAAGAAGCTGAACATCGAAGGTCGCTCAAATATGAGCAAGAAACAGCTGCAGCGGGCTGTCGCCGGCGCCAGCTGAGCGCAGCTCGGCGATCGACTCGACCACCTCGGCGGCGCCTGCCTCGCGCAGCTCCGCCGCCGAGAAGCCGCCGGTGAGCACGGCGAGCGTCGGCACTTCGGCCGCGCTCGCCGCCTTCACGTCCCAGACCGAGTCGCCGATCATCACCGCGGGTCCTTCGCCGCCCGCTTTCTCCAGCGCGGCGTGGATCAGGTCGGGCTCCGGCTTGGTTCGCTCGACGTCCGCCGACGTCGTCCAGGCGTCGACCAGCTCACGAGCGTCGAGCAGGTTGAGGTAATGGTTCACCTCCTCGGCCTTCGCCGAGCTGGCGAGGACGACGGAGTGGCCTTCCCCGCGCAGGTCCTCGATCAAGCCGCGGGCGCCCTCCATCGGCTCGACTTCGCCGATCAGCTCCGCGTAGGCCTCGCCCTCGGCGGCGCGGATCGAGTCGCCTTCGCTCTCCTCGACCTCCTCGCCGGCGAGCGCGGCCACGATCTGGTCACCGCCCATCCCGATGTGGCGGTGGATCCGCCAAAGCGCGACCGGGCGCCCGTGCCCGCGCAGCGCCCGGTGCCAGGCGATCGCGTGGTGGTAGTTGGTGTCCACCAGGGTGCCGTCGATGTCGAGGATCGCGGTCAGCGCCACGGGCGCCAGCTACCCGGTGTCCGCGTCGGGGCAAACGGGTAATCACGCGGCGAGGAGGTGGGTGTGAAAGCGGTGAGAATCGGTTGCTCGGGCTGGAGCTACCGCAGCTGGGTCGGTGGCCTGTATCCGGAGGGGCTCGGCAGCGGCCGTTGGCTGGAACGCTACGCCGAGGTCTTCGACACGGTCGAGATAAACGCGACCTTCTACCGGCTGACCAAGCGGGACACGGCGGCAGCCTGGGCCGAGCAGGTTCCCGACGGCTTCCTCTTCGCGGTCAAGGGGAGCCGCTATCTGACCCACATGCGCCGGCTGCGCGAGATCGCCGACGGGGTCGCCCGCTTCTGGGAGCCGCTGGAGCCGTTGCGCGAGGCGAAGCGGCTGGGCCCCGTGCTCTGGCAGCTGCCAGAGCGCTTCGAGCGCGACGACGACCTGCTGGCCGCGGCGCTCGACGTGCTGCCGCCGGCCGACAACTGCTTCGAGTTTCGCCATCCGAGCTGGTTCGCCGGGCCGGTGTACGAGCTGCTCGCACAGCGGGATGCCTCGCTCGTGCTCGGCGACGACGCCCGTCGCCCCCTGCCGGCGGCGAGTCCCGTCGGTCCCCTGGCCTACCTGCGCTTCCACTATGGGTCGCGCGGGCGCGCCGGCAGCTATTCGACCAGCGAGCTCGACGTCTGGCGCCGCCGGATCGCCTCCTGGCGGGCCCGGCGTCCGGTCTTCGCATACTTCAACAACGACTGGCGCGGCTTCGCCCCGGCCAACGCCCGCGAGCTGCGCCACGGGCTCAGCGGTGTCGAGGAGCGCGTCGCCTCGCTGGTCGGCGGCGAGGTGTAGTCGCCCGGCCGCAGGGGTAACCGGCGTCCATGTCGATCAAACAGAAGATCGCCCGCAAGGCGGTCAAAACCACCGCAAAGCACACCGCCCACGGGACCGCCGCGAAGCTCAAGCGGACCCCGCTTCGCTCGAGCGTCCTGCTTGGCCTCGGCGCCGCCGTCGGCCTCGCCGCGGGCTGGCTCCTGGGGCGGACCAACGGCGACCCCGAGCCGGCCGCCGGCTAACTGCCGGGGGCCGGGATCGGGTTGGCCGCCAAGGCCCGCGCCGCCGCCGCCAGGTTGGCGGCAGCGGTCTTGCCGGTTTCGTGCGACCACTCGTGGCCCTCGTCGGTTTCGCCGTAGTCCTGTCCCGGCCCGGGGCCGCGGTTCCAGTACGTCCAGGCCTGGCCGGGGATCGTGTAGCCGATGTCGGCGAGCGCTCCCGAGATCTCTGAGATCACGTGGTGGGCGCCGTCCTCGTTGCCGGTGACTACGACGCCGGCGACCCGGTTGTAGGCGACCGGCCGTTCCTCCTCGTCGGTCTCGGAGATCATCGCGTCCATCCGCTCCAGCACCCTCTGGGCCACGCTGGAGGGACGGCCGAGCCAGGTCGGCGTCGCGATCACGAGGATCTCGGCGGCGAGCAGCTGGTCGTGAACGGCGGGCCACTCGTCCTCGCCGCCCTCGTCGCTGCTCACCCCCGGGGCGATGTGGCGGTCAACCGCACGCACGGTGTCGACCTCGACGTCTGCTTCGCGCAGCGCCTCGATCACCACCTCGGCCAGCCCCTCGGTGTTCGACTGCTCGGGGCTGCGCTTCAGGGTGCAGCTGATGACCAGGGCCCGCATCGCCTTACCTCCGTGGTTCGATTGCCTCGCGATTACCCGCTCCGGGTGGAGGGAAATCCGTGCCTCTGTTTCGTGCCTTCTCGGCAGGGGTAACCGGGCGGCATGTACTTGATTCCACTGATCGCCATCATTTTTCTCGGCCTCGTCGCCGTCGCCTGGAACCCGATCTTCGCGCTGGTCGCCTTCGCCCTCTTCATGGTTGGCTTCTTCGCCTTCATCGGGATGCGGCCACGGGCGGACGAGCAGCTCAACCATCAGCAAGAGCTTCCGAACCAGAAACCGCGTCACGAGGACGGCCAGGACACCGGGCTCTGGGGCGAGCGTCGCGCATGATCTTCGGAGACGAAGAGCGCGACGAGCAAGAGCTCGCCCAAGAGGAGGCCGAGGAAGCCGCCCGGGAAGCTGCGAAGGTCGGGGGGATGGTCGACTACGACGTCGAGGATCCCGCCGAGCAGCCACTGGTCGAGGCCGGCGAGGGCGAGGAGGAGGGCTTCGAGCTGGCCGAGCGCGAAGCCGAAGAGCGCGACGAGGACTTCACGCCCCCGGATCGTTAGACGAGAGGAGCTCGCGAATGGCACACCGAGTGTTGGCGATCGTCCCCGGTGATCTGCACGGGGACGAGCCGATCGACGAGATTCGTCGCGGCGGCGACGGCGACGGCCTCGATTTGCGAGTGGTGGTTCCCGCGGTCGAGGCGAACGCCTTCCTCCACACGCTGGGCGACGTCGACGAGCCGCGGGCCGAAGCCGAGCAGCGGCTCGACCGGGTGCTGGCGGAGCTGCGCTCCCGCGGCATCGAGGCCGCCGGGGAGGTCGGCGATCCGGACCCGGTGCAGGCGGCTCAGGACGCGTTGCTGAAGTCCCCCGCCGACGAGGTGTTGATCTTCGAGCACGAGGAGCAGCAGGCGCGCTGGTTCGAACAGGGCCTGCTCGAGAAGGCCGAAGCCGGGATCGAGCCGCCCCTGCGGATGGTGGTCCTGCACGGCGACCGGGACGGCACCGAGCACGTGGTCGCGGTCGAGGAAGCCGGCCGTGGCACGGTCGATCCCGCCGCGGGCGAAGAAGTCGGCGCGGCCTACGGAGCCGGCCTTTCCCGTGCCGACTTCGTCGGCATCGTGATCGGGATCGTCGGCACGATCGTCGCCGCCATCCTCGCCGCCGCCGTCTCGGGGGGCAGCGGTGACGAGACCGGCGCCGCGGCCGCGGCGATTCTGATCGCGATCGGCATCGCGCTGATCAACATGGCCCACGTGGTCGGGCTGCTATTGATGGACAGCGTCCGCTACCACGGCGGTTTCGCCAAATTCTTCCGCACTCTGGCGATCGTCGGGACCCCGGTGGCGGTGCTGGCCAACCTGCTCTTGCTGCTCCTCGCCTAGCGCGCCGGGCGGTCCCCAGAGAAAGGCTTGACGATGGAGCCTCGGCGTCCGCTCCCGCCGGCGCCGCGGCCGGCGACCGCTACGCCGACATGTCGCCGCTCAACCTCTAGGAGGCGCCGTTCGCGACCCGGTGCTCCCCGGTCTCGACCCGCTCCTGGGTGCGGAGGGCCTCGAGAACCTCCTCGGCAAGCTGCGAGCCGTCCTCGGGGCGCAGTGGGGTCGCATTGATGCGGAGGACGACCCCGTCGGGGTCGACTTCCTCCAGCGAGACGCTCGGCCGGTAGCGGGTCGGCACGGTGATCTCGCGCAGCAGTCGCTGCTCGACCCGTTGCGGGCTGGCGTCGGTGGCGAAGCGCGCCCGGACGTCGACTTTGTCGGGCTCGCGCAGCGGGACGACGACGAGCTGCAGGAGGACGCTGTTGGGGACGAGCAGGCGATCGGCGCCCTGGGTCAGGGTCGTGTAGAAGAGGCCGAGCGAGGTGACGGTGCCCTCCAGCGAGCCGGCCAGGGCGCCGCCGACCAGCCGCACCCGTTCGCCGACCCGGAAGGGCCGCGTGCTCTGCAGGACGATGCCGGCGAAGATCCCGCCCAGGCTCTGCTGGGCCGCGAGACCGAGCACGACCGCGGTGAAGGCGCCGCCTACCGCCAGCGCGCCGGCGTTGACGCCGGCGATCCGCAGCGCCAGGATCACCACCACGGTCATCACCAGCAGGCGGACGATGAACCCGACCGTGCCCGCCGTCGCCGGATCGAGGCGCCGGTACATGCGCGGCGCCAGACCCTTCGAGAGCCAGTGGGTGGCCGCGGAGCCGACCAGGATCAGCACGATCACGGTGCCGATCCGGACCCACTCGCCGTAGCCGGGGGCGATCTTCGTCCGCTGCGAGTAGACGAACAGCGTGCCGGCGATCACCAGCAGCGCCAGCACCAGCCCGCCCAGTGCCTTCTTCGAGGAGCGCGGGGTGAGCTCGTCGCCGAGGCCGAGCGCGTGCCAGGTGTGGCTGCGCGTTTCGAACAGCTCGCGCGGAAGTTTCGGACGGCGGGGAGCGGGCATCTGGTGTCCGCTACCCGACAGGCGGGTCCTTACTCGTTCTGTGATGCCTGCACGTCTCGGGACAGCTCAGCCGCGCAAGGCCGCGACGCCATCGTCGCGGCTCGGATGCACCGGAATCGACTGGTCGAGACCGCTGACGTCGAGCACCCGCCGAACCTGTTCGGTGGGGGAGCAGATCGCCAGGTGCCCGTTGCCGTTGCCCTCCAGCTTCTGCCAGCCGCGCACGATCAGCGCGATCCCGGTCGAGTCGATGAACTCGCACTCGGAGAGATCGATCAGGACCGAGCCGCCATTGCCGTCGAGGGCCGCGTCGAGCGGTCCTTCGAGATCCGGCGCGGTGCTCAGGTCGAGCTCGCCGCGGACGGCGATCACGCGGACCCCGTCGACCTCTGCTGAAGACGTCTCAAAGGGGGCGGGTTGCACGGGGCCGATGCTAGCGCAGGCGGCCAAGAGCTGGCCTTTTTGAACGCTGTTTGCCACGTCTGACGCAGGGGTACTCGGTGGCCCAGGCAGTGGTGCAAGCTATGCTCGGCGCCGCAAAACTCACGACACGTGTCGTGGGGCGGCCCGTCGGATAGGACATGTGAACACTCAGACTGACGATCGACCGGGGCTCCGGATGTCTCTCCCGGCTCGCGCAGAGAACGTCGCGGTCGTCCGCCACGCACTCGCCGGCCTCGGCGAGCGGCTCGGCATGGACGAGCAGTCGGTCGCCGACCTGAAGACGGTCGTCACCGAGGCGGCGATGAACGCCGTCGTCCACGCCTATCCCGAGGGCGAGGAGGGGCTGCTCGCGGTCGAGGCCTACGGCGAGCACGAGGGCCTGACCGTGATCGTCCGCGACTTCGGCTCCGGGATCCGGCCGCGGCCGGCCCCCGACGTCGAGCGCCAGAGCCTGCGCATCGGCCTCACCCTGATCGCCGCCCTCTCCTCCAGCTTCGAGATCAGCGGCGGGATCGACCGCGGCACCGAGATCCGCATGCACCTGGCGCTCCAGGCCGGCGCTCGCGACGGCAGGCCGGAGCTCACCCAGCAGACCGAGAAGCCGACCGACGCGACCGCGGTCCGGGTCGGCCCGCCGGAGCTGGTCGGCTCGGTGCTCAGCCGCGTGCTCGGCGCCCTCGCCGCCCGCCGCGAGATCACCGTCGACCGCCTCTCCGACACGATGCTGCTCAGCGACGCGATCTCCGCCGCGGCGCCCCAGGGCTTCACCGACGGACACGTCGAGCTCAGCATCGCCGACCGGCCCGAGGGCGTCGAGCTGCGGGTCGGCCCGATGACCGACGGCGGCGCCGCTCGCCTGCGCGAAGGCCTCGAGCTGCCCCAGGTCGGCTCCCTCGAGTCGCTCGCCGACGACCTCCGGGTCGAGCAGGGCGAGGAAGGCGAGTTCCTCGTCGTCGCCATCGACTCACTCGCGGAGTAGCGGCTTCACTTCGAGATTCGGGAGGTTTGGCGTGAGGGGTCGGGGTGCCCCTTTCGCTTAGTTTTTTTGTGGAGCGAGCGGCGGCTTTACGCCTTCACGCGCTGAAGCAAAAAAACACAAGACGCTCCAGGGGCACCCCGACCCCTCCAACCGAACATCTCAAACTTCCCAAGGTGAATCAGCTTGCGCAAGCGAGCAGGGTGTGCGACGAGGACCCTCGCTCTCGCTGAGGCTGATGCGGGACGAAGGGACCCCATAGATCCGAATTCGGTCGGCGGACGGACGGGTTCGTTGGAAGGGCCGGGGGACCCTCCGACGGAGGCTCAAGAGGGGCTCGCTGATACCTCCGGCGTTCGCTCAGCTGCGCGACGGTCTCCGGCGGAGGGTCCCCCGGCCCTTCACGCATCCCCGTCAGTCGCGTTCCGCTTCGCGGTTCTGTTCGGCGACCTCGGCGCGGATGCGCTCCAGGGTGCGGCGCAGGATCCGTGAGACGTGCATCTGCGAGTGGCCGATCTTCTCGGCGATCTGCGACTGCGTCATGTCCTCGACGAAGCGCAGCTGCAGGACCAGGCGCTCGCGCTCGTCGAGCTGGGGGAGGACCCCCTCGAGCGCCAGTTTGTCCTCGATCAGCTCGTAGCCGTCGTCCTCGTCGCCGACCCACTCGGAGGCGGGGGATTCGTCCTCGTCGCCGCCGACCGGCCGGTCCAGGGAAAGCGGACGCCGGTTGTGGTTGGCCTCCAGCACCTCGAGCACGTCGGCCGGGTCGATTTCCATCTTGCCGGCGATCTCCGGGACCGACGGCGAGCGCTGCAGCTGCACCGTCAGCTCGGTGATCGCTTTCTCGACTTCGGCCATCCGGTCGTGCAGGCCGCGCGGCACCCGCACGGTCCAGACCCGGTCGCGGAAGTGGCGTTTGAGTTCGCCGAGGATGGTCGGCGAGGCGAAGGCGGTGAACGGCGTGCCGCGGCTGGGGTCGAAGCGGTCGATCGCGTTGACCAGCCCGAGGCTGGCGACCTGAAGCAGGTCGTCGAAGGACTCGCTGGCGCCGCGGTAGCGCAGCGCCAGGCTTTTCGCGAACGGCAGGTAGCGGCGCACCAGCTCTTCGCGGGTCGCCGGGTCGCGGGTCTCTGTGAAGTGCCGCCAGAGCGCGCTCTCGCTGGCCAGGCCGTCGGTCGCGTGGTCGCCGACAGGTTGGTGGATGGAGGGGTCTTCGCGATTTGCTGCCATCGGTTGCTCGGCGCCGGAATGGACTATGCCGGCGCTGCCCTAAGGGCATCGGTCGAGGCCGTGCAGCGCCCGGTGTCCTCAGGACCACCGTAGTGACACCATACCGGGATGGGAAGCGCATTCCTGACCCTGTTCGTGGGAATGGCGGTGGCGATCGCGGGCGCATCCCCGGCCGCCGCCGCGCGCTGGCAGCCGGGGCCGACCACGGCGCCCTGGCAGTGGCAGCTGCAGGGCCGGCTCGACCTCGGGGTCGAGGCTGCCGTCTACGACGTCGACGGCTTCGAAACCAGCCGCGCAGAGGTGCGGGCGCTGCACCGGCGCGGGCGCAAGGTTGTCTGCTACCTCGACGTCGGCAGCTGGGAGACCTACCGCCCCGATGCCGGCCGCTTTCCCCGCTCGGTGATCGGGCGCACGTACGACGGCTTCCCGGACGAGCGTTGGCTCGACGTCAGCCGCTTCCAGCTCTTCGCGGCGCCGCTGCGCGAGCGGATCGCGATGTGCGCGCGCAAGGGATTCGACGCGGTCGAGCCCGACAACCTGGCCGGCTGGGAACCCGAAAACGAGACCGGTTTCGCGATCAGCCGCGCCGACCAGCTGCGCTTCAACCGCTGGATCGCCCGCCAGGTCCACCGCCACGGCATGGCGGTGGCGCTGAAGAACGACGGCCGCCAGGCCCGCCAGCTGGTCGGCCAGTTCGACTTCGCGATCGTCGAGGAGTGCTTCCAGTACGACGAATGCGGCTTCTACAAGCCCTTCGTCGAGCAGGGCAAGGCCGTCTTCGTCGCCGAGTACGAGCTCGCTCCGTCCGAGTTCTGTCCTCAGGCCGAGGCCCTCGGCTTCAGCGCGATCCGCAAGTCCTACGACCTCTTCGCCCGGCCCTGGGAACCCTGCGAGCCCAGCCGGTAGGGGCCGTCCTCGGCGCCCACGACACGGCCATCCTCCGCTAGCCGCTCGAGCTGGAACGCCACCTCCGAGGGGGAGACGTCGCCCGGCTCCCGGGGGATCAGCTCCGCGGCTGTCTTCGGACCCTCGCGCAGCATCGCGATCAATCCCGCCCTGAGGTTTTCGCCCCGTTCCCGGGCTTCCCGACGCCTTGCCTGCATCTCCTCGTCGCTCTTGTGCAACTCCATCTCCTTCTTGCCAGAACGCAGCCGTACCGATCAAAGACACTCAGAGCATATGACGATCTGGCAGGTTCGGGCAAGTGAGGCCCAACCAAGCTGGCCCCGGTGGCGTCCCGATCCGACCAAACTCCGCAGGCCCGGTTTGCCGCCAACGTCGAGCGCCTTCGCCAGGGCCGCGAAATGACCCAGGAGCAACTCGGCTGGGCCGCCGGCCTGCACCAGACGGCGGTCGCTCGGATCGAGTCCGGCGAGCGCAAACCCACGCTCGACACGATCATCAAACTGGCGGGTGGCCTGGAGGTCGCTCCCGCCGATCTGTTCGCCGGCATCGACTAGCCGGGGATCGGAGTGGGAGGGCTAAGCTCGGGGTAGGGGTCGCTCGCACTTTCGACAGGAGGCCAGATGGGATTCGACCAGTACCACGAGCCACCGGAGGAGCTTTCGGCGGAGACCCGCACGTTCGCGCGCATCTGCGCTTCCCTGGAAGAGGAGTCGCAGGCGATCGGCTGGTACCAGCAGCGCCTCTCGGTCGAGCCCGATCCGGAAGCGCGGGCGATCATGGAGGACGCCCAGGGCGAGGAGTTCAAGCACTTCGCGATGAACCTCGAGTTCCTCCTGCGCAAGACGCCGCGCTGGCGCGCGATCTGCGAAGGGGTGCTGTTCAAGGACGGCGACATCGTCGACCACGGCGAGGCCGCCGAGGCCGCCTCCGAGGACGGTGGCGGCGAGGGCGGGTCGGAGGGCGACGACGCTTCGCTTGGGATCGGCGGGATGAAAGGAGCGGCGCAATGAACCACCTTCTGCGCGGGCTGGCGCCCGTTTCCGAGGCCGGCTGGCAACTGCTCGACGAGGAGGCGCGGGAGCGCCTGCAGGGCCCGCTGGCGGCGCGCCGGCTGGTCGACTTCACCGGCCCGCACGGCTGGGAGCACTCGGCGACCAACCTCGGCCGGACCCAGCCGCTGCCGCCGCCCAACGGCCAAGGCGTCACCGCCCTGGGCCGGAGGGTGCTGCCGCTGGCCGAGCTGCGCGCCGACTTCACCGTCTCGCGGGCCGAGCTCGCCGACAACGACCGCGGCGCCGTCGACGCCGACCTCGCGGCCCTCGACGAGGCGGCGCGGCAGATCGCCCTCGCGGAGAACGTCGCCGTCTTCCACGGCTGGGCGAAAGCCGGGATCACCGGGATCGGCGAGGCTTCGCCCTTCGACCCGGAGCCGCTCGGCGACGAGGCCGACGCCTATCCGCGCTGCGTCGCCCGCGCGGTCGAGTCGATCCGCCAGGCCGGCGTCGAGGGCCCTTACGGGCTGGCGCTCGGGCCCGACGAGTACACGCGGGTGATCGAGACCGCCGAGCACGGCGGCTACCCGCTGTTCGACCACCTCGCAAAGATCCTCGGCGGCCCGATCGTCTGGGCGCCGGGGCTGAAGGGCGCGTTGGTCCTCAGCCTGCGCGGCGGCGACTTCCTCTTCGAGTCCGGCCAGGACCTGGCGATCGGCTATTCCAGCCACGACGCCGAGAGCGTCGGCCTCTACCTCGAGGAGAGCTTCTCCTTCGTCGTCGCGACGCCCGAGGCGGCGGCGCCGCTCAGCTCCTGAGCGGCGCCTGCCCGGTTACGTCGGTCAGTCGTTCGAGTCCGCTTTGGCAGCGGGCGACTTGAAGTGCATGATCGCGACCTTCGAGAGCATGCCGTCTTCCTCGGAGTTGGCCAGCCGTCCATTGGCTTCGGCCTGGATCTCGAGCACCCGGTCGAGGGTCTCGGCGAGCAGGTCCGCGACGTCCTTCCAGCCCTGCTTGTCGACCACCATCGGCGTCCGGCTCAGGTGCCGGTCGTCGAGTTCCTCGAGGGTCCCGGACTGGGCCGCCTCGTCGACGTCCTCGAAGAGCGATTTCAGCATCGCACCGGAGATGCCGGGGCGAAGGCTGTCGGGCATCTTCGCCCACTCGCTGTCGGTCAGGAACTGGCGTCGGGTCGCCCGGTAGAAGTGCTCGGTGGCGCCGCGGCGCTGCTTCGTGTCGACCAGCTCGATGCAGTCGTATTTCTCGAGCACGCGTACGTGGTAGGCCACCAGGTTGAGGCTCTGGTCCAGCTCCTGGGAGAGCAGGTTGGGGCTCGCAACCCGCTCGTTCAGAATGATCAGGATCTGTACCCGGAGCGGATGCGCGAACGCTTTCGCGACGATCTGTTCGACGTTTTCTTTCTTCTTGGTCTTCGGCAAGGCCTTATTCCTTCACTTGTTGTCAGGGTGGCGGCCGATTCACCTTGCACTGTAAACGTTTCGAATCAGGATTTCCATAACGGTCGCGCTTTTTCCGTTTATTTACTAGATCTTAATCCCGGAACCTTGATTGCTGGAATTTATTAAAGTAATTCTCTACCGAGAGGCCGCTGAGGGGGCGGCCGGGACACCAGGGATAGGGGGAGGTGGCAAGCGTGAAGATCGTGACCAGTCACGGTGCGGCTCCAGCAGCGATTCAGAAGGGGGCGTAGGGAAACCTCGATCTGGAACTCGGGACGGCGCTCGCGCCTGGCACGCTTTGACGGTGACTCCGTGGAAGCTGCCCCTGATCGTGGTCGCGATCGTCGTCCCGATCGCTTTCTCGTTCTACTTCGGAGGCCCCGGCGTCGGCGTCGCGGTCGGAGCCCTCGTCGCGGTCGCGATCGTCGTGATCGCCGTCCGCCAGCGCCCGCGCGGAGCACTCGGCCTCGCCCCCGGCGGCAGCCCGGCAGGCCGGCGCCTGCTCGTCGTCGTGGGCTGCGCGGTCGAGGAGGCCGGCGCGATCGCCGAGCTTGTCGCCGCCGCCGCTCCTCAGCCCGGCCTCGCGGCCGCCGTGCTGGTCCTGGCGCCGGCCCGGATCGGCTTCCTCGACCGCTGGGCATCCGACCTCGAGGGCGCTCGCCGCGAGGCCCAGCGCAGCCTGGTGATCACCGTCGCCTCGCTGGCCAAGGCCGGGGTCGAGGCCGAGGCCCGGGTCGGCGACGAGGACCTCGTGCAGGCGGTCGAGGACCAGCTCGGCAGCTTCGACGCCACTGAGGTGATCCTGGTCAGCGCCGGGCCCGAGCGGGATCCCGATGCCGCCGCCGCTGCCGCCGAGCTCGAGCGCCGGCTGGCGCCCCCGTTCCGCTGGATCGAGACCTGACCCCTCGGGGTCAGAGCCCGAGCAGCTCGCTGAAGTGCAGCGCCGCCCGGGTCGGGAGTACGAACTCGCCGTGGTGGTGGAGCAGGCCGACGCCGGCGAGGTCGCGGACCGCGCGTTCGATCGCGTCACGCTCGGCGAACTCGGCGTCCTCGCCGGCGAGTTCGCGGATCAGTTCGGCGGTTGTCAGCAGCACGGGGTGGACCTCGAGGACCTGGCGGATCACGGTCGACTCGGTGGCGAGGTCCGCCGCCCGCGTCGTCCAGCTGTCGTCGTCCCGCTGCTCCATGCTGCGCCGCTAAGTCGGCGGGTTGCCCGGAATCTCCCCCGAGCGGCTGCCGTCCCAGGGCTCGAGGTCGATGATCTGCCGCGCCCACGGCGGCTTCAGGCTGCTGCGGTAGAAGTGCTTGATCGCGCCGCGGACCGGCTTCACCCGGACCAGGGTGATCGCGCCGCAGCTGGCCAGGACCCGCACGTGGTAGGCCATGTTGCTGACCGGGAGGTCGAACTCCCGGGCCAACTGCAGCGGACTGATCGGCTCCTGGTCACGCATCCGCCGCAGGATCTGCCGTCGCAGCGGGTTGCCGAGCGCCGCCAGGAGCTCGTTTTCGTTGGTGCGGTTGACCCTCGCCATCCCGCCGCCAATATAGACCAACAGAAATGTTTTGTCTGTAAAGCTTCTGTCTGCACAGAAAACTGTCGCGTCGGTGGATCGGATCAGGCGCTTCCGCGGATCCCACCCATCTCGCTGAAAACCGCGGTGGGGCCGCCGTCTTCGCGCTGCTCGTCGGCGATCACGTGGGAGACGGCGTTGATCAGCGCCAGATGCGTGAAGGCCTGGGGGAAGTTGCCGAGGTGGCGGCCCGAGTCGGCCTCGAGCTCCTCGGCGAAGAGGTCGAGCCAGCCCGCCGACTCCAGCAGCCGCTCGCAGAGCGACCGCGCCCGCTCGCATTCGCCGATCTCCGAGAGCGCCGAGACCAGCCAGAAGGAGCAGATCAGGAAGGTGCCCTCCTTGCCGTGCAGGCCGTCGTCGGTCTCCTGCACCTTGTAGCGGAGGACCAGCCCGTGTTCGGTCAAATCGTCGGCAATCGCGTTGACCGTGGCGCAAATCCGCGGGTCGTCGGGGCGCAGGAAGCGCAGCAGCGGGATCAGCAGCGTCGAGGCGTCGAGCGCGTCGGTGTCGTAGTGCTGGCGGAAGACGCCGTCGCGGACGCCGCGCTCGAGGATCTCGGCCTTGAACTCGTCGGCCTTGGCGCGCCACTCGGCGGCGACGTCCTCGCGTCCGACCGAAGCCGCCAGCCGCGCCCCGCGGTCGACCGCGACCCAGATCATCAGCTTCGAGGAGACGTAGTGCCGGGGCTCTCCACGGGCCTCCCAGATCCCCTGGTCGGGCTTGTCGAAGGCGTCGATCGCCGCGTTCACCTGGTAGGCGACCAGCTCCCGGTCGGCCGGCGTTCCGTGGCCGCGCAGTGCCTTTTCATGCAGATAGATCGAGTCCAGCAGCGCACCCCAGACGTCGTTCTGGCGCTGGTCGAAGGCGCCGTTGCCGATCCGCACCGGCCGCGCCCCGCCGTAGCCGCCGAGGTGGTCGAGCGTGCTCTCGGTCAGGTCCCGCTCGCCGCCGATCCCGTACATGATCTGCAGGTCCGGGTGGTCCTTGCAGACGCGGACGATGAATTTCATGAAGTCGCGCGCCTCCTGGTCGAAGCCCAGCGTGTGCAGGGCCCAGAGGGTGAAGGTCGAGTCGCGGATCCAGCAGTAACGGTAGTCCCAGTTGCGCTCTCCCCCCGGGGTCTCCGGCAGCGACGTGGTCGGGGCGGCGACGATCGCCCCGGTCGAGGTGAAGGTGAGGCCCTTGAGGACGAGTGCCGAGCGCTGCAGGTGGATCCGCCAGGGGTGGTCGGGAAAGCTGCCGTCGCGCAGCCAGGCGCGCCAGAAGTCTTCGGTCGAGTCGAGCCTCTCCAGCGCCTCGGGGGCGCTGCGCGGGCCGCCCAGGCCGCCGGTCCCCCAGCTCAGCGCGCAGAAGCCGCTCTCGCCCTCGCGCAGCTGCAGGGTCCCGCGCACCGCGCCGTCGTCGCCCAGCTCCAGTTCCATGTCGCTGGTCAGCTGCAGCTCGGTGCCGTCGTCGGCGTGGGCGATCGCTTCGCCGAGCTCGCCGCCCGTCCAGCGCGCCGCGTCGGTCCCGTAGGCGAAGCGCGGCAGGCACTCCATCGCCATCTCGACCTCGCCGTCGATGCAGGTCATCGTCCGCAGCAGCGAGCGGTCGGACTCGTGGCCGGTGTCGGGGCGCCCGTCGCCATCCTTGTCCTCGCCGGAGCTCGCCCACTCGGCGATCGTCAGCGAGTCCTTGACGACGACCCAGCCGCTGTCGGTCACCCAGGTGGTCTCGATCACCAGCGTGCCCGGCTCGTAGCGCCGGCTGAGCGGGACGATCACGCCGCGCGGGCCGACTTTGAAGTGGCCGGCGCCGCGGTCGAGCAGCGCCCCGAAGGTGCTCGGCGAGTCGAAGCGGGGCAGGCAGAGCCACTCGACCGAACCGTCGAAGGAGACGAGGGCCGCCGTGTGGCAGTCGGAGAGGAAGCCATAGCTGCCGATCGGGGGGAACTTGGTGTCGCTGGCGGGCATCTGGCGCCGCCAAGCTAGCAGCGGTGCCGGGTGGCTACGCTGGACTGGAGATGACCCTGCCGTTCGCCCTCGCCGGCGCGCTCCTCGGCCTCCTGGAGCTGATCCCCCTCGTAGTTGCCGCCGGCCTCTACGCCAAGCGCTCCGCCACGCTCGCCGCGAAGGGGCGCCCGGTGCCGCTCTGGCGGCAGCTCTGCTTCGCCGCCGGCCTGCTGACGATCTTCGCCGCGATCGCCTCGCCGATCGACTACATCGCCGAGGAACTGGTGATCGCCCACATGGTCGAGCACCTGCTGATCGGCGACATCGCCAGCCTGCTGCTGGTGCTCGGGCTGACCGGGCCGTTGCTGCAGCCGGTCCTCGCGATCAAAGCCTTCGATCGGCTCAAGGTGCTCGCCCACCCGTTGATCGCCTTCCCGCTCTGGGCGGCGAACATGTTCTTCTGGCACATCCCGGCGATGTACGACGCGGCCTACGGCGGCGCCTTCCTGCACGCGGTCGAGCACAGCAGCTTCATCTTCTTCGGCGCCCTGATGTGGATGCCGGTGTTCGGGCCGCTGCCGAAGCCGGAGTGGTTCACCGCCGCCTGGAAGGTCGTCTACGTGATCGCCGTCCGCTTCACCGGCGCGATCCTCGGCAACGTCCTGATGTGGTCGGGGACGGTGCTCTACGACCGCTACACGGCGGGCGAGCTGGAGTGGGGGCTGACCCCGCTGCAGGACCAGAGCACGGCCGGCGTGGTGATGATGATCGAGGGCACCTTCCTCGGCCTCGGCCTGCTCGCCTGGGTCTTCTTCGAGGCGGCGCGCGAGGGGATCGAGAAGCAGCGCCTGCTCGACCTCGCCCAGGACCGCGGCGTCGAGCTCGACCCGCGGCGGGCCCAGCGGGCCGTCGCCGCGGGGCACGGGGAGCGACTCGAGAAACAGCTGACCGCGAGCGGGAGGGACCCTGAAAACGGCCCGGGCTGAGAACCGCCTCCTGCTCGGCGCCCTGGTCTTCGTCGTCGGCGCCTCCAGCCTCGGGGCGGAGATCGCCGCGGCGCGTCTGCTGGCGCCCTACTTCGGCGCCTCGACGATCGTCTGGGCGAACACGATCGGGGTCGTCCTCGTCGCCCTCTCGATCGGCTACTGGTTCGGCGGCCGCTACGCCGACCGCCATCCCCACCTGCGCGGCCTCTGTCTGTTGGTGCTGTGCGCGTCGCTGCTGGTCGCGCTGATCCCGTTCGCCGCGCGCCCCTTCCTCGACTTCTCGGTCGAGGCCTTCGACAGCCTCTCGGTCGGCACCTTCGCCGGCTCGCTGTTCGGCGTCCTCGTGCTGGTCGCGGTGCCGGTGACGCTGCTCGGCGCCGCCTCGCCCTGGGCGGTGCGGCTGGCGGTCGGCGAGAAGGACAGCACCGGCGAGGTGGTGGGGAGGCTGTACGCGATCTCGACCTTCGGCTCGCTGTGCGGGACGATGATCTCGGCGCTGCTCTTCATCCCGCTGCTCGGCACCCAGCGGACCTTCATCGTCTTCGCCCTCGGCCTCGCCCTGGTCGCGGCCGCCGGGCTCGGCTGGCGCGCCGCCGTCGTCCCGGCCGGGGTGGCGCTGCTGCTGACCGTGCCGGTGGGGACGATCAAGGATTCCGGCGAGGGCGAGGTCCTCTACGAGGCGGAGACGACCCACCAGTACGCGCGGGTGATCGAACGCGACGACGGCAGCCGCATCCTCGAGCTCAACGAGGGCCAGGCGATCCACTCGCTCTACAAGCCCGGCAGCTACCTCACCGGCGGCTACTGGGACGGCCACCTGGTGCTTGCCGAGGCGGCTGGGAGGGGGGACCCGGAGCGGGTCGCGATCCTCGGCAACGCCGGCGGCACCGTCGCCCGCGCCTTCGGCCACTACTTCCCGGATACCGAAGTCGACGCGGTCGAGATCGACCCCGAGCTGACCGAGCTCGGTGAACGCTTCCTCGACCTCCGCAACCCGCGGATGACCGTCTACGACGAGGACGCGCGGCCCTGGCTGCGCGATGCCGAGGGCGATTACGACGCGATCATGGTCGACGCCTACCGGCAGCCCTACATCCCCTTCTACCTGACCACCGAGGAGTTCTTCGCGCTCTGCCGCGAGAAGCTCGCCCCGGGCGGGGTGGTGATCGTCAACGTCGGCCACCCGGAGGACAGCGACGAGCTCGAGCGGGTGCTGGGGCGGACGATGGCGGCGGTCTTCCCGCGGGTGATGAGGGACCCGATCGAGGACACCAACACGCTGCTGGTCGGCGGCGACGCCGGCCTCTCGGCAGCCAACCTGCGGGCCGCGGCGGAGCGGCTGCCGGGCGAGCTGGCGCCGTTGGCCCTGGCGGCCTCGGAACGGCTGCGGCCGCGGCTGCCGGGCGGCGAGCTCTACACCGACGACCACGCCCCGGTCGAGTGGCTGGTCGACGAGTCCCTGCTGGAATACGCCGGCAATGAGCAGTAGCGCGCTTCGACGGGGCAGGGCCTGGCTGGTCACCGGACCGCTCGGTCGCGGGCTCGCGTTCGCGATCGACTTCGCCGCCGCCCTGCGCACGATGCTGGCGAAGCGCCGGGCTCGCTAGGGTCAATCTCCAATGGAGACGAAGCTCACCGAGCTGGGCGACTCGCGCGTTCGCGTCGAGGTCGAGGTCCCGGCCAAAGACGTCGAGCGCGCCGCGTCGCGCGCCGCCCGCCTGATGGCGAAAGAGATGCGGATGCCCGGCTTCCGGGCGGGCAAGGCGCCGCCCTCGCTGGTGATCCAGCGGCTCGGCTTCCCGAACGTGCTGCAGGAGGCGATCCGCGAGGCCCTGCCCGAGTGGTACGAACGCGCCCTGCTCGACTCCAAGGTCACCCCGATCGGCGACCCCCAGATCGAGATGACCGACAGCCCCGAGGAGGAGGGCCAGCCGCTCGGCTTCGCCTTCGAGGTCGGGGTGCGGCCGCCGGCCCAGCTCGGCGACTACAAAGGGCTCGAGGTCGGGCGTGAGGACAAAGAGGTGCCCGAGGAAATCGTCGACACCGAGGTCGAGCGGATCCGCGAGGGCTTCGCCCGGCTCGAACCGGTCGAGCGCGAGGCCGCCGAGGGCGACTCGCTGCTGATCGACTTCGAGGGGCTGCTCGACGGCAAGGCCTTCGAGGGCGGCAAGGCGGAGGACTACCTGCTGGGGCTCGGCTCCGGGCAGCTGATCGAGGGCTTCGAGGAGCAGCTGGCCGGCGCCAAGGCCGGGGAGGACCGCGAGGTCAAGGTCACCTTCCCCGACGATTACCAGGCCGAGCATCTGGCCGGCGAAGACGCGCTCTTCAAGGTCAAGGTCAAAGAGGTGCGGGAGAAAATTCTCCCCGAGCTCGACGACGAGTTCGCCTCCGACGCCTCCGAGTTCGACACCCTGGAGGAGTTGCGGGCCGACATCGCCGAGAAAGTCGGCAACGCGCTGAACAGCCGCGCCGAGGAAGACTTCAGGATCCGCGCGATCGACGCCGCGGTCGCCGTGGCGACGGTCGAAGTGCCCGACGACCTGGTCGCCGCGCGGGCGACCGAACGCCTGGAGCGGATGGAACGGCAGCTCGCCCAGCGCGGCATGGACCCGAATCAGTTCTTCGCGATGCAGGGCAAATCACGCGAGGAGCTGATCGAAGAATCGAAACCGGACGCCCTGAAAGACCTCAAGCGCGAGGCGGTGGTGAGTGCGATCGCCGAGGCCGAGGCGATCGAGGTCACCGAGGAGGAGCTGGTCGAGGCGCTCGAGCACTCCGCCGAACACGAGCGGACGACCCCCGAGAAGCTGCTGGCGCGGCTGCGCGAGAACGGCCGCGACGCGATGATCGAGGACGACATCCGGGCCCGCAAGGCGATCGACCTGGTCGCCGAGGCGGCGGTGCCGATCCCGCTCGAGCAGGAAGAAGACGAGCAGGCGAAAGCCGAGGCCCGCGAGAAAATCCTCACGCCCGAGAAAGAGGGCGAGAAAGCCGGCAAACTTTGGACGCCGGGCGGCGAGTAAGGTTGGCCCTGTGAGTCCTCTGGTCCCGATGGTGGTCGAGCAGACCTCGCGCGGCGAGCGCGCGTTCGACATCTACTCGCGCCTGCTCGGCGAGCGGATCATCTTCCTCGGCACGCCGGTCACCGACGACATCGCCAACCTGATCGTCGCCCAGCTCCTGCACCTGGAGTCCGAGGACCCCGACAAGGACGTCAGCCTTTACGTCAACTCGCCCGGCGGCTCGGTCTACGCGGGCCTGGCGATCTACGACACGATGCAGTTCATCAAACCCCAGGTGCAGACGATCTGCGTCGGGGTCGCGATGAGCATGGGCGCGCTGCTGCTGAGCGGCGGCGCCGCCGGCAAGCGGATGGCGCTGCCCAACTCGAAGATCCTCATCCACCAGGTCTCGGCCGGCTTCCAGGGTCAGGCGACCGACATCGAGATCCATGCCAAAGAGATCATCGACGTCCGCCGCCGCCTCGACGAGATCATCGCCCACCACACCGGGCAGCCGTTCGAGAAGGTCACCAAAGACACCGAGCGGGACTACTTCATGAGCGCGGAGGAGGCGAAGGAGTACAACATCGTCGACCGCGTGATCGAGCACCACTGAGGCGGTCCGGCGCGCGGTCTAGGGTCGGTGGTCAGGTGCTCTGGCCAGGCAAGACTCTCGTGCTGCTCGCGACCCTCTGCGGTCTGCTCGCGGTCCCATCGGGCGCCGGAGCGGCGACGATCTTCGGCAGCAACCTGCTCGGCGAAATCAACTGGGAGGCGTGCGCGGGGGAAACGGAAACCTGGTCGTGCACCTACTCCAACCCCGACCTGCCGGAGGCAAGTCGGGCGGCGGGGGGAGCGGCGGCTCCCAGCGCCGGCGTCCTCACCTCGTGGCGGGTCAAGGCCGACGACAGCGGCGCCGGGACGCTCGAGCGCAAGCTGCGGCTGCGCGTGCTGCGGGGAAACACCGGTGTCGGGACCGGCGCGCTCGAGTCGCTGCCGCTGGCGGCGGGCATCTACAGCTACGCGACGCGGCTGCCGGTGAACGCTGGAGACCGCCTCGGTCTCGACTTCCCCGACACCGCGGCGGGCGAACCGGTCCCCGTAATCAGCGCCACGCTTGGCGCCGCCCTGGACTACTGGAACCCGCTGCTCGGCGAAGGGGCGGACACCCCGCCGAACTTTGCGGAACCCAGCCAGGAGCTGCTGGTCCAGGCGACGCTCGAGCCCGACGCCGACGGTGACGGCTGGGGCGACGAGACGCAGGACGGTTGCCCGGGTCAGACCGGCCCGACCAACGGCTGTCCGGTGCAGCCGGGAGGCGGCAGCAACAAGGTAGTGGTGTGTGACCTGGCCGTGGCCGGCTGCCCGTTGCCCGCACCGGCTCCGAACACCAGGATCCGCCGGGTCAAGATCCAGGCGGCGAAGGGCAAGGTCACCTTCCGGTTTACGAGCACCGTCCAAGGAGCGAAGTTCCAGTGCAAGCTCGACAAGAAGCGCTGGAAATCGTGCAAATCTCCCAGGGTCTACAAGAACCTGAAGGACGGCCGGCACAGGTTCAAGGTGAAAGCGGTGGGGCCGACCGGAGTGCCGGACCCGACGCCGACAAAGCGCTCGTTCAAGGTCGACCTCTGAGCAGTCGTCTCGCCTGTATCTGCGGCCTGGCGCTCCTCGCCGCCCTGATACCCGCGGCGGCCGCCGGCGCGAAGATCGGCAGCCGCGACGGCGGCACCCCGTACTACGGCCACGTCTTCCCGGTCCACGGGTCGCATGGAGAACGCGGCGCCGTGGGGGACTTCCACGCGCCTCGCAACGGCCGCATCCACGAAGGCTTCGACGTCACCGCCGCCTGCGGCACGGCGCTGGTCGCGGTTCGCAACGGCCGCGTGCGCAAGGTCGGCTACGACCCGGTCCTCTACGGCTATTTCGCGCTGATCCACGGCGAAGCCGAGAAGCGCAGCTACTTCTACGCCCACATGCCGAGCCCGGCTCGGGTCCGCAGGGGCGAGTCCGTCTTCGAGGGCGAGCGGATCGGCGCGGTCGGCGAAACCGGCAACGCGGTCGGCACCGGCTGCCACCTCCACTTCGAGCTCCACGTCGACGGCGTCCCGATCGACCCGCTGCCGCCGCTCACCCGCTGGGATCGATACAGCTGAGATCGACGCGTCAGTTGGGGGTCGTATAGACCCCAAAGTGACGCGTCGATTCGATCGGTGGCGCTACAGCTGACGTTCGAACCAGAGGTCGGCTTTGGGATTGCCGTTGTAGTCGGGAACCGCGCGGTAGCCGGCGGCGCGGTAGAGGCCGAGCGCCTCGGTCAGGTAGGCCGAGGTGTCGAGGCGGACGGCGCGGCAGCCGTGGGCGGCGGCGATCCCGTCGAGCTCGGCCAGCAGACGGCGGCCGAGGCCGACGCCCCGGTGGGCCCGGGAGACGTACATGCTCTTCACCTCGGCGACCTCGGTGTCGAGGAAGCGGACCCCGCCGATCCCCGCCGGCTCGCCGCCGACCCGGGCGAGCAGGAAGGCGCCGGCCGGCGGCACCAGGTCGGCCGGCGGCCCTGCGGCGATCTCCGCCTCGAGGTCGACCGCGTCGCCGAGCGGCCCGTCGGCCTCGAGGATGAACGCCGCGTAGAGCGCAAGGACCTCGGGCGCGTCGCGGGGAACCGTTTCGAGGACGATCTCGGCGGCGCTCAAAGCTCGATCTCGTAGCTGACCCATTCGCTGCGCGCGGCGCCGGTCGAGTCGTAGAGCCGCTCCGCGGTCGCGTTGCCGGGTTCGGTCGACCACTCGAGGACCGCGGCGCCGCGCTCGCGGCCGACCGCCGCGCTGGCCTCGATCAGCGCCCGGCCGACGCCTTGGCCGCGGGCCTCGGCGACGACGAAGAGGTCGTTCATCAGCACCGCCTCCCTCGCCTTGGTCGAGCTGAAGTGCCAGTAGAGGCAGGCGTAGCCGAGGAATCCCGCCTCTCCCCGGGCCCCGAGCAGGAGCCCGTCCTCGCTCGGCGCCAGGAAGCGCCGGAAGAACTCGCGGTTGCGCTCGTCGTCGGGCTCGGCCCCGTAGAAGTGCTGGTAGTCGCCGATCAGCGGCAGCAGCTCCTCGAGCTGGGCGGCGCTGACGGGGGCGATCTGGAGCTCGGCCGGCACTCGGCGAACCGTATCGGGCACGCAAACCTGGAACCAGGGGGAGGGACCGAAGCACGAGCGCCGTAAACGACCCCCACGTAACCCGGCAGGCAGGCCCGTCTAAGCTTTCGGGGCCGCCGGATGTCTAGATAGATCCCGTTAGGAGGGGATTCCGCTGGCACGTCCCACCGATTCGAACGAGCAGCTCCTCTGCAGCTTCTGCGGCAAGTCGCAGCGCCAGGTCAAAAAGCTGATCGCTGGCCCGGGCGTCTACATCTGCGACGAGTGCATCGACCTCTGCAACGAGATCATCGACGAGGAGCTGACGGCGCCGCCCGTCTTCGAGCTCGAGAACCTGCCGAAACCGCGGGAAATCAACGAGGTGCTGGAGGAGTACGTGGTCGGCCAGGAGGCCGCCAAGCGGGCCCTCTCGGTGGCTGTCTACAACCACTACAAGCGGGTCCAGATCGCCCAGTCCGAAGAGACCGAGGTCGAGCTGCAGAAGTCGAACATCATGATGCTCGGCCCGACCGGCTGCGGCAAGACGCTGCTCGCCCAGACCCTCGCCCGCATCCTCAACGTCCCCTTCGCGATCGCCGACGCGACCGCGCTGACCGAGGCCGGCTACGTCGGCGAGGACGTCGAGAACATCCTCCTGAAGCTGATCCAGGCCGCCGACTTCGACGTCAAGAAGGCGGAAACGGGGATCATCTACATCGACGAGATCGACAAGATCGCGCGCAAAGCCGACAACCCGTCGATCACCCGTGACGTCTCCGGCGAAGGCGTCCAGCAGGCGCTGCTGAAGATCCTCGAGGGGACCACAGCTTCGGTGCCGCCGCAGGGCGGGCGCAAGCACCCCCACCAGGAGTTTCTGACGATCGACCCCACCAACATCCTCTTCGTCTGCGGCGGCTCCTTCGCCGCGCTCGACAAGATCATCGAGCGCCGGGTCGGCGACCACGGCGTCGGCTTCGGGGCGGCGATCTCCTCACGCCAGAAGAAGGACACCGGCGAGTGGTTCGAGCAGGTGCTGCCCGAGGATCTGATCGAGTACGGCCTGATCCCCGAGTTCATCGGCCGCCTGCCGGTGATCACCGCGATCCACCAGCTCAGCCGCGACGACCTGACCACGATCCTGACCGAGCCGCGCCACGCCCTGACCCGCCAGTTCCAGCGCTTCTTCGAGTTCGACGACATCGAGCTGGTCTTCTCCGAGGACAGCCTGGCGGCGATCGCCGACAAGGCCCTGGAGCGGGAGACCGGCGCCCGCGGCCTGCGCTCGATCCTCGAGGAGACGCTGCTCGACGTCCAGTTCGAGCTGCCCTCGCGCCGCGACGTGACCAAGTGCGTGGTGACCAAGGAGACGATCACCGAGAGCCGCCGCCCGACGCTTGTCACCGAGGCGGTGCCGCAGGACATCGGCGACGCTGACCCGGGCCTCAGCGAGGAATCCGCGTAGGCGAGGGAGGGTCGGGGGGACCCTTCCCCTCACAGATCTGGAGGTTCGGTCCAGGGTCCCCCCGACCCTCC
>JAWVEZ010000139.1:0-4591 GCA_033856455.1 Solirubrobacterales bacterium | reverse complement strand
GACCGCGCGTCGGCTCCGGGCCGATCTCTTCGTCGAGTTCGACCTCGCGCGTCTGCCCGGTGAAGTGCTTGCGGGCGGTGGCGAACCAGGCGAGCCCCGCGAGCAGGATCACGACCCCGACCATCAGCGGCGCGTAGTTGAACGCCTCCCAGGTGAATTCGTCGTTCCAGGGAACCGCCGCCGGGGTGAACGGCAGGCAGAAGATGATCGTGATCAGGCCGACCCAGATCGTCGCGAAGAGGTTCATCCACTTGTACTTGCGGCCGTTGTTCCACGGCCCCGGCTCGAAGTCGTCGCCCATCCGCCAGCGCAGGAAGATCGGGATGACGTAGGCGATGTAGAGGCCGATCACGGCGATCGAGACGACCGCGAAGAAGGCCCAGGGGAACCCTTCCTCGGTGCCCTCGAGCGCCGGCAGGGTGATGATCAGCGCCGCCGCCGCCATCGCGATTACCGCCGCCACCGGAACCCGCTCGGAGTTGACCCTCGAGAGCACTTTCGACGCGCGCGCGCCGAAGCCCCGGTCGCGCGAGAAGGCGAAGCACATCCGCGAGGCGCTGGTCAGGCAGGCGGCGCCGCAGAAGAGCTGCCCGACCGTGGAGATGATCATCACCAGCTTGGTCCAGCCGGAGCCCAGAGCGGTTTCGAAGATTGCCGGCGAGAAGCCCGCGGCCTCGTTGATGGCATCGACGTCGGTGGCGGCGAAGGTGATCGCCAAGAGCACGATCCAACCGATCAAGGCGGAGTAGAAGATCGACTTCCAGACCCCCTTTGCGGCGTTCATCTCGGCTTCGTGGGTCTCCTCGGAGATGTGGGCGGAGGCGTCGAACCCGGTGATCGTGTACTGGGTCAGCAGGAAGCCGAGCGGCAGCACGTAGAACCAGTACATGCTCATGCTGAAGCCGCTGTTGTTGATCCTTTCGGTGAAGACGAAGTCGAAGCTCTGGTGGGTGTCGGGGACGACGACCAGGACGATGACGATCACGGCGACGCCGATCACGTGCCAGCCAACCGAGACGCTGTTGACCACCGAAAGCAGATGCGTTCGTTTGATGTTGATCAGGGCGTGCAGGATCAGGATCAGCGCGAAGAGCAGGAACGTCTCTTGCAGGACGTGGGCGCTGTCGGCGAAGTTGACCCCCAGGATGTCGACTTCGTAGAGGCCGAGAACGACGTTGAGGAAGGTGGCGCAGGCATAGTCGACCGAGGCGACGACGGCGACCAGGCCGATCAGGTTGAACCAGCCCGTGAACCAGGCCCAGATCGGCCCGCCGAGTTTGCCGGACCACCAGTAGATGCCGCCGGCGGTCGGGTAGCGGGAGACCAGTTCGGACATGCAGAAGCCGATGATCAGGATCGGGATCGAGATCAGCGGCCAGCCCCAGGAGATCGCGATCGGTCCGCCGTTGTTCCAGGCCTGGCCGTAGGTGGTGAAGCAGCCGGCGAGGATCGAGATGATCGTGAACGAGATCGCGAAGTTGGAGAACCCGCCCCAGGCGCGGTTCAGGGTTTGTTTGTACCCCATCTCCGCAAGTCGTTGTTCGTCACGATCGGGCGGGGACGAAACACTGCTCTCCATTGGCGCCTCTCTTCCTACGCGTCGAGCCTTGCGATAAAAGGTGTGCTGAACGAACCTAAGGTTCCGGGCGAGCCTAGTTCGCCGCTTTGACTGCTGTCAATGGCCCATGTAGATATTTCTCAGCATTCCCTTGGCCCTGCTGTCGGAAACCACCGATCGACTGACCTCGCTGCTCGGGGAGCTCGAAGGCGCGCCGGTGGCATTGGAGGGCGGGATCACCAACCGCAACTTCCGGGCCCGGTTCGGGGAGAACGACGTGGTCGTGCGGATGCCGGGCAAGGACACGGCGATGCTCGGGATCGACCGCCACGCCGAGGCCGAGGCGAACCGCTGCGCGGCCGCCGCCGGGGTCGCGCCCGAGGTCGTGGCGCTGCTCGACGACCCGCCCTGCCTGGTCACCCGCTTCGTCGAGGGGCGGCCGCTGAAGAGTGCCGAGCTGCGCGACCCGGCCGCCCTCGACGCGGTCGCGGCGGCGCTGCGCGCCGTGCACGGCTGCCCCGCGATCGCCGCCAGCTTCTCCCCGTTCCGGATCGTCGAGGACTACGCCGCGAAGACGGAGGCGCGCGGCGCCCCCGTCCCCGCCGCCTACGAGCGCTCCCACCAAGCCGCGGCGCGGGTCGAAACGGCCCTGCGCCACCGCCCGCACGAGCCGGTGCTCTGCCACGACGATCTCCTCGCCGCCAACTTCCTCGCGACCGCCGACGGGCTGCGGATCGTCGACTGGGAGTACGCGGGGATGGGCGATCGCTACTTCGACCTCGGCAACTTCGCGGTCAACAACGAGCTCGACGACGGCCAGGAGGAGGCGCTCCTGACCGCCTACCTGGGGGAGGCGCCGACCGCCGGCAAGCTCGCCAAGCTGCGGCTGATGCGCTTCATGTCTGACTTCCGCGAGGCGATGTGGGCGGTCCTGCAGGGCACCCTCTCCGATATCGAGTTCGACTTCGACGAGTACGCCGTGAAGCACTTCGAGCGTCTCGCCGAGGCCGAATCCCGCCCCCGTTTCAAGGTCCTGCTCGAGGAGGCCGGCGGTGCCACGGGCTGAGCTCCCGGACTCGGCCCGCTGCGTAATCGTCGGCGGCGGCGTCGGCGGCACCTCGCTCGCCTACCACCTGGCGAAGCTCGGCTGGGAGGACGTCGTCCTGCTCGAGCGCTCCCAGCTCACCTCCGGCTCGACCTTCCACTCGGCGGGCCTGGTCGGGCAGCTGCGCGGCTCGGTCTCGCTGACGAAGATGATGATGCACTCGGTCGAGCTCTACCGGCGCTTGAAGGACGAGTCCGAGTTCGACCCCGGCTGGGTCGAGTGCGGCGGCATCCGCCTCGCCTCCAGCGAGGAGCGGATGGAGGAGCTGCGTCGGCAGGCGGGCTGGGCGAAGACCTTCGGGCTGCCGCTGGAGCTGATCTCGGCCGAGGAGGCGCAGGCGAAGTTCCCGCTGATGTCGACCGAGGGCGTGCTCGGCGGCGCCTGGCTGCCGACCGACGGCTACATCGACCCCGCCCAGCTCACCTACGCCCTCGCCGACGGCGCCCGCCAGGGCGGCTGCCGGATCTTCACCGGCACCCGGGTGACCGCGATCGAGGTCCGCGACGGCCGCGTCCGTGGGGTCGAGGTCGAGCGCGGGAACGGCGACGGGACCGCCGGCGAGCGCAAGCGGATCGCCGCCGAGGTGGTGGTCGACGCGGGCGGCATGTACGCGGCCGAGATCGCCCGCCTGGCCGGCGTCCGCGTCCCGATCGTCCCGATGTCCCACCAGTACCTGGTCACCCAGCCGCTGGACGCGGTCAAGGAGGCCCGCGGCGAGGAGCGCCGCAACCTCCCGACCCTGCGCGACCCCGACCTGCTCGTCTACTACCGCGAGGACGGGGACGGGCTGGTGATGGGCGGCTACGAGCACCAGAGCGAAGCGGCGTTCCTCCCCGACGCCGCCCGGGTCGAGCGGATCCCGCCGGACTTCAACGGCCGCCTGCTGGAAGAGGAGTGGGACCGCTTCGAGGAGATCACCGAGAACTCCAAGCGCCGCGTCCCGGCGATGGAGGAAATCACCGTCACCAAGCTGATCAACGGCCCCGAGGCGTTCACCCCCGACAACGAGTTCTGCCTCGGCGAGAGCGAGGTCGCCGGCTTCTTCGTCTGCGCCGGCTTCTGCGCCCACGGCCTCGCCGGCGCCGGCGGGATCGGCAAAGTCGTCGCCGAGTGGATCGTCGACGGCGAACCGAGCCTCGACCTCTGGCACATGGACGTCCGCCGCTTCGGCGCCCAGTACCGCTCGCCCGCCTACACCCACGCGCGGATCGAGGAGAACTACGAGACCTACTACGACATCCGCTACCCCAACCACGAGCGCGGCGCCGGCCGGCCGCTGCGGATCTCGCCGGTCAACGCCTGGCACCGCGAGCACGGCGGCGCCTTCGGCGAGAAATCGGGCTGGGAGCGGGTCAACTGGTACGAGCCGAACGCCACCTCCGGCGACGAGGCGCTCCGGCCGCGCGGCTGGGCCGGGCAGAACTGGTCCCCCGCGATCGGCGCCGAGCACCGCGCCTGCCGCGAGCGCGTCGCGATTTTCGACGAGTCCTCCTTCGCCAAGCTCGAGATCGAGGGGCCGGGCGCGGCCGACTTCCTCGAAGGCCTCTGCGACAACCGCGTCGCCCGCGGGGTCGGGCAGATCACCTACACCCAGATGCTGAACCGGCGCGGCGGGATCGAGTGCGACTTCACCGTCTCGCGACTGGGCGAGGAGCGCTTCGGGATCGTCACCGGCACCGCCTTCGGCAACCACGATCGCGAGTGGATGCGCCGGCACCTGCCGGAGGACGGCGGCACCCGGATCGCCGACGTCACCTCGGGGTGGGCCTGCTACGGGGTCTGGGGACCGCGCGCCCGCGACGTGCTCCAGCCCCTGACCCCGGCCGACCTCGGCAACGAGGCCTTCCCCTACATGACGCTCCAGGAGATCACGGTCGGCGACGTGCCGGTGCGGGCGCTCCGCGTCACCTACGTCGGCGAGCTCGGCT
>JAWVEZ010000138.1:0-9044 GCA_033856455.1 Solirubrobacterales bacterium | reverse complement strand
CCCCCCCCGCCGGGCCCCCGCGACCACGCAGGCGGAGAGCAGGCCGAAGGCCCGCGTCTTCGTCAGCCGGCTCATTTGCAGGACAGCTCACCGGGCAGCGCGGCGACCTCGACGGGAGCGTATTTCTCGAACGCGGGGTGCGCGGCGACCCGCCGCACCCAGGTGCACTGCTGGTTCTGCGGCGGCGTCTGCGCCGCGTAGCCGAGGATCGTGCTCGGGTCGCTTTCGTCGGCGAGGTTGATCTGCAGGCCGGCGGTGATGTTGAGGCTCTTCGCCTGGTCGTTCAGCACTTTCGGCTGCGGGCAGGCGGGGTAGATCTGGGCGATCGGCGTTTTGCCGTTGCCCGGCGCGTAGGTCGAGTTGGCACTGTTGCCGGCCCAGCAGTTGCCGCCGCCGCTGGCGTCGTTCCAGATGTCGTATTCGCCGTTCGGGTCCAGCCCTTCGCGGCCGAGCACGTTTTCGACGACCTGGTTGTTGATGTTCTTCGCGTCGTCGCCCTGGTTGGCGACGAACAGTTCGCCGGGGCCGGAGAACGAGGCGATGCCCCACTTGTAGTTCCCGAAGACCTGGTTGTTCTTGACCACGTTGTGGTCGCCGCCGTAGAGCACGATGCCGACCCCGGTCGGGTAGTTGACGGTCGAGTTGCCGACTTTGCCGAGCCCGCCCGTGGAAACGGTTTTGAAGGCGCTCCCGGAGAGGAAGTAGTTGTAGTTGTTCCAGAACACGTCGTTGCGTTCGAACAGGTTCCAGCCGTTCGGCTCGAAGCCCTCGCTGTCGAGCGTGTTCGGGACGATCCCGGCGCCGTTGTTGTAGAAGGCCGAGTCGACGATCTTCACGTACTTGGAGTTGGTCCCCGAGTACCCGAGCACGTTTTCGTAGCTCTTCAGGTTCTTCAGCAGCGTCCAGTTCGGTTTGCGCTGGCAGGGCTTCGGCGGCGGCACCACGCCGTGGTTGGTCCAGGCGTTGGAGTCGCAGGGCGTTTCGCCGACGTAGAAGGCGGAGTCGCCGTGGTGGTAGCCGGCCGAGTCGATCATCTTGCCGCCCTCGCAGCCCTTGGCGAAGAGGCCGTAGGAGCGGTTGGCGGAGGTCAGCAGGTTGTTCATCGTGTAGTCGTCGCAGCTCTGGCCGCTCTTCGCATCGGCGTGCACGAAGAACCCGTTCGACTGGTAGTTGCGGGCCCACATGTTCTTGATCACGACCCCGTCGACGTCGATCGCCTCGATCCCGTTCTGGGCGGCGCCGAGTTCACCCTTGGCGTTCTTGCCCTCGAGCACGACCTTCTTGCGGCTCTTCTTCGTCCCTTCGATGATCAGCCCGTCGAAGTCCTTCTTCTTCAGGGTTCCGTCGAGCACGACGCCCTCGACGTACTTGCCCGGCTTGACGGCGACGATCGTCTTCACGTCGGCGTTCGCCTTCTTCGCCTTGAAGGACCCGGCCGCGTTCACGCCCTTCTGGATCGTCCGGTACTTGCAGCCGTGCTTGCAGACTTCGAAGACCTTCGGCTTCGGCTTCTTGCCCTTGCCGCCGCCTTGCGCGGCGAGCGCCGGCGAGACCAGGCCGGTCAGGGCCAAGCACAACCCGAGAACGAGAGCGGGAACCGCCAACCAGTGCTTCATCTGACTCCTTAGCAGCGTCGTTTGCCGTCGACCCTGCCTCCCGAGGGACCCGCGGAGCCCCTGAACCCCCGCGCCGCCGACAGACTAGCGGAGGCTGGCTGATCAGCCAGGCAGAATCGTCTTCATCGCTTCTTCCAGTTCGGACACACTGATCGCGCCCTCGATGCGGTCGCGGACTACGCCGTCTTTGTCGATCAGGAACGTCCAGGGCTCGGTCGGCAGGCCGAAGGCCCGCAGCTGCGGCCGGATTTTCTTCGTCGTCGGGTCGTTGTCCTTCCAGACCTCCATGTGGATGAAGTCGGCCTCGCCCTTGTATCTGTCGGCGACCTCCTGGACGACGTCGACCGTCGGCCCGCAGACGCGGCTTTCGCAGAAGGCCGGCGTCGCGAAGGTGATCACCACCGGCTCCCTGCCGACCACGTCGGCGAAATCGACCGCGTGCATCTGATCGGGCGGGATCCGGGTGTCGATCTGCGCGAGGTCGCCGCCGACGTCGTCGGCGGTCGGGGTGTGGATCACCGGTGCCTTCTCGCCGACTTCGAGCACGCCCGGGAACCGGTCGACCACCGGGCTCGGCATCCACGAGGCCTGCAGCCCGTCCGGCCCCTTCAGCATCGCCACCGCCAGCCACGGCCCGCTGCGGTCGAAGTCGACCTTGGGCACGACGTAGACGGTTTTCGCCTCGCCGGGACCTTCGCTGCCGTTGGCCCGGTAGGCGGGCTTGGTTTCCAGCGAGGAGACCCGCGCCGGCAGCGGCCCCTGGACCGGCGAGGTTTTGTCCTTGGCGAAGTAGAGGGCGGCGTCGGCGTCTTCGATCTGCTTGTGGCCGGGCGTGAAGACCCCGAACGAGTAGCGGTTCTCGCCCAGTTCGAAGACCTGGCCGGCCGGGGCGATCACCAGCTCGGCCGGCGTCGCGCCGGTTTTCGTCAGCACCTCTTCGATCGTCTTCCCCTTCGCCGAGGGGAACTCGGTGGCGGCGGGGGCGGGGCGCGAGGGGTCCTCGTCGGAGCCTCCGCAGCCGGTGACGAAAGCCACCAAGGCGCACAGCGCGGCGAGGGCGATCGTCGGTCGGAGACGCTGCATCGGCGTATCAAGCTACCGATCGTCGCTCGCGAGTCGCGGTTGGCCCGAATCGAGCCGTCGCCGCCGGGTATCTATTAGCCATGGCCCGCTTCGCAACCGCCCTCGCCCTAGCCGTGCTGATCGCCCTCGCCGCGGCGCTCGGGGGGTCCGAGCGCGCTGCCGCCGCGAGCCCGGGCCCGAGCTGCGGCCAGGGCCCGGTTCGCACCGCGAACACGATCCTCGGCACCCCGTGCGACGACACGATCCTGGCTCCGCCCGGGGTCGCGGCGGTGCGCGGGGGAGAGGGCGACGACACGATCCGCGCGGCGCCGCTCGCGGACTCCGCCAGCTGCCCCAGCGAGTGCCGGCTCGGGGTCGGCAGCCAGACCTTCGACGGCGGCCCCGGCGACGACGTCGTCTTCGGCGAGCGCGGCAACGACATCCTCCGAGGCGGCGAAGGCAACGACCGGCTGTTCGGTGGGATCGGCGACGACCTCCTGCGCGGCGGCCCCGGCGACGACCGCCTTTCCGGCGGCTTCGGCGCCGACTCGATCGACGGCGAAGCGGGCAACGACCGGGTCCGCGGCGACGGCACGATCGACCGCATCTTCGACAGCGGCGGCGGCACCGACACGCTCAGCTACGCGACCGGGGTCACTCCATCGGCCTTCGGCGGCACGATCGCCCCCGGCTTCCCCGACCCGGATGGCGAGCGCGGGGTGCGGATCGATCTCGGCGCCGGCGGCCAGAACGCAAACAACGGGATCGCCGCGCTCGGCGGCGGCGTCGACGAAGTCGAAGTCGCGAGCTTCGAGGTCATCGTCGGGACCGCCTTCTCCGACTACATCTTCGGCGCCGGCCCGGGCCAGACCGTCTACGGCGGGGGTGGCGCCGACGTGCTGCAGGGCGCGGGCGGTCCCGGTTCCCTGCAGGGCGGCGCGGACGGCGACAACGTCGACGGGGCGGTCGTCACCCGCGACACCGCGAAAGCGAGTGTTGGCCTGATGGTCCCGGCTGAAACCGGCGCGGCGCAGCTCTACCTGGTTGGCGGCAGCGGCGGCGAATCGATCGTCGCGACCTACTCGAGCTCGCCACCGAGCGTCGGCTTCGCGATCTCAGGCGGCACTTTCGACACCGGTGCGGCTGCGCAGAGCGGCTGTACGGTCACCGCCGGCACCGCGACCTGCCTGCTCGCCTCGGCCCCGGACTCGGTGCTGATCGCCGGCATGGGGGGCGACGACGTGATCGACGCTAGCGGCTTCCCGACCACGACCAGCGTCGTCGTGCTCGGCGGCGAGGGCGGCGACGAAGCGACCGGGGGAGAGGCGAGCGAGGAGGTCCTGGTCGACGGCCCCGGCGCCGGCGCCGACCGGCTCGAAGCGCTCGGTCGCGACGACGCGCTGCTCCACAACGGCGGCGCCGACCAGTTGCTCGGCGGCAACGGCAACGACCTCTTCCTCTCGGTCTCGACCTGCGACGGGCAGTCGCTCGACGGCGGTCTCGGCCGCGACAACGGCTCCTGGGCGCGGATGCCGCCGGGCGAAGCGGTGAGCGCCAGCCTCGACGAGGGCCGGGCGGGCGAGGTGGGGGCGATGACGCCGACCTGCCCGGGCGACAGCTTCGACACGCTCGCCGCGATCGAGGACCTCGAGGGCTCCGAATCCGGCGACGTCTTCGTCGGCGACGGCGATCGCAACCAGCTGCTCGGCCACAAAGGCCCGGACACCTACGCGGGGCTGGGCGGCGACGACTCGATCCTCGCCAACTCCGGCGACAGCGACCTCGCGATCGACTGCGGCGAGGGCTCCGACTCGGCCCTGATCGACTTCCACCCGCAGTTCGACGACCCGGCACCGGTCGGCTGTGAGACCGTGCGCGAAGCGGAACCGAACAACTTCCGCACGGTCACCGAACTGCCACCCCCACCGCCGCCTCCACCCCCACCGCCTCCTCCACCCCCACCGCCGGCGGACACGAGGGCGCCAAGCACGCGGATCGTCCAGCGCCCGCCGAAGCTGGTCGTGGCCCGGGCGCTGCCCCGTCAGGTCGCCTTCCGCTTCGCCTCGAACGAGACCGGCTCCAGCTTCCGCTGCAAGCTCGACCAGCGGCCGGTCCGAGTTTGCGCGCCCCCTGGCAAGTACAAAGTCGGAAGCGGCCGCCACGCCTTCCGCGTCTTCGCGGTCGACGCCGCCGGCAACCGCGACCCGACCCCCGCGCTCTTCCGCTTCACGGTCGAACGCGCCCGGCCGAGGTAGCGGGCGGCTAGAGTCCCCGGCGTGAGCAAGGTCGTCTACACCGCCGAGGCCCACGTCACCGGCGGCCGCGCCGATGGCCACGGCACCACCAGCGACGGCACTCTGGAGATCGACCTGCGGCTGCCGGCGGAGATGGGCGGTGCCGGCGACGGCACCAACCCCGAGCAGCTCTTCGCGGTCGGCTACGCGGCCTGCTTCGAGGGCGCGCTGGGCGCGGTCGCCCGTCGCTCCAAGGCCGAGACCGGCGACGTCGGCATCGACTCAAAAGTCTCTCTGGTCGCCCAGGACGACCGCACCTTCACGCTCGCGGTCGAGCTGCACGTGACCCTGCCCTCGGTCGAGGACGAGGCGGCGGCCGAGCTGGTCCGCGAGGCGCACAAGGTCTGCCCCTACTCGAACGCGACCCGGGGCAACATCGAGGTCACGCTGACCGCCAACGGCAAGCCCGTTTAGCGTCGGCGCCATCCGCGGCGGCGCGTAGGGTGCCGCCAGCTTGACCCGCCCCCGCAAGTCCCACCTGCTGATCGTCCTCGCCCTGGTCTGCGCCTTCGCGCTCGGGGCGGTCCTGCCCGGCGCCTTTGCCGAGGAGAAGAAGGCGCCCGGCGCGGTGCGGAACGCACTGGCCCAGACCAGCCAGGTGCAGGGTGCACCGCAGCGGACCCTGGTGCTGAGCCGGGTCGTCGTCGACCCGGGCGCGAAACTGGCCCTGCACCATCACCTCGGGACCCAGGTCGCGCACATCATCAAGGGGACGCTGACCTACACCGTTCGCAAGGGCGCGGCCGTGGTCAGCAAGGGCGAGTCCGACCAGGACCCGGTCGTGGTGCGCACGATCAAGGCCGGGCAGACCGGCCAGATCCGCAGCGGCCAGTGGATCGTCGAGCAGCCCTCCGACATCCACGAAGCCGCTAACCGCGGCACCGTCCCGGTCGTCATCTACCTCGCGACCCTGCTGAAGACCGGCGCCGAACCCTCGACGCCGGTCGTCCTCGCCGGCGACTGAGCCCCGGTTGCGCCTCAGGCCGGCTCGTCCGTCAGGTGGAACTGGTGCCGGTTGGCCTCCGGCACCAGGTCGGCGTACTCGCGATGGCGCTCGATGTAGGAGTTGGCGAAGGGGCAGAAGGGAAGCACCTGCAGGCCCCGCCGGCGGGCGTCGTCGAGCGCTCC
Organism: Solirubrobacterales bacterium; assembly: GCA_033856455.1. GTDB lineage: Bacteria > Actinomycetota > Thermoleophilia > Solirubrobacterales > 70-9 > VAYN01. Next base: position 2,944 of record JAWVEZ010000138.1, on the reverse strand, counting down.
GGAGACCAGCTGGCCGGCCATGCCCTGGCCCTCGAGCCGTTTGTCGACCTCGGTGTGGACGAGCGCGATCAGCCCCGGCCGCTCGCGGTAGGTGACGAAGCCGGCCAGCTCCTCGTCGACCCGCAGCTCGTAGCGGTTGAGATCAGGGTTGTTGCGGACTTCCGTCGCCACCGTCGGCCTCCGCTTTCTCGCCGCCCGGCGCTCCCGGCTCTTTGATCGCGGCGGCGGCGTCCTTGGCTTTGTCCTTGAGGCTGCCTTTGCCGCCGGCGATCCCTTTCAGCTCCTGGGCGTCCGCCTTCAGCGCGTCGACCCCGCCCCGGTCGTCGATCGTCTTCTTCGCTTTGTCGAACAGCTTGTTCAGTTTCATCCGCGTTCCTCCGTGACCCTCTAAGATCGCCACTCAGCAAGTTTGGCTCCTACGGAGCCGACCCGCCCGGATAGCTCAGTTGGTAGAGCACTTCCATGGTAAGGAAGGGGTCACGAGTTCGAGTCTCGTTCCGGGCTTCGTGCGAAGTCGCTGCAAACCGGCCCCTTCTCGGGGCCGGTTTCGTGCGGGCGATCTCGGCCCTGCAGGGCGAACTCTCCGTCGGCGCCTTCCGCGCCGCGGACAACGGATTCCACAGCTTCGAGGTCGTGGTGCCCAGCACACTCGGGGCCGCTGTGTGCCCGACGGGCGGGTGCCCACGTTGAATGGCTTACCTCCTTCTCTCGATCGCCATCGCCTGCGAGGTCGTCGCGACCCTCTGCCTGCGAGCCTCCGGCGGACTCTCGAAGCTGCTCCCGGTCATTGCCGGTGTGATTGCAATCGAGCTGGGTGGCTCCGGCCATTGAGAAAACGGTCAAGCGGCCCGGCATTCGGAAGCTTTGGATTAGGGTAAGTCCCTAATGGGCGGTGAAACGAGCGATTTAGAGAGACTGCCGCCCGAGCTGGTTTTTCGCGCGATTCGCTCCCGCAACCTGTTCGAGGAGACGGTCGCGCGGCTCGGCCAGGCGATCAAGCTCGGCGTCGTTCCCTACGGCGAGCGGTTCCCGACCGAGCGGGAGCTCGCGGAGCAGCTGAAGGTGAGCCGGGTGACCGTGCGGGAGGCGCTGCGCGCCCTCGAGCAGGCGGGCTTCGTCGAGATCCGGCGCGGCCGCCATGGCGGCGCCTACGTGCTCCAGAGCGAGGCCAAACAGTCCAAGAAGCGCGCACGCAAGCTCGCCCGCGAGATGGGCCCCGGCCTTGACGACGCCCTCGATTTCCGCCGCGCGATTGAGCCCGCGATCGTCGAGATGGCCGCCGTGCGCCACGACGAGAAGCAGCTCGCCGTCGCGGCCGAGCTCCTGGCCGAGTCCCAGCAGGTGCCGCCCAGCGGGTATCGCGGCGCCGATTCCCGCTTCCACCTCGCCCTCGCGGCGATGGCAAACTCGCCCAGCCTCGCCGGTGCGGCGACCGACGTGCAACTGCGGCTCAGCGAGCTGCTCTCCGCGCTGCCGATCCTCGGCGAGTCGATTCGCCACTCGCATGCCCAGCACAAGAAGATCCTCGACGCGATCGCCGCCCGCGATGACGCGACGGCGCGCGCGACCATGATCGAGCACCTGGAAGCCACCGCGGACCTCCTGCACGGGCTCGGCTAGGCGCGCTCCCTCAGCCATATACATTAGACCATACCTTTTGCTATTCTCGCGGCAATGTCGATTCGCGCCGCCACAGACGCCGCTGCGGGAGCGCTCCCGCTAATCGGCGTCACCGCCTATCAGGAGCGTGCCTCCTTCGGCGTCTGGGACACCGAGTGCGCCGTTCTTCCCGCCGCCTACGTGCGGGCGGTTCAGCGCGCCGGCGGCCGCGCGGTCCTGATCCCGCCCGACCCGAACGGGGTCGAGGCGCTGGTCGAGGCGCTCGATGCCCTGGTCCTGACCGGGGGAGGCGACATCGACCCCGGGCGTTACGGCGCCGAGGCCCACCCGGCGACCTCTCAGGTCGACCGGGCCAGGGACGAGGGGGAGCTCGCGCTGCTGCGCGCGGCGCTCGCCCGCGACCTGCCGGTGCTCGGCATCTGCCGGGGAATGCAGCTGATCAACGTCGCCTGCGGCGGCAGCCTCGTTCAGCACGTTCCCGAGCTGGTCGGCAACGACGACCACAAGATCGAGCCGGGGGTCTTCCACCGGCACGAGGTCGAGTGCGCCGACGGGTCCCGCCTCGCCGCGCTGCTCGGGCCGCGGGCGAGCGTCGAGTCCCACCACCACCAGGCGGTCGACCGCCTCGGCGAGGGAGTCCTCGCCAGCGCCCGCTCGGGCGACGGCCTGGTCGAGGCGATCGAGCTGCCCGGGCGGAGTTTCTGCCTCGGCGTGCAGTGGCACCCTGAGGAAGGCGACGACGTCGATCTGCTGCGGGGCCTGGTCGAGCAGGTGCGGGCCGAGGCGGTGGCCGCGTGAGTGCGATCAACGTCCTCGAACCGGCGACCGAGCAGACGATGGCCGAGCTGCCGAGCGCCGGCGTGGTCGAGCTCGACGCGGCCGTCGAGCGCGCCCGGCAGGCGTTCGACGCCTGGCGCAGGGTCGAGCCCTCCGACCGGGCGCGGATCATGCGCGCGATCGCCGTCGGGGTCGAAGCCGAGGCGGGGAACCTCGCCGAGACCGAGGCTCGCAACGTCGGCAAGCCGATCCGCGACGCGCGCGGCGAGGTCGGGCTGGTCGCCGAGGTCTTCCACTACTACGCTGGGGCGATCGACAAGGTCGGCGGGCGCACGGTCCCTGTCGCCGGCGGCGTCGCGATGACCTTCCGCGAGCCGCTCGGCGTCGTCGGCCTGATCACCCCCTGGAACTTCCCCCTCGCGATCGCCAGCTGGAAGCTGGCGCCGGCGCTCGCCTGCGGCAACACGATGATCCTGAAGCCGGCCGAGCAGACGCCGCTGTCGTCTCTGCGGCTCGCCGAGCTGATCCGCGAGGCTGGCTTCCCGCC
>JAWVEZ010000137.1:0-31535 GCA_033856455.1 Solirubrobacterales bacterium | reverse complement strand
GCTCTACGTCGAGGCCGACCTGGCCGGGCACCTCGACGCGGTCTTCTACGGGCTCAGCGCCGCGGTCGGGGCGATCGTCCTGCGCGCCGTCGTCCGGCTCAGCCAGACCTTCGTCACCGACTGGTGGCTGGCGGCGATCGCGGTCGCCGCCTTCGCGCTCACCACCTGGGCGGAGGCCAGCTTCGTGCTCGTCCTGCTCGGCGCCGGGGTCCTCTACGAGCTGGTCAAGAACGCCGGCCGCTGGATCGGGCGCACCAACTCCGTCGCTCCGGCCCTGCTGGTCTTCGTGCTCGGCGCGGTGACGCTCTCGCTGACCGCGGAGATCTTCCTCGAAGGGCTGAAGGCCGGCCTGCTGACCTTCGGCGGTGCCTTCACGGTGATCCCCTTCCTCCAGCAGGGCGCGGTCGTCGACCAGGGCTGGCTGACCGAAAGCCAGTTCGTCGACGGCCTGGCGCTGAGCGGCATCCTCCCCGCGCCGCTGATCATCTTCTCCACCTTCGTCGGCTACCTGGCCGGGGGCATGGCGGGCGCCCTGGCGATGACCGTCGGCATCTTCCTCCCCGCCTTCGTGCTGCCGATCTTCTTCCACCGCCAGCTGGTCGCGGTCGCCGAGAACGATCGCATCCACGCTTTCCTGCTCGGCGTCGCCGCCGGCGTGATCGGCCTGATCGCCGCGGTCACGGTGGACATCGTCGACACCGGCGTGGTCGACGTCTGGACCGGGCTGCTCGCCGCCGCCGCCTTCCTCGCGCTGCTGCGCTGGCACGGCAAACTCACGGTGCTCTACGTCGTGCTCGGCTGCGGGCTGGTGGGAGCGGCGCTGCAGTCCACCGTCGTCTAGCGCTGCGGCCGGGTGCGCCGCCGATAGGGGTGCTGGGGTCCCAGCTCCCGTCTGAGCACGACGGAGACCAGCACGAGGCCGGCGGCCACCACCAGGTAGAAGAGGGGCGCGGAGAGCGCCGGGTCCTGATCGATCCAGCCGGGAAGCGGCGGAGCGGGGGGCGGCGGGTCGGCCTCGAGCGAGCGACTTCCCGACGGCGTTGCCGCGGAACCCTCGCCCAGCGGACCGAGCTCGAAGCTGTCGGCGGCGGCGGCGAGCACCCGCGAGACGGAGCCGGTCGCGGCGTCGACGAAGCTCAGCATCGAGATCCCCGCCAAGGCTCTCGCCGGCCAGACGTGGATGAACCAGCCGCGAGGCGGAGCGACTCGCGCCGGAGCCACCCGCCTGCCCCCCTTCTCCTCCCCCCGTGGGTCCGCGGTGGGAGAAGCCGTTGCCGCATTTTCGGCCCTGGGTACGGAGACGGAGCGGCCCCCGGTGGGAGCCGTCGTCGTGGTCGGCGGTGACGGGCTCCTCGGGGGAGCAGGGTCGAGGGAGGCGGAGGGCGGAGGGCTGGGCGCCGGAGTCGGAGCCGGCTCGACGCCGGGGGGCGCCACTGACGGCGTGCGCGACGGCGGTTTGACCACCGGAGCCGTCGCCGCCTCGACCGCGTCCGAGGCGCTTTTGGCGACATCGCCCGCCTGGGCGGCCACGCCAGCGCCTTCTTCGGCAAGGTTCGCCCCAGCGGGGGAAGGAGCCGCGATCAGCCCCAGCCCAGCGGCAATTGCCGCAGCCAAGCAGCGGAACCGGCGGGGGCCGAGATTCGTTCGCTTTGGCAATTGGGTACTCCCGTCTTGCTCGGTGCGAACAGACGGGTACCCGCTTTTTGGACGAATATTCGGTTTGAATCGAGCACGGCCGGGTTCTCGCAGCGGCGGTGCGGTGCGTTCGAGAGCCCGCGGCCCGGTTGAAATCGGAATACGCTGCACGCCTCTCACCGCCGCCTCTGAATGAACCCGAAACTCCCCCACCGCAGGCAGAAGAAGCCCGCCAAGAAGCGGATGCTGATCATCGTCAACCCGTACGCGACGACGGTCTCCGACCGGCTGCGGAACCTGGTGGTCTATGCGCTCCAGGGCCGCTTCGACGTCGAGGCGGTGGCGACCGAGGCGCAGAACCACGCAACCGAGATCGGGCGGCAGGCGATCGACGGCGGCTACGACGTGGTCGTCGCCTTCGGCGGCGACGGCACCCTGAACGAGGTCGCCAACGGGCTGGCCGGGACGGACCTGCCGGTGGCGATGCTGCCGGGGGGGTCGACCAACGTGGTCTGCCGCACGCTCGGGATCCCCAACGACGTCGTCGACGCGACCGAGCACCTGCTCTCGCTGGCCGACGACTGGGCGCCGCGCAAGATCGACCTCGGCAAGGTCGACCAGCGCCGCTTCCTCTTCGCCTGCGGGGTCGGGATCGACGCGACGGTGGTCCGCCGGGTCGACGAAAACCCGCGCCTGAAGGCGAAAGCCGGGCCCTACTACTACAGCTGGGCCGGGGTCTCCAGCTTCTTCCGCAAGTACCTGCTGAAAGCCGTCCGCGTGCGGGTCGAGGTCGGCGGCCAGACGATCGAGGGAATCACCGCGATCGCCCAGAACTCCGACCCGCTCACCTACTTCGGCAACCGCCCGATCCGGGTCTGCGAGGGCATCGGATTCGACGACGGCACGCTCTCCCTGGCGGTGCTGAAACGGGCCGCCCAGCGCGACATGCCGACCCTGATCCCGCGCCTGTTCAGCGAGACCCGCACCGCCGCCGGCCACAAGCAGGTCGTGCACTTCGACGACGTCACCGAGGCCACCGTCACCTCCGCCTCCGAGGACAAGCAGGGCGCCCCGCGCCCCTTCCCGGTCCAGGTCGACGGCGACTACATCGGCGACCGCACCCGGGTCGAGCTCGGCGTCGAACCCGGCGGCCTGACGATCATCGCCTGACGACGCGCGACGATCCGCGTGGGCAAAGGTGGAATAATCGAAGCTCCTGTGGAGGCGAGCCCAGACCAGCGACCGGACTACGCTGCGCAGGCCACCGCCTGGAAGGCACTGCTGCCCGAGGCGATCGAGGACGCCGAGATGATCGAGCTCTGGCTGCTGCTCCGCCTCGCCGAAGCGAAGGGACAGCGGGTCCCGATCGGCGAGCTGGCGCGATCCTTCGGGCTCCCCGACGCAGTCTCGCTCGACCACGACTTCCCCGCCCTGAGCGCGTTCGTCGCGACCCGCAAAGAGATCGCCGACCTGGCGATGCCGGTTGTCCCCTCCAATTCCCAAGAGAGCGGCTGGTACTGGATGGCTCCCGAGCTGGCGGTGCTCTTCCGCCCGGCGCTCGTTAGCCTGCTGGGCTTGCCGCGGTGATCAGGAGTCGCGAACGCCCTAGCGAGCCGAGCAGCTGTTCCCGCGCGGGAACGGTTAGCGCGACCAGATAGGACTGCTCGGCGCCATCCTTCGCCTCCGGGATCGCCAACAGGATGGCTGTGACGATCAACGGCTGGCCCCCGGCGCGGGTCGGCGTCAGCAGCAGCTCGACCACCTTGCCCGGCTTCAACCCGAGGGCCGCCGCTGGCTCCGGCTGCACCTCGAGGTGGACCGGACCGGGCTTCGAACCGTCGGTGAGCACGTCTCCCTCACCGATTGGCTCACCGGCTTCGAGATCGCGCAGAACGAAGGCGCCCGCCAGCTCCGCCTTCTTTCGGTAGGCCCCGTCGCCGGGGTCGTCGACCGAGTCCATTTCCAGAGCATCCGGATCGATCCTCGCGAAGGCGGCGATCTTTCCTTTCGGGACAACGACCTCAGCCTGTTTCTCGCATGGCCCGATCCAGGTGACCAAAGCGAGCAGGGCCACGGCCGCGAGGGGCCAGGTGAAGAGTGGCACCGGTAGGTTGGCCAGCTTTCGGCGCCGGGTGCCCCGCTCGCTCATTCTTCGCCCAACACGAAGCGGCGCCCTTTGCCCGGCGTGCCGCGGTCCAGGAACAGGGTCAGCTCTGCCCAGGTGCGATGCTCCTCGGCGAGCGTCGCCGGCAGCGGATAGTTGAGCTTGCGGATTAGCTCCAGTCGGTACAGGTCGTAGGCGGTTCGCACCTGTTCCCCGTAGGTGGAGGCGGGCCCGAGGGCGCCGAAGTACGAGGCGAACGAGACCACCGTTCCGACGCCCAGGGCAATGTAGATCCAGAGCGTGGGAGCGGCCATGAGGATCATCACGACCGAGGCGACCAGGGTGTAGAGGCCCGCCAGGAAGGAGACGCAGAGCAGGAACTCCATCGAGGTGCGGGATGCCACCATCGAGCTGACGATCGGGTCCTCGATCAGCGGGAAGAGACGCGGCCAGAAGCGGACGGCGTCGACGCCGTAGCGGCTTTTCGGATAGGTCTCGGCGCTGCGCAGGACATTCCCGAGCCGGGTCGGCGCGACGTCCATCTTCTCGAGCGGGTCGGGGTAGACCGGAAAGGTCCGCTGAAATCGGTCCAACGATTCCTCTTGCGACCGCGGGTCGTCGTCATCCAGGAGCTTCCTGGCCCGCCAGAGCTGCCAGTCACACGCCCGCCGCCCGAACCACGAGGCCGGGGGCAGGTAGCCCTCGAACAGCGAGATGATCGTGTGCGTCGCGTTGGCGAGGATGTTCGCCGCGACGAAGATCAGGCCGGCGGCGGCGATTACTAGGAGCACCTGAATCCCGCCGTCGAGCCCCTCCCAGCTCTCGATCGCCGGTAGGACGCCGTCGGCTCCGGCGGCCACGCTGAGCCCCAGGGCAAGGCTGAAGATCAGCATCGGGAAGAAGGCATTGAGGAGGAAGCGCTTCTCGAGCGCCCCGGTCAGCTGATCGAGCACGGTCGTGAACATCTGGACCCGCCTCAGTCGAGGAGCCGGCTGCCGTCATCGGGACAAAATTCGGCACCGAGGGGAACGGTCACCTTGTGGGGGCGCGGTCCCCCGGGACAGTTGCGCCGCTCCCGAACTTGGGTCGGCGTTTCGAGTTTCCCGGGCAGGCGTTCGAACGGCAGAACCCCCACCCCCCGGCTCATCGCGGACGAGACGCTATCGCGCACCTCGACGACGCCGGTGAACTCGGTAGGGGCCGGGACCAGATAGGAGAGGTCGAAGCCTAGGACTATCGCCGCGGCGCGGTTGTAGTACACGGGCCGCAGCCCTGACTCCAGCCGCATCTCGATCCTCACCAACCCTTCGCTCTGGTTCGCGGTCCTGCCCACCTCGAACTCATCGCCCTGGACGGTCGCCAACGAGGAGGGCACACCGGCATCGATCAGGACCACGTAGGCCCCACCGCCCGCGGCGACCGTCCGGCTCGGCGCGTTCGTGGCCAGATCTACAACCAGGACCTGGTCAGCAGCAAACTGTGAAAAGTCCCCCGGAGTCACGCCGAGTAGTTAACACCATCTGTCCAATCGAACCGTGTGGTTTCAACGTACCCACGAGTAGGCTCGGCGAGAGGTCAGGCGGCCGGCGTAATCCGATAAGCGTCGAAGACCGACTCGATGTTTCTGAGCCGGGAGATGCACTGCTTCAGCTGCTCGGTGTCGCCGACCTCGACGACGAAGCGGTTTTTCACCATCGGGTGGTTGGTCGTGCAGGAGGCGCCGATGATGTTGATCCCCGCCTCGGAGAAGGTTCGCGCCAGGTCCTCGAGCAAGCGGGTGCGGTCATAGGCGTCGATCTGCAGCTCGACCCGGTAGGAGGCCTCGTTTTCGCCTTCCCAGCCGACCTCGACGAAGCGCTCGGGCGCCCGTTTCAGGGCCTTGACGTTCTTGCAGTCGGCGCGGTGGATCGTAATCCCGCGGCCGAGGCTGACGTAGCCCGCGATGTCGTCGCCCGGTACCGGCCGGCAGCACTTGGCGAGCCGCACCGCGACGTTCTCGACACCCTTGACGGCGATCCCGTAGTTGGAGGCGTCTTTGGTGCGGCGGGCGCGATCCTCGCGGCCACGTGCCGGCGCCTCGCCGGGGCGGTCCTCGACCGCCTCGCCGACCTTCAGCCGCTGCATCAACTTGTTGGCGGCGGTCTTGGTCGAGACCTTGCCCTGGCCGAGCGCGATGTAGAAGTCGGTGCCTTTTTTGTAGCCCATCTCGCGGAAGACGTCGGCCAGCAGAGCCGAGCCGGCGACCTTCTGCATCGGGATCCCGCGGGTGCGCAGCGCTTCGTCGAGGCTCTCGCGCCCCTTGCGCTCCGCGTCCTCGCGACTTTCCTCTTTGAAGAACGCGCGGATCTTGTTGCGGGCGCGGCTGGTCCGCACCAGTTTCAGCCAGTCGCGCGAGGGGCCGCGGTTCTGCTTCGCGGTCAACACCTCGACGATGTCGCCCGACTTCAGCTGGTAGTGGAGCGGCACGATCGAGCCGTTGACCTTGGCCCCGACCGTACGGTGGCCGACATCGGTGTGGACGGCGTAGGCGAAGTCGAGCGGAGTCGAGCCGGCCGAGAGGTTCTTGACTTCGCCCTTCGGGGTGAAGACGAAGACCTCGTCCTCGAAAAGGTCGACCTTCAGCGACTCCAAAAACTCGCCCGGGTCCTGTTCGCCCTCGGCCTCGACCAGCTGGCGCAGCCAGGTCATCTTCTCTCGTTTTGGATCGTCGGCGCCACCCTCTTTGTAGGCGACGTGGGCCGCGATCCCGTACTCCGCGAGCTTGTGCATCTCCTCGGTGCGGATCTGGATCTCGAGGGGCTTGCCCTCGGGGCCGATCACCGTCGTGTGCAGTGCCTGGTACATATTGGCCTTCGGCATCGCGACGAAGTCCTTGAAACGCCCGGGCAACGGCTTCCAGAGCGAGTGGATGACGCCGACCGCGCCGTAGCAGTCCTTGACCCCGCCAACGATCACCCGCATCGCGGTGAGGTCGAAGATCTCGTTGAACTCCCGGCCCTTCTTGGCCATCTTCGTGTAGATCGAGTAGAAGTGCTTGGCGCGGCCGGAGATCTCCGCCTCGATCCCGACCTGCTCGAGCTCCTCGGAGAGAAACTCGCCGGCGGAGGAGACGTAATTCTCGCGCTCGTCGCGCTGCTGGGCGACCAGCTGCTTGATTTCGGCGTACTTGCGCGGGTGCAGGGTGGCGAACGCGAGGTCCTCGAGCTCCCACTTGATCGCGTGGATACCGAGGCGGTGGGCGAGCGGCGCGTAGATCTCCAGGGTCTCGTGCGACTTCGCCATCTGTTTCTGCTTCGGCAGGGCGCCGAGCGTGCGCATGTTGTGGAGACGGTCGGCCAGCTTGATCAGGATCACCCTGACGTCGGTGGCCATCGCCACCATCATTTTCCGATAGTTCTCCGCCTGGCGCTCGTCGCGGCTCTCGAAGGTCATCCCGGTCAACTTCGTGACGCCGTCGACCAGCGCGGCGATTTCCGCCCCGAACTCGGCTTCGATCTCCTCGAGGCTGGCGCTGGTGTCCTCGACCGTGTCGTGCAGGAGAGCCGCACAGAGCGTCTCGGTGTCGAGCCGCAGCCCCGCGCAGACCTGGGCGACCCCGACCGGGTGGGTGATGAACTCGTCGCCGGAGTAGCGGACCTGGTCGGCGTGGCGCTCGCAGGCGAAGTCGAAGGCGCGCTCGACCTTGGCGCGGTCGATCGTCGCCACCGCGGTCACCGTGGCGCTGGCGCCGGTGCCGTTGGTGTCGGCACCGTTGGCGCTCGGCAGCGAGTCGAACTCCTCGATCACCGCGAAGAGATCGGCGAGGAGCTCAGAGTGCTCTACGGCAGTTTGGGTCTTTCGAGGAATCGCCTTGCCTCCGAGAATTCGTCGCTGTAGGCGCGGAACGCGGGGGAGCGCTCCAGTTCGGTCCCTTCTGAGGATACGACCCCCACAACGTCGCCGCTAACCGCAGGCTCGCCGCGCACGAGTTCGAGCTCACGCAGGACGCGGAAGCAGCGGGCGGCGGTCTCGGGCGAAAGCGGATGCGCGCCGTCTCCACCGAGGGCGGCGCGAAGCTCGGCCCCACTGACCTCGCCGGCTTCGCGGAGGCGGCGGAAGACGGCGGCGACGGTCTGGCGCGAGGGCGCCGCGGCCTCCAGCGCAGCGAGCGTGAACTCGGCCTCGGCGCCGGTCCAGAGCTCGTGAAGGTAGCCGGGGTGCGGGAAAACTGGCTGGGTGGGGATGGCGTCCCCCAGATCCTCTCCCAAGGCGCCATCGTCCCACTCTTCACGGGTCGCGGCGACGAGATCCGCGGCGACCTCGTCGGGCGGCGGGTCTACCAAGACGACGTGCTCGAAGCACTCGACCACGTTCTGCTCTTGCGCCGCGAGGGTCTCATAGTCGATCAGGGCCAAGCCGCCGCTCGCCTTCGCGATCACGCCGGCGATCGCGGCGTTGCCGCAGCTGCGGCAGGCGACGCGACCGCTGCTCCCGTTGAAGCGCGCCAGCCCCGAGGCACCGCCGGCCAACGCCGCCCGCCGCGAAGCGTCCGCGCAAACCGCCAGCACCCCCGCCCCGCTCGAGACGAGCTCCGCCAGCGCCACGCTGATCGCCCCTCCACCCCGCACCATCTCGCGGCCTTGTCGACTTCCTCTCGCATACCGAGAGGAAGTCGACACGCCCTCGTCAGCGGCGTCGAGATCGCATCCCAGCTCGGCTTCGAAGCGTTGCCACCACTCCGTGTCCTCGCAGACGCAGCGATGTGCCGGAGCGCTCTCCTCCACCCCACCCTCCAGCGGGTAGAGCTCGCGGAGGACGACGCGGGGCTCGACCGCGCCGTTCCAGTGGTTGACCTCGAGCCGCACCGCGGCGTCGACCGCCTCCTCGGGCTCGACGCCGAGCGAGGAGCGGCCGAAGGCGACGCCGAGCGCCCGGTGCGAGCCGCTGTGCAGGCTGAAGCGCGAGTGCTTGCCCTCGGCGCCCATCGTGCGCACGTCGCTGACCTTGGCCGAGGGGACCATCAGCCGCACGCCCGGGTTGCCCATCCCGAAGGGAGCCAGCCTGCCGAGTTCCTCGGCGAGCTCGAGGCCGAGGCCGACGCCGCCGACCATCGCGTCGATCCGCTCGGTGCGCCGCAGGTCCTCCGGGCCGAGGACCGCGCTGGCATGCGCCGCGAACCCGGCCCGGAACGCCTCCAGATTCTCGGCCCGCAGCGAGAGACCGGCCGCCGCCTTGTGGCCACCGAAGCTCTCGAGGTGCTCGCCGCAGGCCTCGAGCGCCGCCAGCAGGTCGAAGCCGGGGATGCTGCGACCGCTCCCCCTCCCCATCCCCTCCTCGTCGAGGGAGACGACGACCACCGGCCGGTGGTGGCGCTCGACCATCCGCGAGGCGACGATCCCGACCACGCCCGGATGCCACCCCTGGCCGGCGACCACGAACCCGGGTGCCGCGCGCAGCTCCTCCGTCAGCTCGCGCAGCGCCGCCTCGGCTCCGCTGTCGACCTCCCGCTCGGTCGCCCGCCGCTCCGAGTTCGCCCGGCTCAACTCGATCGCGATCTGCTCGGCCCGCGCCTCGTCCTCGGTCAGCATCAGCTCGACGCCCGCGTCCGCCCGGTACAACCGCCCCGCCGCGTTGATCCGCGGCGCCAGCCGGAACGCCAGGTCGCTCTCGTCGAGCGTCGTCGGCTCGCATTTCGAGGCCTCCATCAGCGCCCGCAGGCCGGGGCGACGTCCGCGACGAATCTCCGCCAGGCCGCGCTTCACCAGGGACCGGTTCTCGCCGACGAGCGGAACGACATCCGCCACCGTTGCCAAGGCCACGAGATCTAGATCCCCATGGAAGTCGGGGGCGGGACCATCGGGACCTACTTGCTGGGTGGGTCCCGATAGTCCCGCCCCCTCCCGCAGCGCACAAGCCAGCTTCCAAGCGACAGCGGTACCGCAAAGCGAGGTAAACGGATACTCGGAAACCTCCGGGTGCAGGATCGGGCAATCGGGCAACTTTTCGCCACCCTGGTGGTGATCGGTGACCACCACCTCCATCCCGAGCGCTCGCGCCAGCTTCACCTCCTCCACGGCCGTAATCCCGCAATCCACCGTGATCACCAGCTTCGTTCCGCGCTCCGCGAGGCGCTCCACGTTCGCCGCGCTCAACCCGTAGCCGTCCGCCATCCGATCGGGAATCAGCCAATCGCAATCGGCTCCCAGCGCACGCAGGGTTGAAACCATCAGCGCCGTCGCGCAGACGCCGTCGACGTCAAAGTCCCCATGCACGGTGATCCGCTGCCCGGCCGTGACGGTCGTTTGAACCTGCGTGACGATCCCGGCGATCCCGGCGAACGCCGACGGCGGATGCGACTCGTCCGCGGCAAGGAAGCTCCGCGCCAGCTCCGGCGTGTTGTAGCCGCGGCGGACCAGCGTCACCGCGACCGGCTCGCTCAGATCGAGGTCAACGGCGACCGCCCGTGCGTCGGCGTAGTCGTAGGGCTCGGCGGCGAAGGCGTGGGCGGATTCCGGCACCCATCCAGGCTAGGACGGGCGCAGGACGGGTTTTCCACCGGTACCCGTACCTAAATTGCAGGGGAAACGCGCAGCGGACGGCGGCGCTACTCAGCCGCCAGGTGCGCCTCTTGGCGGCGCCCGATCGCCCAGATGACGGCGAGGCCGATCGCCGTCCCCGGGATCCCCAGCAGCGCGGTCCCGAGATCGGTGTCGCCGATGCTCTTGCCGGCGACGATCCAGATGATCGAGCCGAAGATCACCGAGCCGAGCACGGCGCCGACGAAGGCGCCGATGATGCCCTGCCAGAAGTGGTCCGGCAGGAAGACCGTGAAGTGCCAGAGGGCGATTCCCATCGTGAACCAGACGACCAGGGCCATGATCTAGCGACTCCTCCCGTGCTTGCGTCGTGCTTGGCGGCGAGCCTTGCGCGCCTCGTTGCGGGCGCGCCGCTCGGACGACGCCTGGTCCCCGTCGCCGTTCTCCTCCGGGTCGCCGCCGTCACCGCCCGGCTCGCGCTCGCGTGCCGCGGTCGCTACCGCGCCGGTGGCGGGCTCGGCGGCCGGAGCGGCCTCCGGCGCCTCGGCGACCGCCGCGGGCTCCTCGGCATCGGCGACTAGGTCGCCTTCCGCTGCCTCGTCGTCGGCCAGCTTCGCCACGGTGACGTCGTCGGCAAAGGGCGGGACCACGCCCCCGTTCGCCTCGGCGATGCGCAACCGACGGCGGATAAAGCCGGGCTCGCGTTCCTTCCAGGCGTTCAGCACCGGCGAGGCGATGAAGATCGACGAGTAGGCGCCGGAGAGGATCCCGATCAGCATCGCGAAGGCGAAGTCCTGCAGGGTCGCGCCGCCGAAGACCAGCAACGAGACGATTGCCAGCAAGGTGCAGAAGCCGGTCGCCAGCGAGCGGGTCAGGACCTCGCTCATCGAGCGGTTGACGATCTGCGAGAACGTCGCCCGCGGCATCCGCGGGATGTTCTCCCGGATTCGGTCGAAGACGATGATCGTGTCGTAGATCGAGTAGCCCAAAATGGTCAGGAAGGCGGCGACCGTCCCGCTGCTCACCTCTTTTCCGGTCAGCGAGTAGATGCCGGCGGTAATCAGGATGTCGTGGAAGATCGCGATCAGAACCGGGATCGCGAACTTCGGCTCGAAGCGCAGCGCCACATAGCCGGCGATCACCAGGAGCGAGAAGATCAGCGCTTTGAGGGCGCTGTTGGCGACCTGTTCGCCGAAGGTTGGCCCGACGCTGGTGCTGTCGAACCCGTCAGCGGCGACGCCGTACTCGTCCTCGAGCGCGCGTTCGACCTCTTTGACCTCCTCCGGCCCGAGCTCGTCGGTCTGGATCTGGAAGACGTTGTCGCCGAGCACGGGGTCGGAGACCTGCTGGATCTCCTCGCCGGAGAGGCCGGCGGCGTCGAGCGTCTCACGCACGCCTTCCTCGTCGGTCGGCTCGACCAAGGCCACCTTGACCCGGGTGCCCGATTCGAAGTCGATCCCTAGGTTGAGCTGGTTGGTCGCCAGCGCCAGGCCGCCGATGATCAGGATCAGGCCCGAGATCGAGAAGAACCAGCGGCTCGACCCGATGAAGTCGAAGTGCCAGCGGGGCCCCTCGCCACTGGCGCCGAGCGCCCCAGCCGAGTCGAGCAGGCGAGAGCGGCTCATGCTGCCGAGCAGTGCCTGGGTGAAGACGACGGCGGTCAGCAACGAGACGATCGTCCCGACCCCGAGGGTAAAGGCGAAGCCCTTGACCCCGGCGGTCGCCAGGACGAAGAGGATGAACGCGGTCAGCAGGGTGATCACGTTCGCGTCGATGATCGTGCTGATCCCGCGTTTGTAACCAGCGGCGATCGCGCTCGACATCGAGCGCCCTGCCCGCGCTTCCTCCTTTATTCGCTCGAAGATGACGATGTTGGAGTCGGCCGCGACGCCGATCGTCAGCACCAGACCCGCGATCCCCGGCAGGGTCATGGTGATCGGGATCAGGTCGATCAGCGCGAAGAAGATGATCCCGTAGGCGACCAGGGCGATCGAGGCGATGAAGCCGAGGAAGCGGTAATAGAGGATTAGAAAGAGGATCGTCAGGGCGACGCCGATCAGCCCCGCCTTGATCCCGTCGTCGAGCGCCTGGCTGCCGAGGGTTGCCGAGACCTGGGTCTGGCTGATCAGTTTCAGGTTGATCGGCAGGGCGCCGATCTGCAGGGTGGTCGCCAGGTCCTGCGCCTCCTGGACGCTGGTGAAGCCGCCCGAGATCTGAGCGCCGGTGCGGCCGTCGATCCCGTCCGGGTTTTCTTTGAAGTTGATGATCGGCCGGGTTTTGACCTCGTTGTCGAGGACGACCGCGAAGTGGCCGGAGAGCTGGGACGCCTGTTCGTTGGTGGTCACCCCGATCGCCTGCCCCTGGCCGCGCTGGGCGATCCGGCGGGTGATTTCCTGGAAGGACTCGCGACCCTGGTCGGTGAATTTGAAGGCGACCTGCGGTTCGCCGAACTGGCCGTAGGACTGTTCGGGGTCGGTGATCTCGGTGCCGGTCAGCGCCGGGTCGTCCTTGAGCGCGTACCAGCCGGGCTGGGCGGTCTCGTCGACGACGCCTTCTTCGTCGGTGGGCAGTTCGGAGACGACGATCGTGCCGACCGGGACTTCGACGACCAGGCCGTCTTTCGGCCGTTTTTCACCGGTCGGACTGACGTAGAGGTCTTTTTTGCGGATCTCCGGCCCGGCGATCAGTTTGTGCGGGCTCTCTTTCTCGAAGAGATAGAACCGCGGCTGGTTGGCCGAGCAGTTTTCGCAGTCCTCGACCGGCTCCTGTTCGGCGGCCAGCTGGGCCGCGTCGTAGGCGGTCGGGTAGGCGCCGGCCGCGATCAGCTGGCTGTTCCCGAAGCTGGTCGTGTCGCGACCGGCCGCTTTCCAGCGTTTGACCGATTCGTCGAAGGCTTTTTCGGGCGGTTGCTGACCGGGGCGTCCGCCGATTTCGGCCTCGGGCCCGATCAGGCTCGGCTCCCAGTCGAAGAAGTAGAGCTGCGCCGTGGTCCCGACCTGTTCGATCGCCGCCGAGGCGTCGGTGATGTCCGGCAGGCTGACCGAGATCTCGGTCGCGCCGAGGCGCGAGACCTCGGGCTCGGAGACGCCGAGCTCGTCGATCCGCTCGCGGATGATGTCGATCGCGCGGTCGATGTCTTCGCCGCTGACCTCCGTTACCTGACCACTCGGCTGGCCTTCGTAGACCAGCTCCAGCCCGCCCTTGAGGTCGAGGCCGAGCTTGGTCGAGTTGTTGGCGATGACGACGCAGGAGATGGCGAGCAGCAGCCCTACGAAGAGCAGGACGAAGAGGTGTCTGCGCCTCGAGCCCATCCCCCTCTAGCCCTCCGGGGTGAGGACGAGCAGCAGCCCGCCGTCATCGTCGTAGGCGGGGAAGACGTCGGCCACCGCTTTCGCCGGGAGGTCGCCCTCGGCGTTGACCGAGACCCGCTTGCCAAGCGAGCGCACGCCCCACTCCAGGGAGGTCTCGATCGGATCGGTGAGGCCGTCGCCGTTCGTGTCGGCGGCCGTGCCGCCCTCGCCCTGGTCGGTCCATTCGAGGCCGAGAACCTCGCGCAGGGGCCGACCGATCACGTCCTCGTCCGTGAGTCCGGTCAGCTCGTAGCTCCCTTTGCCCAAATCGATCACCCGTTCCTCCCTGTCGCAGACGAAGAACGCTGCGGTAGGGGCCGGATAATAATCGTCGAGTAATTCGAATACGAATCCGAAGCCGCATTTCGAGCAGCCCTTGGGGCGCGTCGTGAAGCCAGCGGTGCGATCCTTGCTCGCATCGCGGTGCCCACAGTGAGGACAGATGAAGTACGGCATCAGCGACAGGCTAGAGGAGCGCGCTCAGAAGAGGCTGGCCGCGCCTTCGGGCGCCGATAGACCGAGATGGTCGTAGGCCCGCTGGGTCAGCACCCGGCCGCGCGGCGTCCGCTTCAGGAGTCCCTGCTGGAGGAGATAGGGCTCGAGCACGTCCTCGATCGTGTCCTGCTCCTCGCCGATCGCGATCGCCAGCGTCGAGAGGCCGACCGGGCCGCCGCCGAACTTGGTCGCGACCGTGTCCAGTAGGGCGCGGTCGGAACGGTCAAGGCCCGCGGCGTCGACCTCGAGCATCTCCAGCGCGCTGGCGGCGACGGCGGGACCGATCTCCCCCGTCCCCTTCACCTGGGCGAAGTCGCGGACCCGCTTCAGCAGCCGGTTCGCGACCCGCGGCGTGCCGCGCGAGCGGGAGGCGATGATCTCGGCGCCGGCGGCGTCGATCTCGACCCCGAGGATCGCGGCCGAGCGCTCGATGATCAGGGCCAGGTGCTGGGGCGTGTAGTGCTCGAGGCGGTGGGAGACGCCGAAGCGGTCGCGCAGCGGCGTGGTCAGGAGGCCGGCGCGGGTGGTCGCGCCGACCAGCGTGAAGGGCGGCAGCGGCAGGGTGACGGTGCGGGCGCCGGCCCCCTGGCCGAGGACGACCGGCAGCTCGCCGTCCTCCATCGCCGGGTAGAGGGTCTCCTCGACCGCGCGGCCGAGGCGGTGGATCTCGTCGATGAAGAAGACGCTGCCGGGCTCCAGGGCGGTGAGGAAAGAGGCGACGTCGGCCTTGCGCTCGAGCGCCGGGCCGGCCGTCTGGACCATCGGCACGCCGAGCTCGGCGGCGACTATGTGGGCGAGCGAGGTCTTGCCGAGCCCGGGCGGGCCGGCCAGGAGGACGTGATCGAGCGGCTCACCGCGCCGCATCGCCGCCTCGATGAAGATCGCCAGCTGATCGGTGACCTGGGCCTGGTTGACGAAGTCCTCGAGGGTCGGCGGGCGCAGGCTGCGGTCGAGGTCCTCGTCGGGTTCGTCGGCACGGGCATCGTGTACGCGCACCTCGGCATCGACCGGGACGGGCTCGTCGATGCCGGGCGTGCGGATCCGCTTGCCGCCGATGTCGGGGCCGTCGCTCATGCCGCCTTGCCGCTCCCCGCCTTGCGCAGCGCGCTGGCCAGCAGCGTCTCCGGGTCCTCGCCGTCGAGGCCGTCAAGCAGCTGCTCGGCTTCAAGCGGCTGGTAGCCGAGATTGACGAGGCCTTCGCGGGCAAGCGCCCGGGCGTCGCCGCCCTCGATCACCGCCAGCGCCACGGATTCCTCGAGCGAGCCGGCGACTTTCTCCCGCAGCTCGACGATGATCCGCTCTGCCGTGCGTTTGCCGATCCCCGGTACGGCCTGGAAGCGCTTGGCGTCGCCGGCGGCGATCGCGCTGAGCAGGTCGCGGGTGGATCCGCCGGAGAGCGTCGCGATCGCCACCTTGGGACCGATCCCGCTGACCGTGGTCAAGAGCCGGAAGAGGTCGCGCTCCTCCTCCGCGGAGAAGCCGTAGAGGGCGAGCGAGTCCTCCCGGGCGACCAGCTCGGCGTGCAGGAAAGTCTCGTTGCCCGCCGCGGGAACGGCCTTCAGCGTCTCCGCGGAGACCGTCAGCCGGTAGCCGACGCCGGCGGCGTCGATCACGACGTGATCGGCACGCCGCACCATCACCTCGCCGCGAACCGCCGCGATCATCCGGCCAGCTGCCCCGCCGCGCTGACGGCCTGCCGGTGGCCCTGGCTGCCGCCGTGGCAGATCGCGACCGCGAGCGCGTCGGCGGCGTGGTCGGGGGTCGGCGGCTCGGGCAATCCGAGCAGAGTGCCGACCATCCGCTGCACCTGCGCCTTGCCGGCGCCGCCGGACCCGCAGACGGCCATCTTGATCGCCTGCGGCGTGTAGGCGAAGCAGCTGACGCCGCGCTCGGCGGCCGCCAGCATCGCGACGCCGCTGGCCTGGCCGACCACCATCGCCGAGCGCACGTTCTTGCCGAAGTAGACCTCCTCGATCGCCAGCGCCGCCGGCTCGTGCCAGGCCATCAGCTCGGAGAGCGAGCGGTGGATCCGCTCCAGGCGGAGCTCGACCGGCTGATCGGGCGTGGTTTCGACCACGCCTCCGTCGAGGGCGACCATGTGGTTGCCCTCGACCCGCACGATTCCGAATCCAAGGTTGGCGGCGCCTGGGTCGACGCCCATCACTACCTGCATGGATAGTGATTCTGGAAGCGGGGTCGGATGCCTCCCCGCCGTCCCTCGCCCTCAGGCGGCCAATTCTTCGAGCACGACCTCAGGGATGTCGAAGTTGGCGAAGACTTCGTCGACGTCGTCCTGGTCGTCGAGCGTGTCGAGCAGCTTCAGCAGCCGTTCGGCGTCGTGGCCCTTCAGCTCGACCGTGCTTTTCGGCTCGGTCGCGATCGTCGCCGCGGCGATCTCGACCCCGGCGCCCTCGAGTGCCGCTTTGACGGCGCTGAGGTCGCTGGGCTCGCAGAGCACGGTCAGCCGCTCGCCGTCCTCGCGCACGTCCTCGGCGCCGGCGTCGATCGCCGGCATCAGGTCGTCCTCGGTGTAGCGCGCGGCGTCGACCGCGACGGCGCCCTTTTTCTCGAAGATCCAGGCGACCGAGCCGGGCTCGCCGAGGCTGCCGCCGTGGCTCGAGAAGGCGTGGCGGATCTCGGCGCTGGCCCGGTTGCGGTTGTCGGTCAAGGCTTCGACCAGGACCGCGACCCCGGCCGGCCCGTAGCCCTCGTAGAGGATCCGTTCGATCGCGGCGCTGTCGGAGCCGGCACCCGTTCCGGTGTCGATCGCTTTCTGGATTTTGTCCTTCGGCATCGACGCTTCGCGCGCCTTCTGAACCGCGGTGGCGAGGGCCGGGTTGCCCTCGGTGTCGCCGCCGCCATCCCGCGCCGCGACAGTGATCGCGCGGGCGAGCTTGCTGAAGAGCTTGCCCCGTTTCGCGTCGGCGGCGCCCTTCTTGTGCTTAATCGAAGACCACTTTGAGTGACCGGACATGCCTGTCATTCTATGAACTTGCGAATGGTCGGTGAGAACGCACATACGCACAGCGCCGCGACGCGGGGCGTGGCGGCAGGTCTCGTCTTCACGGCGATGCTGCTGGCCGCCTTCTCGCTCTGGACGGCGATCCCGCTGAGCTGGATCTACATCGCCTCCAAGGTCTCGCACACCCAGTTCCCCAGCGGCGGCCCCTACGCGGTCGTGATCGTCGGGTTCATCGCCTCGGTCGTCTTCGTCGCCTGGCTGATCGGGCGGCTCAACAACCTCTACATCCGGATCACCGGCTCCAACCGGCTGGAAGCGCCGCGGCCGGCCTGGCTGCGCAGCATGCGCGACGCGACGCCGGCGCGCGGCTCGGTGACCGTGGTCGAGGCGGTGCTGATGAGCTCGGTGATGCTTGCGGCGGTGGCGCTCACCTTCTGGTTCTTCTTCCTCGCGGGCAGCCCGATCCCGAACCAGTAGTCGGCGGGTTCGGCTTCCGCCGAGAACATGTTGCGCAACTTTTAAGCTGCGCAGACAATAGGTGACATCTGTCCCGCTACGGTGCGATCATGGCGGTGATGGAGAGACCAACTTGGACCGACGAGCGCCTCGACGACCTGAGCCAGCGGGTCAGCGGCGTCGACCGCCGCATGGAGGCAGGGTTCGCTGAGCTCAGGGCGGAGATCCGGGCCCAGACGAGGACGCTGGTCCAGTTTTTTGGCGCTCTCCTCGCCGCGATGCTCGTCGGCTTCCTCGGCGTGATCGCGACCGTGATCACACAGGGCTAGCTAGACGACGAAGCGGCCGTCTTCCTGCATGACGACGCCGTCGACTTCGAGCTTGCCGCCGAGGCGGAGGTCGCAGACGAGGTCGGTGTGGACGGCGGACTCGTTGGTGCCGCCGGACTCGGGGTAGCTGGCGCCAACCGCCATGTGGACGGTGCCGCCGATCTTCTCGTCGAGCAGGACCTCGCGGGTGCCGCGGTCGATCCCGAAGTTGGTGCCGATCCCGAGCTCCCCCAGCGTCCGCGCTCCGGCATCGGTGTCGAGCAGCTTCAGCAGGTACTCCTCGCCGCGCTCGGCGGTGGCGTCGACGACCTTGCCGGACTCGAAGCGCAGCTTTACGCCGGAGACCTCGCGGCCGCCGATCACCGCCGGCAGGTGGAAGCTGACCTCGCCCTCGACCGAGTCCTCGACCGGGCCGGTGAAGAACTCGCCGTCGGGCATGTTGTGCTTGCCGTCGCAGGGGATGAACTTGCGGCCGGCGATCCCCAGCTTGATGTCGGTGCCCGGCGCGGTGACCCGCACCTCCTCGTGGCCCTCGATCCAGCCGGCCAGCCGTTCGCACTCCTGCGAGGCCGCCTTCCAGGCGCCGAGCGGGTCGTCGCCGTCGGCGAGGCAGGCGCCGTAGTAGAAGTCCTCGTAGTCGGCCAGGCTCATCTCCGCCTCCGAGGCGTAGGCGCTGGTCGGGTAGAGCGTGTAGACCCAGCGGAAGTCGCCGTCGGCCGACCGTTTCATCGCCCGCTGCATCAGCTCGCCGGTGGCCGACTGGCGCAGCATCTGGCGCTCGGGGGCGACGCCGGAGAGCTCGCGGGTGTTGGTGCTGGCGCCGATCGCGATCCGCACGTCGACGTTGTCGACCATCCAGTCGGCGAAGGGCGAGATCCATTCCAGCTGCTTGTCGGAGGCGTGCTTGAAGTAGGCGGCGATCTGGCCGTCCAGGGCCACGTTCATGACCGCGTGGGCCCCCGCCTTCAAGACCTCCTCGTAGACCGCGAGGAGCAGCGGCGCGGCCGCGGTCTCGCCGTCGATCGCGACGACCTCCCCCTCCTTGACCTCGGTCGAATAGCCGACCAGGATCTTTGCCAGGCTCTGGGTCCTCGAATCGCTCACGTCGTTCCCTCCTTGGCGCCGTCGCGGGCGCTCGCGCTGGTGGCCATCGCCATGAAGATCGCATGGAAGCGTGAGTCGTCGGTCAGCTCGGGATGGAAGGCGGCGGCGAGCACCGTTCCTTCCCGGATCGCCACCGGGTGGCCGTCGTAGCGTGCCAGCACCTCCACCCCGGGCCCGCAGCGCTCGACCCACGGCGCGCGGATGAAGACCGCGCGCAGCGGCTCGTCGCCGATCCCCGTGACCTCGAGGTCGGCCTCGAAGCTCTGCAGCTGGCGGCCGAAGGCATTGCGGCGGGCGGTCGCGTCGATCAGCCCGAGGTGGGCGTCGTCGCAGACGATCAGACCCGCGCAGGTGCCGAGGATCGGCGTGCCGGCCTCGTGCAGGCCGCGGATCGCCGGCTCCAGCCCCGCCGACTCGATCAGCTTGCCGATCGTCGTGCTCTCGCCGCCCGGAACCACCAGGCCGTCCAGACCCTCGAGATCGGCCGGCGTGCGAACCTCGCTCACCTCGGCGCCAAGCTGGCGCAGCGTGCGCGCGTGCGCCTCGAAATCGCCCTGCAGCGCTAGGACGCCGACGCGCAGGGCTCAGCCTCCGCGGTTCTGCAGGAGGGCGTCCTCGGCCTCGAGCGGGCCAATCTCCAGGCCCGCCATCGCCTCACCGAGACCGATCGAGGCCGCGGCAACCCGCTCGGGGTCGTTGAAGTGGGTGGTCGCCTCGACGATCGCCTTGGCGCGGCGCTCGGGGTCCGCGCTCTTGAAGATGCCGGAGCCGACGAAGTTGCCCTCGGCGCCGAGCTGCATCATCAGCGCCGCGTCGGCCGGGGTGGCGATCCCGCCGGCGCAGAAGAGCGGCACCGGCAGGCGGCCGGCGGCGGCGACCTCCTGGACGACTTCGAGCGGGGCGGGCAGCTCTTTGGCGGCGGCGGCGAGCTCCTCGGGCCGCAGCAGGGTCAGCCGCTTGATCCCGGAGTTGATCTCACGCATGTGGCGGACCGCCTCGACCACGTTGCCGGTCCCGGCCTCGCCCTTGGAGCGGATCATCGCCGCGCCCTCGCCGATCCGCCGCAGCGCCTCACCGAGGTTGGTGGCGCCACAGACGAAGGGGACCTCGAAGGCGAGCTTGTCGATGTGGTTGACCTCGTCGGCCGGGGTCAGCACCTCGGACTCGTCGATGTAGTCGACCTCGAGCGCTTCCAGGACCTGGGCCTCGGCGAAGTGGCCGATCCGCGCCTTCGCCATCACCGGGATGCTGACCGCCTCCTGGATCCCCTTGATCATCGCCGGGACGGACATGCGGGCGACGCCGCCGTCGCGGCGGATGTCGGCCGGCACCCGCTCCAAGGCCATCACCGCGCAGGCGCCGGCCCGCTCGGCGATCGTCGCCTCCTCGGCGCTGACCACGTCCATGATCACCCCGCCTTTGAGCATCTCGGCGAGGCCGGTCTTGAGTCGGAAGGTTGCTCGCTCGGGCATCGCGCCCCATATTACGGGGGTGCGTGGCTGAGCAGTCGCCGGGTCCTACTTCAGCTTGTAGGCGCGAATCCGGTCTTTGTGCGTAGCTTCGTCCCGCGCGTACAAGCCGTGTGCCAGGCCTTGCACAAGGGCCATCAAGGCGGTGTGGCTGCGCGTGAAGGACGGGCTGTTCGAGGAGAAGTAGAGGGTCAGCTCGGCGTGCTCGCCGACCTCGGACATCGTCGCGTCGGAGATCGCCAGGGTGCGGGCACCGCGGTGCAGGGCCAGCTTCATCGCCCGCAGCAGCAGCGGGTGGGCGCGGCCGGCGGAAAGCGTGATCACCAGCGTTTGGTCGTCGATCCGCCCCAGCCGCTGCAGCGACTCGCCGCCGGTGCTGGCGACGATCTCGGCGCGGATGTCGAGCAGGCTCAACGTGTGGCGCAGGTAGCTGGCGAAGAAGGCCATCTGGTCGACGCCGACGATCACGATGCGCTGCGCGGTGGCCAGCGCGTTGACCGAGGCTTCGACCTGCTCGGGGGTCAGTTTGCGCGCGGTTTCCTCGAGGTTCGAGTAGTCGGCGCCGAGCGAGCCCTCGAGCTCGGAGTGGTCGAACGAGAAGAGGGCTCCGCTGTTGCTGCCGGCGGCGGCGATCGTCGTGCGGTACTCCTCGATCGCGGCCTGCTGGAGCTCCGGGTAACCCTCGAAGCCGAGGGCCTGGGAGAAGCGCACCACCGTCGATGACGAGGTGCTCGCTCTCCTGGCCAGCTCCTCGGCGGTGAGGAAGGCTGCCTCGTCGAGGTGATCGACGATGTAGCGCGCGACGTCTTTCTGGGAGCGCGAGAACTCGTCGAAACGCTCCTGGATGTAGTCGGAAAGGCTTTTAAGTTGTGGGGACTTCGTTGCGGTCTTGGTCACGGCGGTCCATTTCGCCGAACCTGAGTCTTTCCCTTCTGAGAAACTCCTGGAATGACGCTAGAAGACGCGCTTCGGCTCACCAACCGGAACATGATCGCCTTCGATCTGCTGCTCGGAACCGCGGCGATCACCGCCCCGGCGGCGACCCTGAAGGTGCTCGGACACGACGAGCCCTCGCCGGACGCGAAGCACCTGTTCCGGCGCTGCGGGCCGATCTGGCTCACCTTCGCCGCCGCCCACGCGGTCGCCGAGCGCCGCGGCAGCGCCGCCGACTGGCAGTCGCTGGCCTGGCTCCGCGGCACCGAGATCGCGACCGACGCGCTCTGGGCGCGCTCGCCGGCGGTCAGCCGGCCGGGAGCGAAGCTCGGCCTCGTCCTCGCCGGCGTCGCCAACGTGGCGATGGCGACCGGCTTCGCCTGGATGTCGAAACGGCGTTGAGATGGGCCAGTTCGACGGTCAGCCGAGCATTCGCTGGAGCCTGCGGGGCCTGACCGAAGAGGGCGACGAGGCCTGGCTGATCCGCGGCATCGCCCGCAAGCTCTACCACTGCCCCGGCTGCCACGGCGACATCGAGGTCGGCGACGAGCACACCGTGGTCCAGTTCGTGCGCCGGCTCGGCGGCACCGACCACCACCACTGGCACCGCCGCTGCGCGGAAGAGATCCTGATCCCCGAGCTCGGCAACCTGAAGCGGGTCCCGGCCGGCGAGTCCAGCCAGTCCAAGCTCAAGCGCCGCGGTCGCGTTCCTTCCGGGCGCCGGCGGCGTTAGCGTCAGCGGGCGAATGCGCCGGCTGCTCTCGATATACGCGCGAATCGGGCGCGTCTACTGGTCTTGGGCGCCGACCCTGCTGCTGCTGGCGGCTATCGTCTTCCTGCCGCTCGGGCTGCTCGGGGCCCTGGCCGCCGAAGTCGACGTCGATTCGCTCGAGCTCGACAGCTTCATCAAGGTCGCCGCCCTGGCCGGGGCGATCACGGCGATCACCGCGACCAGCCTGCTCGGCGAGGTCTTCTACAGCGGCGCGATCGCGATCGGGCTCACCCACCCCGAGCACGAACACCCGCCGCGGCTGCGCGAAATCGCCCGCCAGATCAACTACAAGCGGCTGATCGTGATCGACATCCTCTACGTCGTCCTCGTCCTGCTCGGGATGGTCGCCTTCGTGATCCCCGGTGTCCTCGTCTTCGTCTACCTCGGGCTGGCCGGCCCGGTGGTGGAGATCGAGGAGCGGACCGTCCGCCAGGCCTTCCGCCGCAGCTTCGAACTGGTCCGCGGCAGCTTCTGGTTCGTCTTCCTCGTCCTGGCGCCGATCGAGATCGCCGGCGACCTGGTCGGCGAGTACCTCGGCCACTTCATCCATGAGCTGTTCGCCGACTCCCTCCTCGGCACCTGGCTGGCCGAGACCGTCTCCAGCAGCGTGCTCTCGCCGCTCTTCGCGGTCGCCGTGGTCCTGCTGACGCTCGAACTGATCGAGCGCAAGGACGGCGAGGCGCCGGCCCTGAAGCGCCGGCCGGCCCCGATCGACCCGGCGGTTACCGCATGAGCCTGACCTTCGCCTCGTTCATCACCGAATTCTGGGAGAACCAGCTGGTCGAACACGAGCGCCAGCACGTCTTCCTCGTGTTGGTCGGGTTCATCGGCTCCTTCGCCTTCATCCGCATGAGCACGCGGTTGATGCGCAGCCCGAAGGTGCCCTGGTGGCCCGGCAGCGTCAGCACCGGCGGCGTCCACGTCCACCACCTGGTCTTCGGGATCATCGCGATGATGATCGCCGGCACCCTCGGCTTCGCCGCCGCCGGCCACAGCCCGACGACCGAGATCTGCGCGCTTCTCTTCGGGATCGGGATCGGCTTGACGATCGACGAGTTCGCGCTCTGGGTCTACCTCGACGACGTCTACTGGGCCGAGGAGGGACGCAGCTCGATCGACGCGACCGTGATCGCCGCGGGGGCGATGGGCCTGGTCGTGCTCGGAGTCAACCCCTTCGACCTCGGCGACGGCTCCGAAGGGGTGCCGGCCCTGATCGCCTCGGCGCTGCTGCTCGCCCTCTGCGTCGGCATCTCCTTCTTCAAGGGACGGCGCATGCACGGGGTCGTCGGCTTCTTCCTCTTCCCGTTCGCCCTCTACGGCGCCTGCCGGATCGGCAAGCCGAACTCCGGCTGGGCGCGGCGGCGCTACGGCGCGCGCAACCCGAGGAAGCAGCTGAAGTCCGAAGCGCGGTTCCCCCCGGACCGGCGGACGGATCGCTTCAAGGAAGCCCTGCGCGACATCATCGGCGGCAAGCCGAGCGAGGGGCTGGAAGCGGTCAAAGACGAGGCGGTGGCCGCGACGCGCGAGGCCGCGGACGCGACCCGCGAAGCCGGCGAAGAAGTCCGCCAGAAAGCCGAAGAACTTACCCACCCCGAGGACAAACGCAAGGACTGAGCCGCGCTCGATGTCCTGTACACGCTCTGGCGTGTACGAAGCATCGAAGGCGTCAGCGGCGCAGGCGGCGTTCGAGGTTGGCGCGGACCTCGGGCCACTCGGAGTCGATCACGCTGTAGTAGGCGCTGTCGCGCTGGCCGACGTCGGGCACGATCATGTGGTTGCGCAGGACGCCCTCGAACTGGGCGGGCAGGGCGGCGATCGCGGTGCGCGAGCGCTCGTTGCGGGCGTCGGTCTTGAACTCGACCCGGACGCAGCCGAGGTCGTCGAAAGCGTGGCCGAGCAGCAGCAGTTTGGTCTCGAGGTTGATCCCGGTCCGCCAGGCGCTCGGGTTGAACCAGGTCCAGCCGATCTCCAGAGCGCGGTCGGCCGGGCGCACGGCCATGTAGCGGCTGCTGCCGACCAGGGTCTGGTCGGCGCGGCGGCGGATCGCGAACGGCCCCTCCCTGCCCTCCGCCGCGGCCGCCAGAGCCAGCTGCAGCCAGTCGTCGAAGTACTCGCGGTCGCGGCCGATATGGGCCAGCCACCGGAAGGCCTCCGGCGCCTGCGCGGCCGCGAAGAGTTCCTCGGCGTGGCCCGGCTCGAGCGGCTCGATCACTGCGAGCTCGCCCTCGCGGCGGACCGTCAGGTCCCCCACCGAGCTACTCCCCCATCGCCTTGATCACGACCCGCTTCGGCCGGCCGCCGTCGAACTCGCAGTAGAAGACCTGCTGCCAGGGCCCGAGGTCAAGCCTGCCGGCGGTGACCGGGACGATCGCCTGATGGTGGACGAGCAGGTTCTTCAGGTGCGCGTCGCCGTTGTCCTCACCGCCGAGGTGGTGGCGGTAGTCGCCGCTGCTCGGCAGCAGTTCCTCGGCCACGTCGTTGCTGGGCGGCGCCCAGCTCGGCGGCGCGAGCTTGTCGAGCCACTCCATCACGTCCTCGTGCAGCCCCGGCTCGTCGTCGTTGACCCAGATCCCGGCGGTGATGTGCATCGCCGAGGCGAGGACCATCCCCTCCGCGATCCCCGCCTCCTCGACGCAGGCCTGCACGTCCTCGGTGATCCGGATCAGTTCGCGCCGGTTGGGGGTGTTGAAGGTGAGGTGGGTAGTGGCGGTTTTCATCCGTTTTTCGGCTGGCTGCAAACCTTGAAGCCGATTTCGTCAGCGACCCCCTGGAGTTGTTCGTCAATCGGGCTGCGGGATTTATAGGTCTGCACATACACCGCCGGGTTCCCTTCTTCCGCGGCTTCCAGCGCCCGCCGGTCCATCCCTTCGATGTCTTTTCGCAGCTGGAGGTATCTGCCGAACTCGTCTTCCTTGCTCTTCGGCGGGTTGAGCTCGCTCATCTTTCTCACTTGCCGGCGCGAATTCGCAACGAGCTGTTCGGCGAACTCTTTGCTTATCCCGGCTTCAGTTTCTCCCTCGGGGAACTGGTCTTTGCTCGCCCCGTAGGACGTTTGTGCCTCTTCACAGATCGCGTCCGCTTTCGCGATCAGCGCTGAGGTCGAAAGTCGCGGGTCAGCTTCTTCTTTCGGTGCCTCTTTTTCCGTCGTATCCACCGGCGTTTCGGTCGTCGGATCAGCGCTCGTCGCCCCGTCACCCCCGCCCCCTCCCCCGCCCGAAGTGAGGATGAAGCCGACGATCACGATCACGGCAATCGCGGCCAGCGCGCCGGCGATCAGGCGCGGGTTGCGTTTCGGGCCTTCGACGTCGGGCTCGGTCAGGGGCTCCGGGGGCTCGGGGTGCAGGCGGCCGGTATCGGCGGTCGGCTCGGGTGGCTCCTGGGCCGGCGGCTCCTCAACCGGCGGCTGCTCGATCTCCGGCGGCGTCGCTTCCCTCGTCGCCTCGGTCGGAGCGATCGTTTCCGGTTCGACCGTCGCGGCGGCGCCGGTTGCGACGGTGTGCTCGGGGATCGCCACCGGGGCGCCGCTCAGCGCCGCGACCGCGGCGCGGCCGAGGTCGCCGGCCGAGGGGTAGCGGTCGCCGGGCTGCTTCGACATCGCCCGGGCGACGACGTCGTCTAGCGCCATCCCAGCCGCCGGCACATAGAGCGAGGGCGCGGGCGGCGGGTCGTTGAGGTGTGCGTAGAGGCGGGCGGCCTCGCCTTCGCGCGGGAACGGCACCTCGCCGGTCAGCAGCTTGAACAACAGGCAGCCGAGCGCGTAGACGTCGACCCGGGCGTCGACCTGGCCGCCGGAGATCTGCTCCGGCGCGACGTAGTCGAGGGTGCCGACGAAGCGGCCGGTCTGGGTCAGGCCCGAGTTGGTGGCGACGTTGCGGGCGACGCCGAAGTCGGTGATGTAAGCGTGCTCGCTGCCCGCCTCGCCGCTGAGCAGGACGTTGGCGGGCTTGACGTCGCGATGGACGAGGCCGGCGGCGTGGATCGCGTCGAGGCCGTTGGCGACCTGTGCGATCAGGGCGACCGCGACCTCGGGCTCGAGCCGGCCCTCGCGGGCGATCCGGCGCCCGAGGTCGGAGCCGGCGACGTAGCGCATCGCGATGTAGGGGACGCCGTTCTCCTCGCCGGCGGCGTAGATCGGCACCACGTTGGGATGCTCGATCGAGGCGGCGATCCGCGACTCTTCGGCGAAGCGCTTGGCGAAGATCTCTTCGGCGGCGGCCTCCGGGGCGATCAGCTTCAGCGCGACGCGGCGCTCGAGGCCGGGCTCGACCGCCAGGTAGAGGATCCCCATCCCGCCGCGGCCGAGCCGCTGCTCGATCCGGTAGCCGGCGAAAACGTCGCCGCCGGAGAGCTCGCTCCAGTCCTCAGGCTCAACCATCGCTCAACCCTAACCCGCCAAACCCCTGCCTAGACTGGCCAAGCGAGGATGCGGAGACGAGTCGGCATAGGCGTTGCGCTGGTCGTGACGGCCGTCCTGGGCTCGGCCGTGGCCAGCGGCGAGGTGTACCGGGCGGGCAATCTCCAGATCGCCTTCGACGGCAGCTTCGCGCCCAACTCGCTGCCGCGTGAACGCGCCGTCCCCGTCACCGTCTCGGTCTCGGGGCGGATCGCCACCACCGACGGCAGCCACCCCCCTCCCCTGCGCTGGCTGCGCGTGGAACTGAACCGCAACGCGCACCTCTCGACCGCGGGCCTGCCGATTTGCCGGCCCTCCTCGGTGCAATCGACGAGCAGCAGAGGCGCGCTGGCGCGCTGCCAGTCCGCGCTGGTCGGCCGCGGCACCTTCGCCGCCGAGCTGAACGGCGCGGGCAAAGCGATCCCGACCAGCGGCCGCATCCTCGTCTTCAACGCACGCGCGGCGGGTAGGCCCCTGCTGCTGCTCCACCTCTACTGGACGACCCCGATCCAGGCCTCCTCGGTCCTGGCGCTGAGAGTTCACCGCCAGGCCAAGGGCGAATTCGGCGTGGCGCTGACGGCGCGGCTGCCAAAACTCGCCGGTGACGTCGGTTCGATCACGCGGATCGAGCTCGAAATCGGTCGCGAGTACCGCTACCGAGGTGAGCGCCGCGGCTACCTGAGCGCACGCTGCGCGGCCCCCGACGGATCCACCGCGGTGCCCTTCGCCTTCGCACGCGGCACCTTCCGCCTGGCCGGGGGCACCGACCTCGAGACCAGCCTGACGCGCATCTGCCAGGTCCGGGGCTAGCCCAGGCCGAGGCCGTCGACGCCGCGCTCGTCCCAGCCGAGGTGGTGGGCCAGCTCGTGGCGCAGGGTCTGCTCGACCTGCCGCGCCAGCTCGGCGCGGTCGTGCCCGAAGTCGCGTTCGAGGGTGTCGCGGTAGATCACGATCCGGTCTTCGACATAGTCGAAGGTGGCGCCGTCGCCGAAGTACTCGCCGTAGGCGTGCCGCTCCTCCCCGTGCTCGGCGACGACGACCGCGACCCCCGCCAGGAGGCCCTGAACCTGCGCCGGAAGCGCGTCGATCGCGTCGGCCACCAGCGTCTCGAAATCGTCCAGATCCGTGTCCTCCGTCATCCTCTGCATGCAATACGTTCGGTGCAGCCGGCGCAAGGCCGGGCATTACGACTTCAAATCTGCGGAGGCAAAGAAATTGACTGAGGACCAGCCGACCAAGCCCACGGGACTGCGCGCGAGAAGCGCCGCGCTCGCCATCGCGGCGATCGTCGGCGGCGGCGTGATCTGGTCGGGCTGCGGCAGCGGCGGCGACGCCACCAGCTCGATCAACGACGCCAGCTCGACCGCCCAGGAACAGATCGAAAAGGGCACGACGGAAGCCGAAAAGGGCATCGACGAAGGAGTCGAACGGGCCGAAGAGGGCCTCGACGAAGCTCAGGAACAGATCGAAGAAGGCAAGGGCGAGGCGAGCAAGCAGGTCGAAGAAGCCAAGAAGAAGGCCGAAGAAGGCCTCGAAAAGGGCAAAGCCGAAGCCGAAAAAGGCGTCCAGGAAGCGAAGGAAAAGGCAGAAGAACTGCTGCCTTAGCTAGTTCGAAGCGATGAAGTGCCGGATCGCGCCCACCGCCGGCGAGCGGAAGGGGAAGTAGAGGCTCGAGGCGTGGCCGCGGTTCGGCACCACGTAGAGGCGCGAGCGCGGGAAGCGGCGCTGCACCTGGCGCGCCTCCGCCGGTGAGGTGATGTCGTCGACCTGTCCGGCCAGGACCAGGGTCGGGAAGCTGGCCGGGGCGACCCAGCCCGCCGGCACCGGCGGCTCGTGCCCCGGCGGCGGTGCCGGCCAGTTGAGGCAGTTGGTCAGGTGCGCCGCCGAGGAGAGCAGGTACTCGCGCCGCCCGAACGGCGCGAAGTGGTCGGCGGGGATCCGCTCCACCGCCGCGTCGAGCTGGCGGATGCGCTCGGCGGTCGGCGCCGCCGGGTCCCAGAGCAGCGGGTAGTCCATGCACTCGACCGCGATCTCGAGGCCGTACGAGAATTCGCTCAGCTCCCCGTGGCCGGCCGGGCCCGGCGCGAGCAGCCTGTTGAGCCGCCGCGGGTCGCCCGCCAGGTGGCGGCTGACCCCGTCGTCGAGGCTGAGGTAGGAGCGCGGCGCCAGCGTCCCGGACTGCAGCAGGAAGCCGAGCAGCCCCTCGGTCGAGCGTTCGGCGGCGTGGAACTGACCGACGACGCGCGAGAGGCGGGCGACCGGGTCGCCGGAGCACTCGGGCGAGTGGCGGCAGGCGATCCGCAGCCCCTGCAGGCCGGCCGGCAGCAGCGTCCGGTAGTAGGGGTCGTCGCCGGGATAGGCGGAGTCGAGGATCAGCCCCCGCAGGGAGCCGGGATAGCGGACCGCGTAGGCCTGGCCGAACAGCGTCCCGTAGGAGTCGCCGTAGAAGAAGACCTTGCCGAGGCCGAGGGCGCGCCGGACCGCGTCGAGGTCGTGGGCGGCTTCGCCGGTCGTGTAGCCCGCGTAACGCGGGCCGAGCTGGTTGGCGCATTCGCCGATCGCGATGTGTTCCTGGATCAGGCCCTTCTGCAGGGGCGCGCAGTCGACCGCCTGCGAGCGCCCGGTGCCGCGCATGTCGAAGACGACGAGGTCGTGGCGGCGCAGCAGCGGCGCCAGCACCGCGACCAGCGAGCGGGTGAACGGAGCCGAGGTCGAGCCGTAGCCGGGGCCGCCGTCCATCGCCATGATCGTCCCCAGGGAAGGACGCGATGCATCGGCACGCTTTCGGACCGCAAAAGCAATTCTGGTTCTGCCCAGCGCGGGATCGGCGCGGACCATCGGCGCCGTGATCCGCCCGCACTGGAAGGGACGCGGCAGGCCGAGGTCGCAGCGCTCGAGCTTGGGCTGCGCGGCGCCCGCCGCGGGTGCGAGCAGGCCGGCGAGCGCCAGGGCAAGGGTCAAGACCGACAGCGACCGACGCGCTCTCATCGTTCCCAACAATAGGGTGAGCGGCGTGGGACGACGAATCGCTCGCATCGCGATCTGGATCGGCGGCGTCGCCCTCACGATCTTCGTCCTCGACCTGCTCGGAGTCCCGGTCGACGACTGGATCGACGCGCTCTTCGACAAGCTCGCCGAGGTGCCGCTCTGGGCGATCCTCGCCGGCGTCCTCCTGCAGAGCGCGCAGACCGCGCTGGCGGCGCTGGCCTGGTTCGGGATCCTCCGCGCCGCCCTGCCCGATGGCGGCGTCACCTACCGGATCGTGCTCGCCTCCTACGCGACCGCGGTCGCGCTGAACAGCTTCCTCCCGGCCAACATCGGCACCTGGGTGATGCTGCTGATGTTCACCGCCCTGTTCGTCGGCGCCACCTTCACGATGATGGTCTCCGGCATCGTCGTCCAGAAGATCCCCTTCACGGTCTTCAACCTGGCGCTCTACCTGTACCTCTTCCTCTCGGTCGCCGGCTCCTTCTCGATCAAGCTCGGCTTCCTCTCCGACCACACCGGGGTGGCGCTGATGATCGTCGCCGGCGGGCTGGTCCTGCTGGTGCTGCTGGGGCGGATCTTCTGGGGGAAGCTGGCGGGTCTGCGCGCCCAGGCGGCCGAAGGCGGCGCCGTCCTGCGCACGCCGCGCCGCTTCGTCGCCGACGTCGTCCTCCCGGAGCTCGGCAGCTACGCCGCCCGGCTGGCGATCGTCGCCGTCTTCCTCGGCGCCTACGGGATCCCGGTCACCTTCCACAACGTCGCCACCGTGACCGCCTCGAACTCGATCTCCAACTCGGTCTCCGCGACCCCGGGCGGAGTCGGGGTCACCCAGGCGATGAACACCGCTGCGCTCTCGGACTCGACCAACGCCGCCACCGCGACCGCCTACTCGATCAGCCAGCAGGTCGTCACCTCCGCCTGGAACGTGCTCCTCGCGGTCGTCCTCGTCTCCTGGGTGTTCGGCTGGAGCGGCGGCAGAGCCCTGGTCGAGTCCTCCTACGCCGACGCGAAAGTGAAAAGCCGGGAGATGAAAGACAAACGAAAACGGCGCAGTCGCGCAGACACCGCGCGATAGACCTGAGCATGTCCGATCCTCTCTAGCCGAGTGGCTTGGATGCGACCCTCAAGCGCGCAGGCGCCTCAAACCATTGCCATTCGTAGTAGCCCTCGTACCGCAGATCTCCGTCGCCGCCGGTGAGTTCAAAGGGATGGCCATCGTCGTCGATTGTCACCGACTCTTCCTCGCCGTCGATGATTAGATCGGCCGCCAAATTCCAGGCGACGTAGTCCCTGCTGACCGACGAGACGATCAGTACGGGCTGCACCTCGCCCTTTTTCAGCACGATCACGTTGCCGTTCTGGAAGTACGGAACTTCGTCTTCGGGTCCCTCGCCAATCCTGATCGCAATCGGCTGCGGTTGGTCGAAGTCGAAGGAGAAGCCGAGGGCGGCAACACCTTCCGCGGAGGAACACTTGATCTGCGCCCCCGCCATCGGTGCGGAGCGGCGGACGACCTCCGCCCTCAAGTCGACGATCGTCACGTCACGGTGCGTCGTGCCTTCGAAGACCAGACTGCGGGTAGAGCGCCCAACCTCGACCGCCTCGGCTTCCGACGCGGCCTCATACAACGAGGAGCAGTCGTCGACCGCGCCGACTCGGCTTGCGATCTCCTCTCGCGACCGGGTCGCCATGGTGAAGCCGTCACTGGCATCGATCGGCCGGACGCTGACTCGGACCAAACCGGCGCCCGTCAACTCCTCCGAGACCCCCGGAAACACCTCGTCGACGATGTTGCCGCCGATGGCGCTGAAGATGCCGAAAGCGCCGAGCACCGCCACGATGGCGAGCCCCCAGCGCTGCCATTGCTTCTTCGGCTTGTCGGCATCTCCGGAAGGCATTCGCCGAAGCTAGCTGACCCGCCCACACACGTTGTGAACGCCTGAGAAGCATCCGGGCCCTCCAAGAAGCTCGGGGGTGTCTACGCCCTAAGCAAGGAGGACCCGGATGAAGGTTCACGCTAACGCCGCTCTCGG